>JAAETV010000346.1 GCA_024227975.1 Actinomycetes bacterium
GATGAGCCAGGTGCCGTTGCTCTCGGTGGCCCTGGTCTCCATGGCGAAGAGGTCGGAGCCGGCATCTGGTTCGGTCATACAGATGGTGCCGATGACCTCGCCTCGTAGGGCCGGTTCGACCAGGCGCTTGCGAAGGTCGTCGTCGGCGAAGCGGTGGACGAAGAAGGTGCCCATGAGCGACTGCATACTGCAGGCCGCGGCCAGGGCCATCGACCCGTGGGCCAATTGCTCGACGGCTAGCAGGTACGAGAGGGTGTCCGCCCCTCCACCGAGTGGCTCGGGGTAGCGCATCGAGAAGAAGCCGAGCTTGCCGACGGCACCGAACAGCTCGGCCGGGAAACGCGGATTCGAGTCGAGGTCGGCGGCCTGAGGCTGGACCTCGTTGCGGGAGAAGTCCCGAAACAAGCTCTGGACGGCCTCCTGGGTATCGGTCAGTGCGAAGTCCACGGGTCAGTCCGAAGCCCTGAGCTCGGCCGTGGCCGCCTCGTCGATTCCCTGGCCGTCCTCACGGATCACGACCCCATAGGTGCTATGGGCGGCCGAGGCCGAGATGAGACCATCACGGACCTCCTCGTACACTTTGACCGCGTCCCGGTCGTGAGGGTCGCCGAAGCCGCCACCGCCCCCGGCCTCCTGCACGTACAGGGTGCCCTGGGGCACCTCCTCGATGAGGTCCTTACTGGTCGGAGTGTGGGTCTGCCCATCGGGATAGTGGAGCTCGATCTTGTTCAGTGTCCCGTCCTTTCCTCCGCCAAGGCCGAAGGCCGGTTCCTCGTCTCCGTCTCCGAATGTCACTATCTGGGTGTCGTGAGAGCCAACGCGGTATCGGGTCTCGACTCCGAGCCCGCCACGATATTCACCTGCTCCAGCCGAGTCCGTGAGGAACTCATGTTTCAACAACAGATGGGGTGTCTGTTGCTCGAACATCTCATAGTCCTGGTCCAACAAGCCGCCGGAGGCATCGATCATCCCGATGTGGTCGTAGCCGTCAGTATCACACATGGCCCCTGACCCACCCTTCAGACCCATGAACATGATGTCGACAAAGGTGTCGTCGTCCTTGCGGGGGTCGTCTGCGGTCGACAGTGAGCACAACAGGTTGTTCCAGCCAGCAGTCACCCTGGTCGGGATGATAGGAGCCAGGGCCCGCATGATGGCATCGGCGTTGGGAGGACAGAGGTGGTTGCCGAAAGTGGTGGCCGCCGGGTACGAGGCGTTGAGGATCGTGCCCTCGGGGATGATGATGTCGATGGGCTGGATCATGCCGTGGTTGTGGGGGATGTCGGGATTGACCATCTGCAGGAACGTCAACAGGGTGGCTGACGCGCTTGAGGTGTAGATCCCGTTCACGAAGGCGTTGGTCTGGGGGTCGGTCTCGGAGTAGTCGAAGGTGATGTGATCGTCCTCAACGGTGATCTTCACCCGGATCGTGTACTTGGAGCCGATGTTCTTGCCATCGAAGAAGACGCGACCCTCGCCCTCGTAGACCCCGTCGGGGATGGCCCGGATCTCGGCCTCCATCATCTTTCGGGTGGCCTCGAACAGGTACTCCTTGTGAGCCTCGAAGCGGTCCAGCCCGTACTTCTCGACCAGGGCGATGAGACGGCGCTCCCCCACCGTGCAGGCGCCGATCTCGGCCCGCATGTCTTCCTGGACGATGTCGAGGCGAACATTGGCGAAGATGAGATCCCAGACGTCCTGGCGGAACTCGCCGCGTTCGTAGACCTTCACCGCAGGGATTCGTATGCCTTCCTGCCAGACCTCGGTTGCATTGGGGTTGTAGCCGCCCTTCACGTTCCCGCCGATGTCGGCTTGGTGGCCCTTGGTTGCCGACCAGCCGATCAGCGTCTCGCCAACGAAGATCGGCTTCAGCGCCGCCACGTCGTTGTTCTGGTTGCCGAGCGAGAACACGTCGTTATGGAAGAAGACGTCGCCGGGATAGACCCGACCCTTGAACTTCTCGGCGATATGGGCACAGACAGGGCCAAGAGAGAAGCTCAAGATGGGAAGGTTCTCGGTCTGCTCGAGCATCCGGCCCTCGGCGTCGTAGAGGCCGGTCACGAAGTCCTTCGCTTCGCACAGGATGGGCGACCGGGTGGTCTTCTCCATGCTGATGCTCATCTCGTCGGTGAACGCCTTGAGCGACCTTCCGATGATGGATACCAGTACCCGGTCGATCTCGGTGTCGGTGGTGATGTCGGTGGTGGTCGTGTCCATGAACTACACCTCGTTCGCGGTCAGTAGACAGCTTCCATGATCGTCGATCCTCGCCTGGAAGGACGAGCTGACGAGGATGGTGGTGTCCGTGCGTTCGATCAGGGCAGGACCACCGATGACGTTTCCGGCCAGGAGGAGGTGCCCGTCGTACACACTGACCTCAGCGAAACCATCGAGCTCGGGGACGTAGGCCATGCGAGCCCCCTTCAGTGCCGCACTCGGATCAGCACCTCCCTTGGCCAGGAGCGCCAGCTCTGGTTTGTCGGTACGGCCGATGGCCCTGACCCGAACGTTGATGAGCTCGACCTCGGTGCCTTCTTCGGCCAGGTTGTAGCCGTAGAGGCGGTCGTGCTCGCGGTGGAGGGAGTCGGCGATGGTCGAAACGTCGCCGGCGGCAACCGTGTCTGGGCCGACGGGAACCGTCACTTCGTGGTACTGCTTCACATACCGCAGATCGAGATCGACCCGGTGCTCGACCCTGGCCGGATCGACTCCCTCCAGTTGGAGCTGGGCGTCACCCTCTTCGGTCATAGAGGCCACCAAGTGGCGCAGCCGTTGGGGGTCGAGGTCGCTGAACCCGGTCACATAGGAGCGGACGAAGTCGTGCTGGAGGTCGCTCTGCAACATGCCGGCGGCGCACAGGACAGAAGCGGTTGGGGGAACGAGCAGGCTGGGGATCTCGAGCTCATCGGCGATCATGCAGGCGTGTAGTGAGCCGGCACCACCGGCGACAACTATCGGGAAGTCACGGGGATCCAGACCGCGTTCAACGGTGATCTCGCGCACCCCGTGGGCCATATTGGTGTTGATGACGCGATACATCCCCGCCGCTGCTTCTTCGACGCTGACGCCGAGGGGATCGCCGACATGGCCTTCGATGGCCTTGCGAGCTTCGTCGACGTCGAGGGTCATCGCTCCGCCGGCGAAAAAGCCCGGGTCCAGGTAGCCGAGAACGACGTTTGCATCGGTACAGGTCGGCTTCTGCCCACCTCGGCCGTAGCAGGCGGGACCGGGATCGGCGCCAGCAGACTGGGGCCCCATCCTCATCAGACCGCCCTCGTCAATCCAGCCGATACTGCCCCCGCCGGCACCGATGGTGATGATGGCCAGCATGGGCAGGGCGATCCGCAGGCGATCGATGTCGCTCTCCTGGTACATGGCCGCTTCCCCATTGCGGACCAGCGAGGCGTCGAAGCTGGTGCCGCCCATGTCGACGACGATGCAGTCATCACCGGCGTTGGCTCTGGTGTAGGCGGCGGCGGCTTTCGGTCCGCCTGCGGGGCCGGAGAGCAGGGTGGCCGCCGGTCGTGTGACCGCGACCTCGGGCAACGCAACTCCCCCATTGGACTGCATGACGAGCAGGACGCCGCCAAAGCCGATGGCCGACAGCCTCTCGGTCAGGCTCTCCAGATAGTCCCGGAGGATGGGACCGACGTAGGAATTGAGCACCGTGGTCGACACCCGGTTGTAGAAGCGAATGGTCGGCAACACCTCAGAGGACACGCTGAGGAAGACATCGGGAAGTTTGGCTCGGACGATCTCGGCCGCCGCCTGCTCGTGGGCTTGGTTGGCGAAAGAGTTCATGAAGCAGATGGCGACAGCCTCGACACCCTCCTCGGCGAACACCTCGACCGCGGCGTTGACATCGTCGAGGTCGAGGCCGTCCAACTCGAGACCCTTGTAGTCAAGCCTTCCTCCCACCGGCATCCTCAGATAGCGAGGCGCCAGGGGAACGACGTTCTTCTGGCGGTTGTTGTATTGCTCCTCTCGCACCCCACGGCGCATCTCCAAGGCATCGCGAACACCGGCCGTTGTCACCAGCCCCGTCTTGGCCCCGTTTCGCGTGAGGGTGGCATTGGTGGTCACGGTTGTGCCGTGAACGATGGTCGTGATCTGGCCGGCCAGCTCCCCGACGTCGATGCCCTTGTCATCAGCAATATGGCTCAACCCATCGAGAACCCCAACCGACGGATCGCCTGGAGTCGAGAGTGTTTTGTAGGTGGACATGGTGCCATCAGCCGCCCACAAGAAGAAGTCCGTGAACGTGCCCCCGACATCGACGCCGAGCTTGTAAGTCATCGACAAGCGACCTCCCCGAGTTGTTGACCAAGGCGAAAAGCCCGTCGGGAGGCCTCCAACCGACCCCCTGGATTAGCGCGATCCACCGCTGCTTCGAGATGGTCGGCGGGAATCGGCAACAGATCACTCCCAGCCAGCACACCAATCATGACGGTGTTGAGCAGCTTCGTGTCGCCTGCCTCCAGGGCAAGCGTGGTGCCGTCGACCAGGTGGACGCGGCCAGCAATATCGTCGATCCTGCTCACGATCGACGACAGGGTCGGATAGGCCTCACCGCTTCTGGTGAGACCGATGGGAACGATCGGTGTCTTGTTGATCAAGACCGTTGCGTCGCTCGACATCTTGGAGATCGCTCGCTCGGCTTCGATCGGCTCGAGGCCGACAATGACCTCGGCCTCGCCCTGGGCGATGAACGTCGTGCTCCCTTCACCGAACCGCACGGTGGCCTCGACACTGCCCCCCCTCTGCGACAGTCCATAGATCTGGCCGACCCGGGCCTCCAAGCCTGCGGTAACGGCGGCAAGACCCAGCACCCGAGCCAGGCTGATCACGCCCTGGCCACCAACACCGACGATAACGACGGGGCAGGTCGCGCTCATTGTTCTGCCCTCGGGTTGATGTCGACCCGGGTTGAGCGGTCCCGTTCTCCGGTCCCGGTTGGTTGGGTGACGGGGTAAATGGCGTTGTTCGGACAGAACTGGGCACAGACCCCGCACGAAACACACAACAGGGGATCGATCTCGATCTTGCCTTGGTCCAGGAAGAAGGCCGGACAACCGAAGAGATCGAGACAGGCATTGCAGTTGCCGCACAGACCGCAAATCATGCAACGAGCGGCCTCGGCCCTGGCTTGGGGTTCGGTGAGCGCACCGACCACCTCGCCGAAGTCCCGGACCCGCTCGGTCGGATCGAGCTCACCAACGATCGCTCTCTGGGTGATGTCGACCCGGCTGACACCCGAGCGGCGAGACGGGGCCTCCCCGGTGACCATCGGCGGAGGGGGGCGCTCATCGGCCGCTACCTCTCCTCGAAGGCTCCGATCGATTCCCCACGCCGCCCTCAGACCGCCGGCGATGGCGTCGGTGACACTACCGCCTCCGTCTGCCATGTCTCCGGCGGCGAAGATGGCCTCGTGCGACGTTCGGCCCGTCTTGTTGTCGACGACCCGACGTTCGGGTGTTGAGGGGTCGGGCCGCTGTCCGATGGCGGTCACAACGAGGTCGGCCCCGACAACGAAGTCGGTGCCAGCCACGGGCTCGAAGTTCTCGGGGTCGGTGGCTCCGGGGATGAGGGGCGCGACCTTCACCATCTCGACACCGTCGCCGACGAGGGCGGTCACTGCGACCCGGGTATGGATCTCGACCCCCTCATCGTCGGCCGCAATGATCTCGCTACCGATGGCTGGCATGTCGGTGCGGTCCTCGAGGCAGGCGATGACCACGTGCTCAGCCCCCCGCCGCAGGGCGGTTCTGGCTGCATCTATGGCCGTATTGCCTCCTCCGACGACCAGCACTCGCTCAGCCGGTCCGACATCGGTCCGGAGGTAGCGAAGTCCCTGGACGACTTCGGGGCCCCGGCCTGGCAGATCGAGATCGATCTCGGTACCGGCCCCGACCGCCAACAGGACGGCGTCATGGCTCTCGACCAGCTCTTCGATGTCGAGATCGGTGCCAAGCCTGCGGCCTCCCTCGAAGATCACGCCGAGACCGAGAATGCGCTCGATGTCTCGGTTGAGGACTTCGGAGGGCAAGCGGTAGGCAGGGATGCCAGATGCCAGCACCCCACCCGGCGACTGGTCGGCGTCGAACAGCCTGACCTCGAAACCGCGCATGGCCAGGTCATGGGCGGCAGCCAGCCCGGCAGGACCGGCCCCGACGATCCCAACGCTCATGCCGTTGGCCGGTGCGGGCTGGGGGGAGTTCGGGAAGACCTCCTGTTCATCGGCCCAATCCATCACGAAGCGTTTCAGATCGTTGATGGCCACCGGCTGATCGGTTCTGACACAAGCGCTCTCACAGGGACGATGGCAGACGCGACAGACCGAATCGGGCAGGGGCAGACCGTCCATGATCAGCTCGAGCGCATCCCCGTAGCGCCCTGCGGCGATATGGGCCGAGTAGCCCTGGATGCACAGGAACAGGGGACACTTGTCGGCACAGGGAGCAACAGGCGGCCTGTCGACCTCTTCGCCAACCTCGAGCGAGCGTGCTCTCACCATGGCCCGTTCGTAGTCCTCGACCACGTCCTGGTCGCACCGCTGCCCACAGCTCGATCGACCACAGTGCTTGCACCGGTCGTGGTCGATGGCATAGGTGAGCACCCCTGCATCCACCTCGTCGTGGTCAGGGATGGCTCGATCCAGATGGACGGGGCACGGCCTCTGCGAGATGACGACGCTCAGCTCATCGCGAGCCTTCGCCCTCTCGAAAGCTCCAACCGATGAGGCGAGGTCGTTGGGATCGACGGTCTCGACATGGGGCGCGCCCAGAGCTCTGACAACCGCTTCGATGTCAACGGTGCGACGGACACGGCCAGCCTCGATCTTGACGCCAGGGCTCTCCTGGAACCCCGTCATGGCAGTGACCTCGTTGTCCATGATCACAGCCACCATGTTGGCGTTTTCCTTGATGGCATTGAGCAGAGCCGGCATACCCGAGTGGAAGAAGGTGCCATCGCCGAGGAACCCCAGGGTGCGCTCACCGGTCGTGCGGGCAACACCAGCGGCGAGGGAGAATCCAGCGCCCATGGCCAATATCGCATCACCGGCGTTGAGGGGTGGCGCCGCTCCAAGGGTGTAGCAGCCGATGTCGTTGAAGTAGAGGGCTCCGTCTCCGAACACGGATCGGGCTGCGAAGAAGGCGGACCGGTGAGGGCAGGCTGCGCACAGGGTGGGTGGTCGGATGGGGAGTGAGCGCACCTCGACCGAGGAGTGGACGGGGGGGTCCATTCCGAGCACGTCATGCAATGCCGACTGGACGATCTCCGGTGTGTACTCGAACTCGGTTGGGAAGTGTCCTGTGCGCTTGCCGAGGATCTTTGGAGGAAGCTCGTTGAGGGAGCACAAGGCCCTGATCCGATCCTCCAGGTATGGCGACAGCTCCTCGACAACGATGACGGTGTCCATGTCGCGCAACTTCTCGATCAGCCACCCTTCAGGCAGGGGATACACGACGCCCATGGCCATCAGGGTCACGTCGATGTCTTCACCGGCATCAGCCAGGAGATCGGCGCAGATCGCGGCTGCGGCGCCGGTGGTCAGAACCCCCGTGCGGCCCGTACCGGTTGCCTCGAAGAAGCCAGAATCGCTGATGGCCGAACGGGCTGATTCGAGGCGGTCGGCGATCTCGGTCCTCATCCTCGAAGCGTTGGATGGGGTCACCTGGAACCGCTTGGCGTCGCGCTTGAAGCCGTGAACGACGGGCCGCGTCCTGGGGCCGAACGTGACCGGGGCCGAGCCGTGACAAACCCGGGTAGTGGGACGCACGATGACCGGCAGCCGGCTCCGCTCGGAGAGCTCGAAGGCGAACCTGGTGATCTCGAGTGCTTCCTGGGGGGTACGAGGATCCAGCATCGGGATGTGCAGGGTGTCGGCCAGGTGACGCTGGTCCTGCTCATTGGGACTGGTGTGCATGGATGGATCGCCAGCACTGACGATGACCATCCCGGCGACTGCTCCCACATAGGGGATCGTGCTCAGTGGGTCTCCGGCGTACATGAGACCAAGGTGTTTCATGGCCACGATGGAGCGTGTCCCGGCCAGTGACGCCGCGAACGCCATCTCCAGGGCCACTTTCTCGTTGACCGAGTACTCGAACGGAATGCCGAGCAAGGGTGCCAGCCGGGCGAAGGTGTCCGTTACCTCCGTCGAAGGGGTTCCCGGGTAGCCGCAGGCGAACCCGACACCTGCTTCGATCGCCCCACGGGCGATCGCTTCGTTCCCCAACAAGAACTCACTGCGTCCCGCCTCATCGGAGAGCAGGGGATGGTCCGGCGTCATGTCGCGCCGGGGGGCCACTGCACGCCACGCGAGGGTATTGACCCCGGGCCGACGGGCATGCTGGCCAACGAGCGGTTGATCGTCGTCGCGTAGCTTCGCATCTCTCCTACTTCCTCATTCGGGTATTACCGCGATACCGGTGATCTCAACGAGGGCTCCGACATCGGCCAGCTCTGTGACCCCGTAGAGGCCCATGGCCGGATAGTGCCGGCCCATGTGCCGCTGATAGATGGGCCCGATCTCGGGCCTGACGGCGCGATAGCCGGGGACGTCGCTGGTGAAGATCTGTATCCAGGTGATGTGTTCGGGAAGCCCTCCGGCCGCGGTGAGGGCGGTGATGAGGTTGCCGAGGGCAATGTCGAACTGCTCAGGCCAGGTGTCACCGATGATGTTGGCCTGGTCATCGAAAGAAATCTGCCCGGCCAGATAAACGGTTCGCCCCGGTCCGCTGACAACGGCGTGGGAGTAGCCGATCGCCTTGGCCATCTCCGGTGGATTGACGACCTGATGTTGGCTCATGCACTCTCCTGACGAGGTTGTCGGTATTGATGTGATCTTCTGATCGAGGTGGAGGCGAACTCCTGGCGGTCGAACCCTGGCGAAGCCGACCGCTTCGAGGCTGAGACTATACGCGAACCACCGCCGGGGCATCTCGTGCGGAGCATGGCCGTGGCGTCGGTCAGTCCTTCGAGGTGAGTCCGAGGTTGTGCTAGTTGCGCCTCGCGGGCCGTCATCGAGGATCGAAGATCGAGCGGATGGCGCCCAGGAACCGGTCGTTCTCGGCTGCCATCCCAATGGTCACCCGGAGGCCGTGCCCCGATATCGGGCGGGTGACGACGCCTCTCTGTTCGAGCTGCGAAGCAAGCGACTCAGGATCGGCGATATCGATGAAGATGAAGTTGCCGTACGGATCGGGCACCTTCAGCCCGACGCCACGAAGGGCCTCCACCAGACGTTGCCGTTCGGCGACGACCCGACAGATCCTGCTGTTGAGCTCATCGACCAGGTCGAGTGAGGCCAGCGCGGCCTTCTGTGCAAGCGCGTTCACAGAGAATGGTGGGGCGACACGATTGAGATAGGAACAGACCTCAGCATCCCCGACGGCGTATCCAACGCGCATCCCCGCCAGGCCGTATGCCTTGGAGAATGTCCGGAGAACGACAACATGGGGCTGGGCGGAGGCGACCTCGATCCCGTTGACCCGGTCAGGATGGGAGTTGAACTCGAAGTACGCCTCATCGAGGATCAGGAAACACCGCCCCGCTGTCTGTTCGATCAACCACTCGATGGGCTCACGGCCGAGCGCCGTCCCGGTCGGGTTATTCGGTTCTGCTAGCACGATCGCGCCAGTCTCCGGACTCACCGCCGACATCACGGCTTCGACATCCACCTGATGGTTCCTGAGGGGCACGGGTACGTAGGTTGCATCGGCGACAGCGGCCGCCAGCGGGTAGCCATCGAAGGTTGGGGTTGGCACCACCAGCGTCGAGCTCGGAGTCATGAAGGCGTGACTGAACTGGAAAAGTAGCCCCGCCGATCCTGGCCCAACCGCCACCCGGCTGACATCGATACTGTGCTTGGCTGCGATCGCCCGGGCCAGCGTGGCCGATCGAACCTCCGGATAGCGGTGGATGTTGCCGAGATGCTCGGCCAGCAGTTCGGCCACCCCCGGTAGCGGTCCCTCGGAGATCTCGTTCGACGCCAGTCCGGTGGCGGT
This sequence comes from Actinomycetes bacterium, assembly GCA_024227975.1. Next base: position 10,011 of record JAAETV010000346.1, read on the forward strand.
CGTGAGTCCGAGCTGCTCCTTGACGAGCTCCGACGATCGGCCCGCCTGGTAGTCCTGGATGGCTGCGAGCCCCGGCTTCGGCCTCAGCACGGCCGACCCCTTCGGTTGTCGGGTGGGGTGTCAACCATTCTGTTGTTGACCAGTCGATGCAGTCCCGTCGATGCGCTGTGGAGGATGTTCACGTCGAACTCTGTTCTGTTGGATCGTCGACCGCCACTACCCAGTCGGGGTGCCACCCTCGGTAGTGGGTGAATCACGAACTGCTCAGTGGATCGGGGGCTTCCTTCATCCGCTGCCAGCAAATGGCACGGCTGGAAGGCTAGTCGGGAATTCACCAGCTGGTTGAAGCTCGAACCCGAGCCGGCCGCCGTCACTCCCAGCCCGACTCGGCTAGGTGATCTCGACGACCTCGTCGATCAGGAGGGCCGTCACCTCTTCCTCGCTCATGCCGAGCAGGTCAGTCAGGACCATCCACGTGTCCTCGCCGCAGCACGGCGCGGCCTTGCTCAACCGGCCCGGAGTCAGCGACAGCTCGGCCTGGAGGCCGTTGTAGGGAGCCTCCCCGAACGCGGTGTGCTCGAGGGGCACGAAGTAGCCCCGATCGAGGATCTGGGGATCGGCGTAGAGGCCAGACTGGTCGAGCACCCCGGTCGCCGCTACAGCCGGTTGCAGGGCGTCGACGACCTCGTCGGTGGTCCGGGTCGAGGTCCACTGGCCGAGGTGCTCATCGAGGGTGTCGGCCTCGGCCCGGCGACCGGCGGCGGTGTCGTAGCGCTGGTCGGCGGCCCACGACGGATGGCCCAGCCGCCGCTCGAGCTCGGACCACCGCTCATCATCCTCGACCGCTATCGCGACCCAGGCCTCAGCGCGGTCGCCGGTCGGGCGGCAGGGGTAGACCCCATGGGGAGCCATGTCGAGATCATGGTTGCCCATCCGTCGCGCCGCCCGCCCATTCACCTCATAGTCAAGCATCTCGGGCCCGAGGAACTGGAGCCCGGCCTCCATCTGCGATACGTCGATGTGTTGGCCCTCACCGGTCCGGGCCCGATGATCGAGGGCAGCCACGACGGCGGTGGCACAGAATCGCTGGCTGATGAAGTCGGTGTAGGCACCGAAGATCATCTGGGGGTCGCGGTCTGGCCAACCGGTCACCTCATAGAAACCGGTCAGCGATGCCATGAGGTTTCCGAAGCCGCGAAACTCGGCCCTGGGCCCTGTCTGGCCTTGCATGCATGTCGACAGCATGACAAGTGATGGGTTCACCGCTTGCAGGTGTTGGTAGTCGATCTCCAAGCTGCGCAGGGCTCGGGGAGTGAAGCTCTCCAGCACGACGTCGGCCCATTTCGCCATCTCGAGCACGATCTCTCGACCGGCCTCGGTAGTGATGTCGAGCCCCAGACTGAGCTTTGAGGCATTGAAGTCGGCATAGAACTGGGAGGCGTTGAGGTGCGGAGCTCCCCCGTTGAACGGTTGGGCCAGTCGCAGCACGTCGGGCCGGCTGGAATGGTCGAGACGGACGACGGTCGCTCCCTGGTCGGCCAGATATCGACCAGTCATCGGCCCGACCCCGACCCATGACATGTCCCACACCTTGAGACCTTCGAAGATCTGATCTCGGTCTGTGGTCGGGTTCCGGACCGGCGCCGGCCTGCGCCCTGGTTCGGCCAGGATCTCTTCGCTGTGCTCACCCCTGAGGGGAGCCCGGGTCGGCGGCATCAGCGGTGTGGCCGAGAAACGGGCCCATGGCCCGGCCTCGAAGATCGGCCCCCGATCCCCATGGTCGACCTCGACGAAGTAGCCGCGGTCAGCCAGTTGGGCATCGACCCGGAGGTCGCTGACGGTGTTGACCGGGGCCATCAACAGCCGATGCTCGATCGCCGCCTCGTATAGCTCAGCCTTGGTGTGACCAGCGATGTAGGCGGCCAGGGCGTCGCCGATGGCGGTGAAGGTGTCGGCTGGGCTTCCCTCCACCGGTGAATCGTCGTTCAGCACGTCCTCGAGGTCGAAATCGGTGTAGTCGATCCCTTCGAGCATCTGAGGAATACCCACCTCCTTCGCCGCTTCGCCCAGGAGGTAGTTCATCCCTGGGCCACCGATCTTGCCGGCAGCGGGGTGGATCGTGACATGGCCGTCGGCGGTAGCCACGACCATGCGGAACGGGACCGGGCTGAACGGGTTGTAGGGGCCGGCTCGGTGGATGTCGATCCCGGCCACCGGGGGAAAGCCGGTCGCGTTCATCAAGGTCCGGATGCCCGCCAATTGAGCCGACACGTCGATCGTCTGACCGCGGCCGGTCTCGGCTGCGTGGTGGAGTGCCATCGCGGTGTTCACCGCCGCTTCGGCTCCGGCGTGACGCCAGAACTGGGGGGCGCTGGATCTGACCGGTGGACGATCGGGGTCACCATTGAGCCAGGCCGAGCCGCAGGCGGCTGAGATCGTGAGGTCGGTGGCCCGATGGTTGGCCTTGGGGCCGGTCTGACCCCAGGCACTGACCGACGTGACAACCAGGTGGGGATCTCGATCGAGCAGCGACGCCGGGCCCAGGCCCCGCTCGTCGAGCCAACCGATGTCGAACGATTCGAGCACAGCATCCGAGCCATCGATCAGGCCGAGCAACCGCTGGCGGTCGGCGCTGTCGTCTAGGTCGAGTGTGACCGATCGCTTGCCCCGGTTCTGGAACCACCAGGTCAGGTTGTCGTCGGGATCTCCGGAGTCGTCGGCGAACCGGCCGTGGGCCCGGCCCGGGTCACCACCGGGAGGTTCGACCTTGATGACGTCGGCCCCGAGGTCGGCCAGCATCCGTCCCGCCATCCACGCCCGCTCGGTCGTCAGGTCGATCACACGGTAGGGCGCCAGTGCCCTACCGGGCAGTGATCTGGGTCGGGCCGTCGACGCGTCGGTCATCCGGGGATTCTCGCGGCCTTGGCCCCATCGTGCACGTCGGATGTGTCCATCGCCGCCATCGACCAGGTCGCCGCCGGTGCCGGTCACTCGCATAGTCGCCCTCCGAGGTCCTCGCCGCCGAAATGGAACCGATGGCGCTGACTGGGTCCAGGTGAGGTCCCCGTTCTCGGGTTCGGGTCCAGCTCAGCGGGCAGGTATGGCGCGGCTGGCGATGGGCTGGAGGGGTGCGTCGGTGGGGAGGGTGCCTAGCTCGGCGCCCCAGTCACCTTCGAGGCGGGAGCGGAGGTAGGTATCGGCCACATCAGTGTGGCCGTGTTGGACCAGGAGGCTGGCGGTCCAGGTGATGGCCAGCTGTTCGACGATTCGTCGGGCACCAACCTCGTCGCCGATGGCATCCAGGAGAGCGGCCCGGCTCTGAGCGATGGCCTCGTCGACGCGGGGGTCGCGGCCGGCCCCTCGTTCGAGCTCAGCAACGAAGACACCGGCCGCCTCGGGGGTGCGGGCCAAGGCCCGGAGCACGTCGAGTGCGATCACATTGCCCGAGCCTTCCCAGATCGAGTTGAGTGGGGCCTCGCGGTAGAGGCGGGGCAGGATCGACTCCTCGACGTAGCCGTTGCCGCCGACACATTCGAGGGCCTCGCGAACGACTGGGGTCGACCGCTTGGTCAGCCAGTACTTGGCAACGGCGGCACCGATGCGGGCCAGGGCCGCTTCACCGGGATCAACGGCTGCTCGTTCGAAGGCGCCTGATAGGCGTACGACAAGCAGGGTGGCTGCTTCGGTCTCGATCTCCAGGTCGGCCAGGACATTCTGCATGAGTGGTTTGTCGATGAGGGTAGCTCCGAACGCTGACCGGTTGGCGACATGCCATCCGGCCTGGGCCACGGCTTGGCGCATGAGGGCTGCGGCCCAATTGGTGCAGTCGAGGCGGGTTCCCGAGACCATGTCGATGATGGTCCGTACCCCCCGACCTTCCTCGCCGACCATCCAGGCCGCGGCATCAACCAGTTCGACCTCGCTGGATGCGTTCGACCGGTTACCGAGCTTGTCCTTGAGCCGCATCAGGTGCAGCTGATTGCGGGAGCCGTCTGGCCGCACCCGGGGTACCAGGAAGCACGACAGGCCACCGGGGGTGTAGGCCAGGGCCAGAAAAGCGTCACACATCGGCGCCGACACGAACCACTTGGAGCCGGTCAACCGGTACTCGCCACCCGGTCCCCCGCCGTTGACGGGGACGGCGGCCGAGGTGTTGACCCGCACGTCTGAGCCACCCTGGCGCTCGGTCATCGCCATGCCCAACAAGACGCCAGCCTTGTCCTGAGGGGCCCTCAGGACGGGGTCATAGGTGCGGGAGCCGACCATCGGGCCCCATACCCCAGCCAGATCGGGCTGGTGCTCCAGTGCGTAGAGCACGGCACCGGTCATCGAGATCGGACACCCATGGCCCACCTCGGCCTGGGCCATCATGAACATGGCTGCATTTCGGGCCACATAGCCGCCCTCGCCGGGGGTGCTCTCGTAGTGCCGGCAGTGCAGACCCTCCGACACCGACATCTCCATCAACGAGTGGTAGGCGGGGTGGTAGCGGACCTCGTCGGCCCGCTCACCAAACCGGTCGTGGGTTACCAACTCGGGCTCGAACCGGTTGGCCAGCTCTCCCCACTCGAACACCTCGGCCGACCCGACCCGCTCACCGAACGCCTCGAGACCATCGAGGCTGGCGCCGCCCCCCTCGCGCTCGACAGCCTCACCCAGCACGGGATCGGTGATGAACAGGTTGTAGGGAACAAGGGGTGGTGGCTGATTGGCAGGTGACGGATTCGCCATGGTGGGCTCCTCTTGGTCTGGCACGCCCGGGGGGCGGCACTGTCGAAGCAGAACAAGTGTTTCGCACAACCGGCGTGACTGCACCAGCGAGACCTGGTCTGCGCCGCCTCGACGGCCCGTCGAAACACTGCCTGGCCAGACATCAATTGAGGTCGGTGTCGATCCTGATGCCCTGATCGACCTCATCAATGAGGGCCATGGGGTCGAGTCCGATGCAGATCGAACTAGCCGGTAACTTCCGCCGAGGCTCCCCCGCCTCCCCCATCGCGTAGGCCATACTCGTCTTCAGCCCAGGAGGAACCGACGATGCGTCCCAACTCAACGTCGCCAGGGCCTTCGGCCCGAGCAAGAAGACTCAAGACCGTGTGGGCGACAACCATGACAGGAGCGGCCGCCATCGGCCTATCTGCTTGTGGTCGCTCGGCCCCGGTTGATGCACTCAGCGAACATGGCTCCGATCCTGACATCGCAGGGGTCTCGGTCACCAGCCCCGACGCGGTGGTGTCGACTGTGCCGACGTCTCTCGACGAGGCGACGACCACATCGACCATCGTCGTCCCCCAGCAGATCCTCTACACGGTGCAAGCAGGCGACACCTTGTCCGTCATCGCCTCGTCGTACAACGTGACCACCCAGGATCTGGCTGACTACAACGGGATCACCGACGTCAACAACCTCAGCCCGGGTCAGGAATTGGCCATCCCACCAAAACCGATCTCGACCGAGGCGACAGCACCGACCGAGACCACAGCACCGACCGAAACCACAGCCGCCGGCGGCTGAGTCAGGGGCCGCTGGCTGGGCCAGCGGCTGTGACATCCCTACCATGAGGCGGTGAGTGGAACTCCTGGAAACGTCATTATCGTCGGCGGCGGGATCGTCGGGCTGGCAACGGCATGGCAGCTGAGCCGAGCCGAACCGAGCCTCAGGATCATGGTGCTGGACAAGGAGCGAGAGGTCGCTGTCCACCAGACCGGCCACAACTCGGGTGTCCTCCACTCAGGGATCTACTACAAGCCGGGTAGTACCAAAGCCGAGACCTGCCGGGCCGGCCGCAAGGCCATGATCGAGTTCTGCCGTGAACACGACATCGCCCACGAGATCGAGGGCAAGGTGATCGTGGCCACCGAGACCGGCCAGATCGGAGCTCTTGATGCCTTGGAGATCAGGGCGGCTGAGAACGGGGTGACGACCCGCCGCCTCGACCCAGCCGCTCTGCGGGAGCTCGAACCGAAGGCGGCCGGTATCGCTGCTCTCCATGTACCCGACGCTGGCATCGTCGA
>JAAETV010000347.1 GCA_024227975.1 Actinomycetes bacterium
GACGTGTTCGACGGGCTACTGGCAACAGGCGCCACCCAGGTGGTCATCGAAGGCCATACCTCCACCGAGGGAACCACTGAGTACAACCAGGACCTCAGCGAACGCAGGGCGCGAGCCGTGGTGGATGACCTGGTGGCCAAAGGGCTCGACGGTTCCACGATCTCCTCGATCGGCAAAGGCGAAACGGAACCGCTCATCTCCGAGAGTGATGAGGCATCTCGAGCAATCAACCGTCGGGTCGAGATTCTCTGCGAATGAATCCAGGTGTGGCGCGAGCTCTTGGACCGGCTTCGGCCATCAACAGGTTGTTCGAAACGCATGACAAGCAAAGGCCATAGGAACCATGAGACTCCCTACTACCGCTACATCATCAACGTCTGGTCCGAGCGAAGTCTCGTGGCCACGGACCACCAGCCTCGTGAGGGCAGCCAGGGCGGTCTCTGTGATCGCCGCTATCTCCCTGCTCGGAGTGGCCTGTGGCAGCTCCAGTGATGAGGATGAAACGATCAGCTCCACCAGCTCCACGACATCTGCCACGACCAGCGAGGCGCCAACTACCACCGAAGCTCCGGTAGCCACAACCACACCGCCAGAAGAGACAACGAGTACGACCGAGCCCGCCAGCGCCATCGATCTGAGTGGAGACAAGGTCCTGATCAATTGGGGGAGCCTCGCCAGCGAGCCTTACTACGCCCCGCCGAGCAGTGGCGCTGACCCGTTCTACCACATCCACACGGACCCGGACATCGACGGGTTCTTCTTGTCATTCGAGCTCTACACCACAGGCTACGGGAACGAATGGACAGGAGAGACAGGGACATTCGACATCAGCTGCTCCAGTGCCACTGCCAGCACCGGCATCTGCCCCTACTTCGACCCCGATGGCCCAGGACCAATCGAAGTCCTGGGCAGCGACTTCGCTGCGACCGGCTCGATGACCATCGTTCACCTGGACGGCGACGGCTATGAGCTCATCGTTCACGACCTCGTATTCAGTGATGGAACATCATTCGAGGAGTTCACTCTGACCGGGTGACCTGGGCCGCAGACTGTCGGCCAATGACCTGTTGCTAGTGGTAGATACTGATGATCTGGTTGAGCTCAGCTGCCATGGCGACCATCTCCTCGGCTGAGGTTCTAGTTTCGTCGGTTGATCGCAGTGTTTCGTCTGCAGCAGCTGCAACATCTGTGGCCGATTGAGCAATGTCCCTGGCCCCGGTTGCTGCTTCTACAACAGATCGTCCAATCTCTGACGTTGCGATGGTTGGCCGACACCTGCTCTCCGCTTGCTGAGGCCGAGGTCGCCTCAATCGAAGTACGTTCCGCCGAAACCGTCATCGACGAGGAGACCGTGGTGAGCTCCTGGGCTGTTGCAGCCAGTTGATGCGATGACCCGGTGACCCGGCTGACCATGTTCTTCAGCGAGCCGACCATCGTCGAAAAGGACGCGCCGAGCTGGCCGGGCAAGTCAGTGTCGAGGAGTGGCGAGTTGATGTTGCCGTCGGCGATCAACTGGGCCTGGGTCCCCACCGTGGCCAACATTGTCGACATCTCGTCGAACGACGATCCGAGGAGGCCGATCTCATCGTTGCTGGTCAAGGCGAGGGGCTCGACATCCAGACTTCCCGCAGCAATCATGCGTGCTCGTTCCGCGGTCCGTCGCAATGGCCTAGCGATCGCCCGAGCAAGGTAGATAGCAATGGCCGCCCCGACCAGACCGGCCAACAGAACACCGCCCAGGACCCATGCCTTGGTCGATGACACACTGTCCGCGGCTTCCCTGGCCCGCGTATCGAACAACATGCCCTCTTCGGTGGCGAGATGCGCCAAGTCGCCCTCGATCTCCTCCATCAATAGCTTGGCCTCACCCGTTCCCACCACAGCGTTCGCAGCCTCAAACCCCTCAGTTCGACGCAGTTCGACGATGTGATCCGTCTGCATCGTGAGCTGGTGAAGTTCCGGCTCGAGCTTGTCCCACAACGCCAACTGGCCGGGCTCAGTCAGATTACTCGCCCGTCCCGCTTCGAACCGCTCCCAAAGTGTTGCCTCCCCATGCTCATACTGCTCGAGGGCGTGCTCATCACCTGTCAGCACGTAGTTGTACATTCCGGCCTCGATCTCCAGAACCGACTCGAACACGTGATCGATCTCTTCCAACGACCTATGGGTATGGTCAACCTCATCGGCAGTGGCGCTGAGGTGATTCACGTTCGCGAACGACACCACTCCCACCACGGCAAACATCAACACCACTACACCGAAACCGGCCCCGATCTTCGCGCCAATCGTCATGCGACCTGGCGAAAGACTCACTCGGCTCGGTACATGCTTGTCAGCAACTGGAACTCGTTTCGGTGGGCTCGCCATGAGGGGCTACCTTCATTCAGATCAGAGAACAGAGCCAGGGCCGCCTGGCCCGACTAGCCAATCATTGGCAACGGCAACCCGCTGATAAGGGGAATCAGCTCCGCCAGCCAGGAATGGGACGGGAAGCTCATATCAGGACTGACCCCTCCCGGTGAACTCCGGCGAGCGCGAGCATGAACCCCGCGATTCGTCTCTGGTCAGCGGCCCAGGTCAGTCCATCTTTCGCAAGGCTGGTAGTCGGACCCAGAGGATGGTGCCGATCACGATCAATGCGGCTCCGCAGACCATCAACCACTCACGGGCTCCGATGAGCGCAGCGCCGCCACCGGCGGCAAGCGAACCGAGCGGCATCATCCCCGCGATCGCCAGGGCGACGACGCTCATCACCCGCCCCATCATCTCGTCGGGAGTGTGTGATTGAGCCAGTGTCTGATTCAGGTTGACCATGATCCCGCCGCCGAGGCCCCAGAGGAACATGATGGCCGCGGTGAGCACGTACCACTGCGAAGCTCCGAGACCAATGACGATGACCCCGCCGATCATCAGCGTGATCAGCAGTAGCGCACCCTTTCGTCGCAGATTGCCGATCGAAGCGAGCCCAATAGACATCACGAGCATCCCGACGCTCGTGATGGCGAACAGGATCGAAGCACCGGTCGCCTCCTGGCCGAGATCTTCTCGTGCAATCTCGGGCATGAGGACAAGGACCGGCCCGAGCATCACGAGCCCCAACACTGCCAGCAGGACCACCAGGCCAAGGAGCCCAGGGTTTCGATAGATGAAGGTGAGGCCCTCGCCCACTGAAGTGCGAAGGCTCGGGCGCTCGCTGACGTCGTGCATCTTCGGCATCGGTTGACTGTGGACGCCGAACATGGCTGCGATACTGAGGCCGTAGGCGACCGTCAGGATCGCGAACGCGCCTCCGATGTTCCAGACGTCGATGACGATGCCGCCAAGGGCGGCGCCAAGAACCATCGCCAGGTTCTGCCCCATCGTCCGCAACACGATGCCGTTCATCAACCGCTCCCGGGGCACGATCGTCGGGATCATCGCAGTCAACGGCGGCTGGGTCGCAGCGGTTGCCACCCCGGTCATGAGCGCCATAACGATCGCCACCATCACTGTCATGACGTCGGCCCAGATGAGTATGGCAATTGCGATTGACGTCGCCGCGCCCGCGAGGTTGGTCCACACCACCATCGTCTTCCGGTTGAGGCGGTCGGCGTAGGCGCCTGCAGGCAGGGTGATGAAGAACGCAGGGATCCCGAGGGCGAAGGCAGTCACTCCGGCGAGCGCTGCATTGTCTGAGAGCTCGAGCACGAGCCACACAAAGGTGAACCGTTGTGTGCCGAAAGCGAGGAAGTAGAAGAACGTCGAGACCCAGTAGTAGCGGAACGACCGAATCGCCAGTGTCTGGCCGAGCGGCGAGCGAAGGAACCGGGCGGAGATGCTCCCTGAAGGAATCTCGGAGTCCGCCGGCGGTCGGTCGGCCAGTTCGGACATGCATGGTTCCGTTCATCGAGTCGTGTTGGTTTGCGCACCATACCTAGGGGGGAGCCGGGTTGACCAGCTGGTGACATGGCCCCATCGACCAGCGTCATTCTGGGGTGCTTTGAGCCCGATGGCCTGGGCTAGCTGTCCGATGCTCGACGGAGTCGGCCCGGCAGTGCGAAGGTGGTGTCATAGAGATCGAACCCCTCCACGATGGCTTCCGGGGGGCGAGTTTGGTGACGTCATCGACACCCGACCAAGCGCGACGATGCAGACCCGCACACCCTCCACGACTATGTCTTCAGCCGCACCAAGGTCTCACCGGTTCACCACAACCATGCCGCTGATCTCAACAGTGGCAGCCGGGCGACACAGCCATCTGGAACAACCGCCGCATCCTTCATCGCCAGAGGGTTCTTCAACGCCTGCTCCTGGACCAAAGACGTCTTCCGTGGCCTTCACCATCATGCGACTGGCTCGGCACCCTCTTGATCCCACCACCAACGGCGGGCACATTTGACGACGCTTGCTCAGGCTTCGCTTTCGCTGCGGACCGACCAGCTGATCCCGCCCCGCTTCGCACCCGGCCTCTCAACCACGCACGGGGCCTTCACTACCACCGACCCAGGCGTCTCGGTGGACCGGACTCACACCGGCAGGCTGACCTGAGCTTCTCGCTTGGATACATCATGACAACCTCCTCGCCGTCACGGCGCCCAAGCTGCTGGGCGCACCGCAAGGAAATGTTCACGACACCAGGGAAAACACCCAAGGCTGTCGTTGTGGTGCACTCCGGGTGCTCGGTAATCGGGCCGGTTGAGTTGCGAGTCGCTGACCCGCTTGATGCGGATCTCGTCACCGAGGCCCGAGCGGGCGCCTCGAGCTGACGGAGCTGGCGCCCCTTGCCTTCGCCGAGCGGACCGGCGCCCAACACTACGAACACTTCCTGGCCAAATAGGGCCGAGCAGACGCACCCATCGAGCTGCTTGGCCGATATCGTCTCGCCAGATGGCGATCCATCCGCTCCGAGACGACGCCGCCCGGCCGAGGATCCCCATTTGTGGCCCCTGGAAACCGATTCGGTGAGCCATCCAACTCGCCTTGCCATCGGGGGGCTGATGGCGTTTACGCTTCTGGCCATTGCCGCCTCATTCCTGTTCGGCGGAGGCGAAGACCCGGGCATCGAGACGGTCGCCGACGCCCCCGAGTCGGCTGCCGACGAGCCGGCGCCCACGTCGACGACGACGCCGTTGGCCATGTCGACCACACTGGCGCCGACCGTCGCCGGCTCGTTGGTACCGGCGCTCCCCTTGCCCGCTGCCAACGGCGACGGCAACACCGATGGCAATCCGGTGGCCCCCGACTCCTCGTCGACGACGTCGACCACAACGGCCTCATCGACCACCGCTGCGCCGACGACGGCGGCGCCCGCTCCCGTGTCCTGCAACAACCTGTGGGCCGATCTTGAAGGCTGCGGATGGCCCGGCCCGGACAACACCGGACCCCGGATCGGCAACTGCCCGAACGGCTTGGCCGCCAACGGCAGCTCGACCACCGGCAGGGTGACCATCACCGAGGACAACACCGTGATCAGCTGCCAACGCTTCAGCGGCACGGTGGTGATCCAGGCCAAGAACGTCACGATCCGCGACAGTTCGGTCACCGTCGACGGCCAGCGCGGCAATGGCGGCGGCGCCATCGTGGTCAACGACGGCGGCACGGCCGTGATCGAACACGTGGAGATCGACGGTCTCGGCCGGACGCACGCCTGCGTGTGGCACCAGGGAGAAGGCGTCTCCGTCACCGCCATGGAGTGCCGAGGCGTGGTCGACGGTCTGGTGGCGTGGGCCCGGACCGAGTACTCGCCGACCGCAGGCGACAACTTCGTCCTGCGCAACAGCTACCTCCACTCCTTCACCCATGACGCCTCGAACGGGCACATCGACGGCTTCCAGACCCTGGGGGCGACCAACGGTCTGATCGAGGGCAACGTGTTCGACATGCCTGCCAGCGGCAACAGCGCGGTGGCCATCTGGAACACCCGCAAGAACGCCTCGAACATCCAGGTGATCGGCAACCTGATGACGGGTGGCCAGTTCACCGTCTACGCCCAGGACAACCACCCGAGCACCACCGGCAGCGGTGGCTACACTGTCACCAACATCATCTTCAGCAACAACCGGTTCAGCACCCGGGCCGATGTGTGTATCGGCGACTGGGGCCCGTGGTACCACGATGCCGACCTCTCCTACGACGCCGGCCCGAGCGACGGATGGAACCGCTCGGGCAACATCATCGTGGAGACGGGCCAGAACGTCGACGGCGGCAACCACAGCTGCCGCTGATCGGCGGTTTCGTCAACCCTTGGTTGGTGCTCTTCCTTGGCATGGCCGCAGGCTACGCCGACCTTGACTTCGGCGGTGAAGTGGCTCAAAGCAACACCGCCGAAACGCCAGCGAGTGGCAAGCATCCGGATCGCGTGCGCTGGGCTCTGCGGGACGCTAGAAGCGACCGCTCGGCATCACCGGCGTCCAGGGTGACGCCGTCACTCGGGGTGGCGGTCTGCACTCCGCTGGACCCTGATCGTGGACGGTCGCTCTCGGTGGTCTCGTTTGTTTCCGGTTGCTCAGACCACCCTAGGACGCCGGCTGCGCGAGTGCGGGGGCGACTCTGCGGTGGGCCCAGTCCGTAGTAATCTTTCCCTTTGATGCCGATACATTCGCGGATCCTGAGGCTCATCGCACGAGGCGACTCCGCCGATGAGAAGGACCCGGATGAGCTCGTCGAATTCGCCACTGTCGAACCGTACGAGGCGCCAATGCTACGGGAAGTGCTTGTTCAGAACGACATCGAGACTCACGGCTCCGATTCACTGATTCCGGGAACCTGGATCGACAAAGTCGTCCTCCAGGTAGCCAGACGTGATCTCGACGCGGCCACGGAGATACTGCGTACCTTTCGAGCCCGATAGCGTCGACTAGCCGGCACCCGGGTTCGTCACTATCTCCGCTCGGGTACGCCGGTCGTTCAACTGTCCGGCCTACTCGCGGCACACTCGGGATCCGGCTCTCGCTCAGCTCAGACCCCGAGATCATGATCACGGACGGTGCCCACCTGGTCTTTGCTCTGTTGGCCAATGGCGGGCGATTCACAGTGGCCGCCGACAACGTCGGCATGGCTGACGCTGCGACGAGTATTTGGATTGGTACCGACTGACCGCACGGCGAGACGTCTCGTCGGGAGAACACTTTCTCACCGGTGGGACTACGCCACTGGTTTCGACTACATAGGAACAGCAAGTTCGTAGTCACAGTGAGCTGTCGGAGGATCGGCTCCTCCCGACTCCAAGACCCAGGTCAGCACCACGCGGCACGGGAGGATCGGATCGACTGGATATCGACGACCGCGATCCTGAGCGGGGAACCGAAGCTCTAGGTTGCCCTCTTCGGGTGCAACGCCTCGGCTGCTAGATGATCGGCCGCTCGAATCGGCTCTGGTATTCGATAGCGCGGCGACACCTGCAGAACCCAGTTGCAGGCCTCATCGAAACCGATCTGGTGGCCAGGAGATACGACGACAGGCTTGACTCGGGCCCGCGTGCGTAGAGCGAAGCCAACTACCTCGCCGGCGTCCAGGAGCGGTGTCCGGTAGCCCCGCTCGGGGCCTGGTGTGTCATGGGTGCCGACCAGTGACTGCTTCGCGCAGCCAATGCTGGGAACGCCGGCCCAAAGCCCGATGTGGCAAGCAAGACCAAACCGCTGAGGGTGGGCGTATCCTTGCCCGTCGCACAAGAGCAACTCGGGCGAGCGTTCGAGTCGAGCCATCGCTTCCAAGAGTGGTGGCATTTCCCGGAATGCGAACAAGCCCGATCGGTACTCGAATCGAACACGGTCGACCACGGTCGCTTGATCGACGATTTCGAGGGTCGAAGCATCGAGCACGACTGCGGCCGCGGCTAGGTGGCTCGAATCCCGACCATAAGCCACGTCGAGCCCGCACACGGTCCTTATCTCGCCGGCCGAGCCAGTGAGGTCTACCAGTGGGGCCAACGATCGTTGAATCATGGCGGCCTCGACCGCATCGACATTCCAGGAGTGCAGTGGCCGCGCCGACCCCTGTCCGACACCTGGCCCGTGCTCGCTTCGCTGAACCATCCGTCTCAAGCTAGGCGTCCCCTACGAGCAGCGCTTCTACTATCACCAGCGCAAAGCAAGCCGGCTAGGGGCAGGGTCTTGCCGGGGCACCATGCTCGTTGACGTTGGTTTTACTGTCGGAATACTGGGCAAGTGGCAAGTGCAGATCCCATCGTGGCCGAGAAGGCATCTGGCCAAGCGGCCAAGGTACCTTCGCCGCGATCGAGTGACGAGATGGTGGCCGTTGGTGCTGACTACTTCTACCCCTTCGCCTGGGGGATGGTCCTCGCGGTTGGACTCTTGTGGACAGCTGCAGGCCTGATCGCAACCGTTGGCCGCAGAAGCTGGCGGCCTTACCTCATCGGAGGCGGTGGAGTCGTGCTCATCGCTCAACTCATTTTGTTGGGCGCCGCCCTCGTGACCTACATCAACGTGACCGACTGAACCACCATCCTCTTGCCCGGATGCTCGACACCACCGGCGGACCGAAACGCCCTAGTCACTCCGGGTGGCCGCCAAGCGCATCGGTGTAGGCGGGCAGTGTCCTGGGGCTACTGGCTGGGCCAGTCACGACGAGTCGCGACCACTGCCCTATCGGCGTCCGCTGGGCTAAACCCCTCCTTCCAGGACACCAGCGTTCGGACTAGCCTCGCCCGAGTCATCGGTCTGACCCCAGTCGAATCGGCCCACCGATGCCACGCCCTATCTACGACGATCTCGAGTAGTCATCCTCTTGTCTGACCAGCAACCGCAACTCCTCATCTTCCAGCTCGGATCCAACAACTGGCAGTCGGAGCAAGAGTTCGCCCCCGGCAGCGGGATCCTTCACGAGCAGCATCATCAGACACTGAATGCGATGCCCGGCGTCGTATGCCACAGTGTGTTCCCCTCACGGGTGCAGCGCTTCACCAGACCCGACGTGCGCGTGTTCGAGCTCGATCACGACATACCCATCTGCGAATCGGTGTCACCAGTATCGTCGTTCCGGTTTCACAGCATGAGCGAGGACGAGTTCGAGGCCTACCGATCTCGGCTGCGCGACTTCGTACTCGCATACGTCGACGAAGTCGAGAAGGACCTTGGTCGTCCCTTCGACCTGTTCATCGCCCATCACTCATTCCTCAATCCAGCGGTCATGGCTGACGTGAATCGGGTTCGAGTTGAGCGTGGCCAAACCGCCGTACCGTTGTTCGCCTTCGTCCACGGGACAGCATTGCTGATGTTTCGGCACGAGATGGAAGGCCGTGACCCCGACTACCCTCCCCGGTTCTATCCCCGCTGGATCGGCGAAAGAGTGTTCGACGGTGTGCGTGGTGTCTTTGTCGTCTCGGACTCGCAGAAGGAGCGCTTCCTCTCGGTTTTCGACGACTATGACCCTGACCGGATATTCATCGCCCCCAACGGAATCGACCCTACGGTCTTTCGCGTTGATGACACGCTGAAGCGCGACGCCGTACTCTCACGCTTCCCGACCAAGCCCTATGAAGGCAGTGAGCAGGTCTCCTCGGCCATCCCGGCCGGGTATGACCGGATGGTGCTCTTCGTTGGCAAGTTCGCTGACATCAAGCGCATCGATTGCCTGTTGTACGCCGCCCGTGACTATGAGAAGGCGACCAAGAGTGCGGGCTTGAGCGTCGCCACCGTCATCGCGGGATCTGGCCCCTTGGAGGATCAACGGTTGTACCAGGACCTGGCGGTCGAGCTTGGCCTCTCCGGCACGTACTTCGTCGGCCCCCAATCCCAACCAGAACTCGCCCAGCTCTACAATGTTGCTGACGTCGGCGTATTTCCGACGAAGATCGAGGCATTTGGCCTTGTGTTCTTGGAGTGCATGGCTTGTGGAACTCCCGCCATAGGAACCGCGGCCGGCGGCCCACTCGAGTTCGTTGAAGACACCGCAGGCGAGCTCGTCACCGACTTCGATGACAACGATGAGTTTGCGGTCGCGTTGGGTGAAACCATCGGACGAGCCCTCATCGAGGACTGGAAGCACACCAAGGCAGCAGCGGCGGTTTCAATCGCCTCTCGCTACACGCTGACCGTACAGTGCGAGACGATTCTGAAGAATGTTGGCACCTGATCAAATCGGGGCCCCTCGAAGCCGACTTCGAGAATGACTTCGGGTGCAGAGGCGCCGCAGAGTCGATGTGGGCGACAATGAGTGCATGAGCACCGTAATGGGACCCGAAGAGGCCTACGAGGCCGCGTTGGCCTGGTACCGAGACCATTGGGACCCGGAGCTATCGGTTGGCGGGTGGTGGCAGCTGCTGGCCGATTCGGGCTGGGCGTTTCCGAGCTGGCCTGCGGGTTGGGGCGGTCAGGGGCTCTCGGTCGAGGCGGCGATGGCCGCGACCCGGGCACGGCGAGAGGTGGGCGCCTACCCACCGCCGTCGACCGCCGGCACATTCCTCACGGCGCCAACAATGTTCGAGTACGGCACCGAGGACCAGATCCGGAAGTTTCTGCCGGGCATCGTGAACGGCCAAGACATGTGGTGTCAGTTGTTCTCCGAGCCGGGATCGGGTTCGGACATGGCGAGCCTGTCGACACGGGCCGAGCTCGATGGCGACGAGTGGGTCGTCAACGGTCAGAAGGTCTGGAACTCGGGCGCCCAGTACGCCAAGTACGCCATCCTCATCGCCCGGACTGATCCTGACCAGCCCAAGCACCGCGGCATCACCTTCTTCCTATTCGACATGGAACAGGACGGGGTCGAGGTTCGTCCCTTGCGCGAGATGACCGGTGAGGCCGCGTTCAACGAGGTCTTCCTGTCCGATGCCAGGGTCAGCGACGCCGATCGGCTAGGCGACTTGGGCGAGGGGTGGCGGGTCGCCATGACCACCCTGTCCCACGAACGCGATCCAGACAATGTCGGTATGGACGACAGCATGAGCATGGGCGAAATCGATCTCTCGGTTCCCGTCGGCGTTCACGCCGCCCAGAGCAGCCGCGAGAAGGACGGTTTCGCGCTCTGGCTCAGCGGGGGCACCCTCGATCTGCTTTACCAGGTGGTCGACTCGCATGGAGCGTCCGCCGACCCGGTCCAGCGGCAGCGCTTGATGCGGATCCTGGAGATGTGGCGTACGTCGGAGTGGTCGGGCCAGCGCTCGGCCGCCGCCACCGAGACAGGCGGCCCGCCCGGTCCGGAGATCTCGACGCTCAAGATCGCGGGCTCGAATATCGGTCGCCAGGCCCGCGACACTGGGCTGGCGGCCTTGGGACCTCACGGAATGCTGATGGGTGACGACGCGCCAGACAACGGCGTCTTCCACAGCTACGCCATGTTCACCCCCGCCATATCCATTGCCGGTGGCACCGACGAGGTCCAGCGCAACATAATCGGCGAGCGCGTCCTCGGCCTGCCCCGCGAACCCGGCGAAGCCGAGCAACGACAGCTCCCCTGGTCCGAGCTCAAGCGGAGCTGAGACGGCGGCTCCAGGTCGTTCAGGACTCGGTGGTGCGGCCGAGGTCGAGCTCGATGCGCTGTGAGGTTGGTGTGATGGCGAGGCCACCAAGGCCTGTGCATCGCAGCTCACGAGCCATGAGCGCGCCGACGCTGGCGTGGGCGTCGAGTGCTTCGTCGAGTGGCACCAGATGGTCGTAGCCAGCGAGTGCCATGTTGGCGCAGCACAAGGCGTTGGCGGCGCCCGCCACGTTGCGGCCGAGGCAGGGCGCTTCGACCCGGCCGCCAACAGGATCGCAGATCAGTCCGAGCACATTCTGAATGCTCTGACTGGCAGCTGACAGCGATTGCGCGGCCGAGCCGCCCCCAAGTTCAGCCAACGCGGCTGCGGCCATGGCTGCGCCCGCGCCGGTCTCAGCCTGGCAACCACCGACCTCGGCGGCAAAGCTGGACCGGTTCGTGACGAAGACGCCCACCAGCCCGCCTGCGAGCAGCGCTCGTTGCTGCGCTTCTGGTGCAGCGTCGATCGAATCGATGGTTGCCAGCAATGCCCCAGGGAAGGTCGCACATGCGCCCGCGGTTGGTGCGGCGACGATGATGTGCATCGCACTCTTTGCCTCCATCAGTGCGGTGACATAGGCGATCATCGAGTTCAGCAGTCCGCCATCGAGCAGTGAACCGGCAGTGGAGAGTTCAGCGAAGCGCCCACTCTGTACGCCCAAGATGCGGTCGTCGTATTCGGTGCCAGCTAGGCCTGCTTCGACACCAGATCGCATGATCGACAGGATCCGGTCAGCCTGCGCCAGCACTTCGGATTCAGAGATACCGCCTCGGGCACATTCGTATTCGATTGCCCAATCAGACAGCGGCCGAGAATCGAGATCGGACGTCGGAAGCTCGCCCGCATGGTTGAACGGAACAGCCATGTTCGGCCGCGACCTCACCGGCAACACGGGCCTCAACGTGCGCTGCCAAGTGACATCAGCCCGCGGAGCCAGGTCGAGCTGTTTCTGCGACAACGCGACAACCAGTGATGGCCCTTCACCGGCGATTGTTACCGAGTCGACGTCGCCTCGAGCCAAGAGATCTGCTGCGAGCTCGCTCGCATCGCTGTCGGTAGCGCACAGGGTGGTCGTTGTGTCGCCGAAGAGGGTGACCGAGAAGCCGTCGATCTCCAGCACCTCGATCATGCCGCCTCCGGTCGAAATCGCGACGAAGCTGTGCACCTCGCCGAGATGCTCGGTGCCTATCCGATAGGTATTCGGATGCGGATCATCGAGCCGGGGCTTGTTCAGCGTGATCTTGGTGCCCTGCTCGCGAATGATCCTCGGCGAATTGGCCAGCCGTGCATCGTCGGCTTGCCACCCGAGCAGCCCGCCATACAACCCTATGTCGGTCCCCTGGCTCTTGTGGGTCGTGGCCAGCGAGCCCTCCGAGTCGTACTCGATGCTCACCGTCGACGGTGTGCCACCACACAGGTCGAAGATCATTCGGCCGATACGTGCCGATGCTGCTGAGTGCGAGCTCGACGGTCCACGCATGACGGGTCCGATGACGTCATTGAAAATGCTTGCCAGCAGTTGCGACACGACGCCAGGCTAGGCGACCCGTTCGGCGGGCAGCCGTGAGCCGGATGAGCTCAGGCTGGGAAGCAAGCTCGGATCGGATCTGGTTGATCGCGACCTCGCGATCAACCGACGGCTGCACCCCACGCCAGACTCGGACCTATCGACGGCTGGTGCTACGCAATTCATGTATCAGCCCGCGGTACCAGGCTTGATTGACTGTGGGTTGGCGCGACAGATGACTGGAGAAACGGCGCCGTTCCTCGGCCTCACAACCCTTTTCGTAGAGGTACAGAGCACTACGGAGGGCGTTCAGGTGTTCGGTCTGGCGTGGTGGTGACTCGATCTCAGGGTCGGCCCAGCGCCAGGCCGGGTTAGAAGAAACAACCTTTGGCTGACTGTTGCCGAGGTAGCTCCACAGGTCCCGAGGAATCGAGACATTCCTTGCTACTGAGGCCGGGAACTGAGACATCCACGCTGCGTTCTGCTGCCAACGCCAAGTGTTCGGGCTCGTCTTGGTCCGCACGGTGATTCCGACAAAACGCAACTTGCTCCGAATGGCTGGAACGTCTACTCCTATCTCACCTGCCCAACTCAGCACGAAGTCGGCCACGCGACCCAGCGTCGAGCCACTATCGACGAGGTCAACTAGGGCCTTCGGCCGAGGTGCTGCAAGAAGGGCTTCGGGATCGAGGCCAAGCAAGCGGAAATGTTCTCGGCCGGCCCTCTTCGCCTCGGCCTCGGTCGACGTCCCACCAGCCGAGTAGCCCCGCATCGAGATGTTCAGCAGGTATAGCCGGTCGTGCCAGGTCGCGTCAGCGAGTATGCCGCTGAGGTAGTCGAACAGGCTCTCAGGAGACCGGCCGACAAACACGAGGTCGGAGTTCTGCGAGAAGGCGAGCACTCGAGCGGCGCACGTTGCGAACTCAACCCCGTGGCGCCAGGCATCGAGGTCGGCCGCTGGGGCCTGGTCAACCCTTTGCTGGCCAACGAGGGCGCCAAGCTGCTCGCGCTTCGAGAGGTCCCACCGGAATGGCTTCGTCACCCAGACGAAGGTAGTCGCGGTCACCAGTCCACGGGCTGGGGCACCGATGGTGCGGTCACGCAGGGCGACGGCGATGTGCCCATCGGAGTGCTCCGCCACTGCCCGCCCACTTGCGGCGTGGCCGGCCCCGCTGCCTCGCCGAGCTGAGGGTCGATTTTGCCGAGCCGAGCGGATCGGCTGGAATGCTAGGCGTGAGACAGCTACACACTGGGCCATCAACAACGCTGCTCACCGACGAGACAGTTGGGACAAGGACCTCGAGATATGGCGACTGACGAACCCAACCAGCGCACAAGGTTGGCGGGCACGCCCGACCCGATGTACACCTGGCCGGGAGCCAACGGCATAGCCATAGCCGGTGACGTCTGGGGACCGGTCGACGGTCCGGTGGTGATCCTCCAACACGGGGGCGGCCAAACCCGCCATGCCTGGAAAGGGGCCGGTGAACGCCTCGGCCAAGCCGGCTACCGGGCCGTGGCCATCGACGCCCGGGGCCACGGTGACTCCTCGTGGTCGCCAAACGGCAGCTACGAACAAACCGACATGGTGGACGACCTGGTGGCCGTTGTCGATGCCCTCGGCGGTCATCGACCAGTCCTGGTCGGCGCATCCATGGGTGGCGGCGTCAGCCTGCACGCCTGCGGCGAAGAC
>JAAETV010000348.1 GCA_024227975.1 Actinomycetes bacterium
GCAGAGCTCCGAGCGGTGGCCCGACGAATACGTTGCTCACTGTTTGGGTGGCCGAGAAGCGGGAGTTGGCAACCTCCAGTTGGTGTTGGTGTACCAACTCTCGGACGAGGGCAGGGAGCCCGCCGTCGGTCAACACCTCGCCGACGCCGACGGCGAAGGCGGCTGAAACAAGCAACGCGATCGACGCCCGGTCTGCCAACACCACCGCGGCCACCACGCCCACTGTCCCAGCCCGTCCGAGCTGGGCGATAACTGCGATGTAGCGGCGGTCGAAGCGGTCCAGCAGCACTCCAGCTGGTAGCCCAACAAGCAGGAAGGGCAAGAACCGAAAGACCGTGACCAGAGCCACCAGCCGCGCATCGTCGGTTAGTTCGATGGCCAGCAGGGGGAAGGCCACCAGGCTCAGTCCGTCCGCCAGATTGGTGGCGGTGAACGCAGCCCAAAGCCGCCAGAATCGCCGCCCGAGCGAGTGAGCTCGACTCTTCCGCGGGGCGCCAGTCACCAGCGGACCCTACCGGCGCCAATCACCCGGTAGCGCATCGCCCCGTCCAGAGCCCAACCCAGGCCGACCGACTACGCCCGGCAACGCGCTGACACGAAGAGCTGGAGCACCAACGGGACGCTCGACAACGCCAGCGGCCGGGCCAGCGGTGTAGGTCGTCTCTGCGACCTGGGCTTGACCGCTACGCCAAGACGATCACCCGCTGGGTGGGATGTAGCGTTCTGGTCCCCTGCGAGAAACTGTGCGAGTGTTTTCGATCAGTGAGGTAGGGGGAGCCGCCTTGTGGCTGTAGGTGTCTTGCTTTGAACAGGATGATCGATCGGGTGCGTATCTGCAGGCTCGGTTCGCTCGAAGGTAACGCTTCCACCCTGCTGCCCGAGTTCGCAGTAGGCGGCCGGCGGCCCATGAAGACCGTCACGATGCTGGTCGCGGTAGCGCGAATCGGCGGCCGATCGTGCCGATAGAGCTTGATGCCGATCCGGGGCATCCGGGTCCCGAGTGGTATCGCCTCGAGATCAGTGAGTGTCTCAGAGTGCTGGACGTTGATGGCGAGTCCGGTCTCAGCTCGGCTGAGGTGACGGCTCGACGGTCGGAGTTTGGGCGCAACGAGTTCGCCGAGGATCCCCCCGAGCCGGCCTGGCGTGCCTTCCTGGAGCAATATCGGGGGTTCATGCAGCTGATGCTGTTGGGGGCAGCCATCGTCAGTTTCACCATCGGCCAGGTATCGACCGGGGTGTTGTTGATCGGTCTTACGGTGATGAACGCCTTCCTCGGTTATCGCCAAGAGGCCGAGGCGGAGGAGGCTCTGGAGTCGCTGAGGCAGATGATGTCGGTGGCGACCCGGGTCCGACGCGACGGGGCTCTGGTTGAGGTTCCAGCCGAGGATTTGGTTCCGGGTGACGTGGTTCAGCTCGAGGCCGGTGATCTGGTCCCGGCCGATGGTCGGCTGATGCAGGCGGCGAGCCTCGAGGTCGAGGAGTCGGCCCTGACCGGTGAGAGTCAACCGGTGGGAAAGTCGTCCTCAGCGGTGGACGTTGCCGATATGCCCCTTGGCGATCGGTTTTCGGTGGCGTACATGAACACGTTGGTGTCGCGGGGGACCGCGACCATGGTGGTGACCAGCACGGGGATGTCGACCGAGATGGGACGCATCGCTGGGATGTTGGCCGGGGTGGAGCGGTCTCGGTCTCCTCTGCAGCAACAGATGGACGACCTGGCCAAGGTGTTCGGCGTGTTGGCCGGTTTCGCATTGGTGGTGATGGTCGGGATCGGGTTGGCCCGAGGCTTGGAGCGAGAGGCCTTGTTGCTCTTGGCGGTGTCGGTGGCCGTGGGGGCCATTCCCACTGGGCTGCCGACCCTGGTGACGACGTTATTGTCGCTGGCAACCCAGGAGTTGGCGAAGCTCGGTGCGATCGTGAAGAGCCTGACCGCGGTGGAAACGTTGGGGTCGACGACGGCGATCTGTTCGGACAAGACCGGGACCCTGACCCTGAATCAGATGACGGCCCGGGTTCTGGCCTTTGATGGCAACACCTATCGGATCGAAGGCGAGGGCTATTCGACCGAGGGAGCGATCCTGCGTACCGGCGGGGAGCGGAACCTCGATCTTGACCCGCTGTTGATCGCCATGATCTTGGCCAGCGACGCGACCGCCGGGGCCGGGGCCATTGTTGGTGACCCGACCGAAGGGGCGCTTGTTGTCCTGGCGGCCAAGGGAGGCTTGGCTACAGACACGACCCGGGCCGCCTATCCTCGCCTAGCTGAGGTC
Organism: Actinomycetes bacterium; assembly: GCA_024227975.1. The sequence continues at coordinate 2,271 of JAAETV010000348.1, forward strand.
CCGTTCGACGCCGCCTACAAGTTCATGGCCACCTTCCACCAGTGGACCACGAGCAACGGAAGGGCCGTGATCCGATGTTTCGTGAAGGGGGCCCCCGATGTGCTCCTCGCTCGAGCCAGTGAGATTCAATGGAATGGACGAACCCAACCCATAGACACCGTTCGTGACCGTGTGACAGCAGGTATCGAGGAACTCGGCAGCCAAGGAATGCGAGCCCTGAGCTTCGCCCAGCGAGACTTCGACCCATCAATGTTCGACCCTGGTGAGGATCTGCTCGCTCTTGTGTCGGACCTTACCGTGACCGGGTTCGTCGGGATCGTCGACCCGCCCCGTCCTGAGGCTCGCACTGCGATCGCACGGGCAGGCGATGCCGGTATCCGAGTGCGGATGATCACCGGCGACCACCTCGCGACCGCATCAGCTATCGCCACCGAGTTGGACATCGAAGGCGCAGCCATCGATGGGGTCGAGCTCGACTCAATGTCCGACGACGAGCTCGCAGAACGAATCGGTGGGCTGGGGGTGTTCGGTCGGGTCGTCCCCGAACACAAGGTCCGCCTCGTCAACGCCCTCAAAGCGGAGGGACAGGTAACGGCGATGACTGGTGATGGGGTCAACGATGCTCCAGCGCTGAAGTCGGCTGACATTGGCGTGGCGATGGGTATCACCGGCACCGAGGCCTCGAAACAGGCCGCAACCATGATCCTCACCGACGACAACTTAGACACCATCGTCCGGGCCGTGGAACAAGGCCGGATCATCTACGACAACTTGATGAAGTACATCCGGTTCCAGACGAGCTCACTCGTCGCCTTCATCGCAACGTTCGTCGCCGCCGCAGTATTCAACATCGCCTCCGGGGCCCCACTCACACCACTACAGATCCTGTTCGTGAACTTCGCCGTGACCGCCCCACCCGCCATCGCCCTCGGCCGCGATCGAGCCTCGCCGGGAATCATGCAACGGCCCCCACGCAAACCCGGAACAAAGATCATCAGCCAGGCCCGAGCACTCAGGGTCACCCTGATCGGGCTCACGATGGCAGCCGCCACCCTGACCGCGTTCGCGCTCGGCCCGAACGACTTCACCGCCAACACAGCCACCGTGGCCGGGACCATGGGGTTCGTGACCCTCTCGCTAGCCCATGTCGCCGCTGCGATCGCCAACCGGTTCGAGCTCACAACATCATTCGGACCCGAACTGCTATCGAACCCGAGACTGCTGCGCGGGCTCGGCCTATCGATCGTGGCCACGGTGCTCGCCACCGAGCTCCGATTCCTGCAGCGATGGCTTCCCACCGTCTCCCTCACCGCCGCCCAATGGGGCATCTGTATCCTTGCCGCAACAACTGTTCTCGTCGTCGACGAGGGACGCAAGATCATCGAGCAGCGCAGAAC
>JAAETV010000349.1 GCA_024227975.1 Actinomycetes bacterium
ATCGAGGCGTTGGTGATCAGCCCGGTCAGGCGGACACCGTCGCCTCCGTTTCCGACCGTTGGCGACAAGGCCCCATCGAGGCCGATCTGGTTGCCCGTGATGTCCAGCAGGGTGGCGTTGACGCCGGCCGACACCCCATGCGAGCCGTTCCCGCTGATCGTGTTGTTGGAGATCGTGGCCGAGGCTGCATCCTGTACGTCGATCCCGACCCCCAGGTTGGGGCGAGCCAGTAGTCCTGTGATGTCGAGGCCGATGGTGTTGGCGTTGACAACCGCTTGGGTCGACGTGGCCGCGTTGCCGAGAATCACACCCGTGGTGTTGCCGGAGATCAGGTTGGCTTGGATGAGGGTGTCGGTATCGCCGTCGGTCAAGACGCCAGCCACCCCGTCGACGCCAACGATGGTCGAGCCGCTGTCGTCAAGGCCGAGGTGGTTGTTTTCGATGGTCGTGCGATCCGATCCGGCCAGCACATGGACGCCGGTCCCGTGCCAGGGCGAGATCACATTGCGGTCCTCGTTGGCGGCGCTGCCGATGACATTGTCGTCGCCGCTGACCTCGATCCCGGTATCGATGGTGCCGCTCGAAGTAGCCCCGTCGACGCCGACGCCGATGAAGTTGCAGCGGACGGTGTTGGCCGAACTGGCGAGCTCGATCCCATTGTCGTCGAAGCCGTCGATGGCCAGGCCGGTCACGATCGTCGACCCACCGGAGACCACAAGACCATCGCTGGCGGCACCAGCCGAGCTGCCGTCGAGGAAGACATTCAGGGTGTGAAGGCCACTGGCGGCATCACAGGACGCGCCCGGTTGGGTGGAGCCATCGAGGTGCACCGGGGCTGTCACTGCCGGTAGGGCGGAGGCGGGCGCAATCGTCCACACACCAGCGGCGTGACCTGCTTCGCCCGCCGGCATATCGAAGGCGATCTTGC
>JAAETV010000350.1 GCA_024227975.1 Actinomycetes bacterium
GCCCCGGTATTCCCTCAGTGTGGCTGTCAGCTGCATGGCCCGGCCGGGGGTGTCGTCACACAGGGGCTCGGCGGCCACACCGGCATAGAGGGCAAGGCTTGCTCCATCGGCCGCGTCGTTGATGGCCCCGGCTGCTTCACAATAGGCGTCGAGCCCTTCGATTCCCGAGAAGGTGGCCCGGCCGAACTCCTGGGCGCAGGCCAGGTACTGGCGGGCGGCGTCACGGGGGGCCATTACCTCTGAGCCACTGGTCCACATCTTGGTCACCAGATCGGGAGTGAAATAGCCGAAAGCACTACTGATGACGGCTGGCTCGACATTGCCCAAGACCCCACCCCGGCCCAGGACGTAGAAGCGGAACCCGTCGAGGCCCAACTCCTTGCCTCGTGAAACGGTCGCCGCGTCGAAGTAGAAGGCGGCACCAAGACTGCCGATCTTGGGGCAGGCGGCTTGAACCAGTTCAGTCGGGGTCATCGTCTTGCTCCTTGGTTGTTGGCCGCACACAATCACACACCGGGCGCTGGTCGTCCAGCTCGTCGGTTGTCCGGGAAAGGGCCGTGTCGTTTAGCTTGGCCCATATGTCAGCCTCGAGGCCAAACATCTTGTTCATCATCACCGATCAGCAACGAGCGGACCATGTCGGCTTCATGGGCAATGACGTCGTGCGGACACCGAATCTCGATTCGATCGCCGCTCGTGGTACGACTTTCGACAATGCCTGGGTAGCCAATCCGGTATGCATGCCAAACCGGTGCAGCATCATGACCGGACGGGTGCCGTCGGCCCACGGGGTGATCTTCAATGACCGCTCTCTCGATTGGAACGCAAACACCTTCGTCCGTCAGCTTCGAGACGCCGGCTACCGGACAGGGTTGCTCGGCAAGTCCCACCTCCAGCACGGGACGAGCCGCAACTCCGTCGTCGCTCTCGACACCCAACCCGTCGTCCGCTCACCACACCCTCCGGGGTGGGACCAGCTGGAAGACTACGAGCGCTACCTCGACGCCTTCGACGACCCCGAGGACTTCTACGGATTCGACCATATCGAGCTCGCTATTGACCATGGGGCCCGGGTCACCGGGCACCACCTGGCCTGGGCCCTGGAAAAGGGGGGCAAGCTCGACGAGTTGCTCGTCCCCTACACCGCCGAGGCGCCAGCCCTCGATCGATCTGAGCACTGGTGGCAGCTCTACCGGCCGACCTACGACCCTGAGCTCCACTCCACCTCGTTCGTGACCGAGCGCACGATCGCCTTCATCGACGAAGCCGTCAGCCAGGACAAGCCCTGGTTTGCCTACGCATCGTTTCCCGACCCTCACCACCCCATGGCCGCCCCTGGCCCCTGGTATGACCGCCACCGGGCCGCCGACATGGAGCTGCCATCCACCATCGACGACCCGATGGAAGACAGTCTCACCCATCTCAAGCGGGTCAAGGATTTCACCTCGGACCAGCAGAGGATGTGGGTTGCCCCCTTCGGGGCGTCGAATCATGATCTGGTGGCGGAGGCCATCGCCGCCACCTATGGCCTGATCGAGATGATCGACGACGGGGTCGGCCAGATCCTGGCCGCCATCGAGGCCAGGGGTCAGCTCGACAACACCATCATCGTGTTCACCAGCGACCATGGCGACATGATGGGTGACCATGGCCTCATGCTGAAGGGGTTCATGCCATACCGAGGTACCCAGCAGGTCCCGCTGGTCATTGCCCCACCATCGGGGGTAGGGCAGCGCAGCGCGTCGTTGGCCAGCAGCGTTGACTTTGCCGCCACCATTCTCGACCTGTGCGATCTCGACCCCTACGATGGCATACAGGGCCAGTCCCTCGCTCCGATCCTCGCCGACCCAACCACAACCGTCCGATCTCACGTACTGGTCGAGGACGACTGCCCTCCAGCCATGGCCGCTGGTCGCCTGACCCCGCACAAGATCAGAACCCTGATCTCGCCCGAGCTTCGCTTCACCAGGACCAGCAGTGGCGAGGAGTTGCTGTTTGACATCGCGGTTGATGCCGACGAAACGACAAATCTGGCCAACCAGGAGTCAGCGTTGCGGGCTGGCGCGGTCGAACTGATGATGGAAGCCTTGCTGGCAGCCGACGATCTAGCCCGGGGAGCCCCCATCGCCTCCGGAAGCGCCAACCAGTAACGAGATGAGGTACGAATCGTGGTTGGGTCGACTGGCTCATAGAATGTGATCCAGGCGGCCCAACAGGTGTGGACCGTCATCCCCACTAGCGACGTGAGAACCAGCGAGAACCTACATGCGCCTCAGGGTACGCCGACGGGTCAACCGTTGGAGAAGGCAAGAGCGGGATTCGAGGGCCGACGGGTGCGTTTGCTACCGATATTGAAGCCAGCCGAGTGGAATGGGATCTCGCGGGGCGCCCGCGTCCACATGTGGCTCGGATCGACGAACGAGCCTTTGGTCTTCGTCGGCTACGCCTGGGAGAGCGACGAAGAGCTGACCTATGTGACCAGGCAGGCTGACGATGATCCCAACGCCATCGTCAAGGTGGCCTTCGAGAACCTCGAGGTCTACGAGGTCGGGTTGGAGACTGTCGCAATGAACGGCTCGAAGCTAGTCGTCTCGGCTGGCAACCCTTTTGCCGCAGAGAAGGTTTTGTGCGAGAGCCACATGCTCGAGGTACACGATCTGCTGGCCAGTGAAAAGGTCGTCGTCTCGATCGCAAAACGAGGGGCAATGCTGGCTTCCGCCTGGGACTGCCCCCCCGAGGCCAGGGCCACCCTCATCAATCTCCACCTGGAAGCGTGGAAGACAGCTGATCATTCTGAGGTAATCACAGACCATCTGGTGGTGTTCGAGGCAGGGGTCCGGTCCTCGACCCTGGCTGTCAGCACCAACGGTGAGGTCGACGGCTGGCTCTGAGCCGGCGGGTAGCGACCACTAGTGTCGCGGCCATGGAGCCAGAGCAAACGACCAATCCCAGCCAACCGTCGTCCCCTTGGCGCCTTGGGGTCGATGTCGGCGGTACGTTCACTGATCTCGTCCTGGCCGATCGGGAGGGGCAAACCTGGGTGGCCAAGGTGCCCTCAGTCCCGGCCGATCCCAGCCGGGGAGTGCTGGACGCCGTGGTGGCCATGGCCAACGAGATCGACACCACGGTGGGGGATCTGCTCGATTCTTGCTCACTGTTCGTCCATGGTTCGACGGTGGCGACCAACACGATGCTCGAGGGCAAGGGGGCGGTTGTCGGGCTGCTCACGACGGCCGGCTTCCGCGACGGGTTGGAGATCCGAAGGGGGCTGCGTCCTGACCAGTGGAACCACCGTGCCCCCTATGCTCCAGTGCTGGTACCCCGCTACCTCCGGCGTGGCATCAGGGGGCGGGTCGACGCGGGGGGAGAAGAGCTCGAACCGCTAGCCGTTTCCGAGGTGACCGAGGCCAGCCACTACTTCGATGACGAGGGGGTCGAAGCGGTGGCCGTCGCCTTCCTCAACAGCTTCATGGACGACGGTCACGAAGGGTCGGCCTTGGCCGCTTTGCGAGCGGCCGCCCCCGATCGCTGGGTGACGGCCTCGGCCGACGTCAGTCCCCTGATGGGGGAATATGAGCGAACTTCGACTGCGGTTGTCAACGCCACCCTCGGCCCTTCGACCGTTGCCTACCTCGAGGCCCTCGACGCCGAGCTGTCCAGCCAGGGGCTGGCCAATCCGATCCTGATGGTCCAATCCAATGGTGGGGTGGCATCGGTTCCCCAGTTGGCTGACCGCCCCGTCGCCCTCCTTCTCAGCGGACCGGCGGCCGCCGTCGGCGCCCTCAGCTACTACCAGGCAACGGCGGGCGCTGGTGGCGGCTCCGGACCCGAGAACCTCATCTCGATGGAGATCGGTGGTACCTCGTGTGACGTACTGCTCATGTCCAACGGTGAGGTCGGGACCAAGGACGAGCTCTCGATCGCCGGCTACCACGTGTCGACCCCGGCTATCGACATCCACACCATCGGGGCTGGTGGAGGGACCATCGCTGGAGTCGACTCGGCCGGCATGCTCTATGTCGGGCCCCAGGGAGCGGGGGCAGATCCTGGGCCCGCCTGCTACGGGCGAGGGGGTACCAAGCCGACCGTGACCGACGCCCAACTTGTTCTGGGTCGCCTCCGACCCGGGCCCTACGCCGCAGGCTCGATCACCCTCGACGCTGAAGCCGCCCGCCGAGCCATCGAAGCCGAGGTAGCCGACCCCCTCGGGTTGTCGGTCGAGGAAGCGGCGGCCGGGATCGTGGCCCTGTTGGAGCAGAACCTCCTGGGGGCAGTGGAGTACATCTCGATCGAGCGGGGGCATGCCCCCGCCGACTTCACCCTGGTGGCGGCGGGAGGGGCCGGACCCATGCACGGGGAGACGGTTGCTCGTGGCCTGGGCGTCAGTCGGGTCTATGTGCCCCGAGCGGCCGGTGCCCTTTGTGCGGTCGGCATGCTTCACGCCGAGCTTCGTCAGGACTTCGTTCGCTTCGTCCGGGGCTCGATCGACACCATCGACAGGGCCCAGGTCGAAGGGGTGCTTGACGAGCTGCGAGCCCAGGCCGTGGCCGCCCTGAGGGCCGAAGGGGTAGCTGAGCACGAGGTCAGCCTGCGGGCTGAGCTCGACCTCCACCATCCCGGTCAGCTGTGGTCACTGAAGGTACCCGTCGACCACTTCGACCCAGTGGCCGTCCGAGCCGCTTTCGAGGTCGACTACGAGCGGCTGTATGGCCATGTCCAACCTCAGGGCACGATCATGGTGGCGACAGCTCGGATCGTCGCC
>JAAETV010000351.1 GCA_024227975.1 Actinomycetes bacterium
TACCGAACAGGTGGAAGCCGGCCACTGTTCGGCCGCGGATCGTCAACCGACGAGCCGGACCATGCGGGACCGATACGGCCTCCCACGTGTCTGGCTGCTCGCTCAGCGCCTCCAGGACCGGCCGAAGATCGACATGCTTGAACTTCACAACCCGCTCAGGTGAGAGCTGCCGGTCGATGTCATCGAGAGGGGACTCTGCGAGTCGTACCGCCCTCAACTCTGGCGCAGAGCCCGATCGATAGCAGCCTGGTGCTCTTCGAGCGTGCGACGACGAAGAGCTTCCTCCGCAGCGGCCGAGAGGGGTTCGTCGGGTGGGTAGAATCGGACGACGTTCTCGGCCGCCTCGTCGATCTCTCGCCTCACGGGTTCCATGTTCCCACCATAGACGGCGCCACTGACAGCGAACCCGCATCAGACCCAGATGGCGTGCCCCTTTCCGTGCGCTCGCGTCGTGACCGGACCAGTGCTCTCGTCGAAGTCACAGCGTGGCACTTCGGGTGGCCGTCAAGTTTGGCCCCTCACCCCTGTGACCGCTGGGCTGACTGCAAACTCCGGATCGGTACGAGGCCATCGCGTTAGGCTTGCGCCCGAGGAGGAGAACCGTGGAGTTCACCATTCACCCGGAACTGCCCGCTGTGGACATTCAGCGAGCCAGGTCCTGGTATAGGGAGAAGCTCGGCCTTGAGCCGGTCGACGCCGAGCCCGACGACGAGGAACTGCTCTACGACACCGGAACGGCGAAGTTCGGCGTGTACCAGTCACCGCACGCAGGAAGGAACCTCGCGACGGCGGCGCGGCTAGTGACCAGCGACTTCGACACGGCCTACGCGGAGCTGTCAGCCAACGGGGTCGTCTTCGAGGTGTATCCCGTCGAAGGCAACTTCGACTCCGACGAGGGCCCGCAGCCCTATTGGGACGATGGAGCCTTGGTGCTCCCTGATGGAGAGAAGACGGCCTGGTTCAAGGACTCCGAGGGGAACATCCTCGCCATTGGGTCTTCCGACTAAGGATCGGCGGGCCAATGGAAGCTCTGCGACGTCCACGATCACCACTCGGTATCACCGCTTGATAGTCCCGGACCGCTGCGCCCTGGTACCGGCGTCCGTTCTCCTCGTCAGACTTCCCCATAGACACCACGCTGCATCGGCTAGTTCCGGTCGAAGACAGCACACGTCGATCAGCGAGCAATGTTCGATCCCCACCTACTCGACCAGCTCAGCTTTGTGCCTTCAGATCCTTCATGACCTTCAGCCATCTGGTGGGGTCGAATTGGTAGGCAGCGAAGAAGCTGATGCGATGGAAGACGTCATCGAAGCGGTCGAGCACCGCGGCGGCGAGATCGTCGATCTCGGCCACAACGGCAAAGGCGTTCAGGATCTCGTCGTCGATCAGGCCGCCCATCTCCTCCCAGCGGCCCTCCTTCGACATCTGATTGAGCTCGGTCTGGAGCTCACCCCAACCATGGCACTCCAGAACGCATCGATAGGCCGGTGTCGAACCGTAGAAGGCAATCTGCTGCCGGGTGCCCTTGATCGCGACTGCCATCTCCTCCTCACTGCTGCCGGTCACGATGAACGGGGTACCCGAGATGGCGATGTCGTCGATTGATCGACCGGCCCGCTCGGCACCACGGGTCAGAGCCGGGATGGTCACCTCGCGGTAGTACTTCTCCGTCGCGATGCCGTGGCCGAGGAAGACATCGGCCACCTCGCCGGCCACCTCAGTCATCAGCTCACCGACCCCGGCGATGGCGATCCGGGGAGCCCCCCAAGGGTTCTCACCGGGATGAAAGAGAGGGTTCATCAGGGTGTGCTGATAGAAGTCACCCCGGAAGTCGAGCTTGTCGCCAGTATTCCATGAGTTCCAGATTGCCTTCGTGGCCAGGACCATCTCCCGCATGCGGGCGGCCGGTCTCGACCACTCCATCGAGAACCGACGAGTGATGTGAGGCTTGATCTGGCTACCGAGGCCGAGGATGAAACGGCCTCGAGACATGAGCTGGATGTCGTTGGCCGAGTAGGCAAGCGACATGGGGTTTCGGGCGAAACCGACGACGATGCTCGTACCCAGCTCGATCTGGTCAGTGGCTTCGGCCATGAGCGGCAGCATGGTGAAGGCGTCGTGGGTTGTCTCGGGAACCCAGAGCCCGTCGTACCCCTGTTCCTCCTGTTTCCTGGCTCGCTCTCCTATGCCATCGAGCGAGCTATCGACGCTGACTCCTCCGTCAACTTTCATGATGAGCCTCCAGGGCCGGTCGTAGCGATGATCCTAATCGTCCTGACTAGCCCGCTGCCGACAACGACTACCCTCGCTCCATGGCTATGCGCGACCTGATCGAGGAGCTGGAGGAGAGGCGGGCTCAGACCCACCTGCTCGGGGGCGAGAGGCGGATCGAACGCCAGAAGCAACAGGGCAAGCTGACGGTGCGCCAGCGGGTCGACCTACTGTTCGACCCAGGCACCTTCGAGGAGGTCGGCCAATTGGTCACCCACGCCCACACCTCGGTACCCAAGTCGGCCGACAAGATGACACCGGCCGACGGGGTGGTCACCGGCTTCGGCCGAGTCGATGGCCGAATCGTCGGAGTGGTCTCAGAGGACTTCACCGTGCTCGGCGGGTCGGTCGGCAACAACAACCTGATCAAGAAGAACCGCATGGTCGAGCTGGCCGGTCGCGATCGGGTTCCCCTGGTCTGGTTCTTCGACGGAGCAGGTGCTCGCACCGATGAGTCGATCGGTGGGGGATTGGCCCCCATGCATCACTTCATGGCCATCGCCAAGCTCTCGGGGATCGTCCCTCAGGCCTGCGCAGTCATGGGCCCGGTTGCCGGCGACTCGGCCTTGATCGCGGCCATGATCGAATTCATCGTCATGGTCAAGGGCACGGGAATGCTGGCTGCTGGCGGCCCGCCGTTGGTGCTGGGTGCCACCGGCGAGACGGTAGACAAGGAGGAGCTGGGCGGCTCCAGCGTTCATTGTGAGATCTCTGGGGTGGCCGACAACGCGGCCGACGACGATGCCGATGCCATCAACCAGATCAGGCGCTTCCTCTCCTTCCTACCCCTCAACGCCTACTCCTACCCGGACCGGTCGGAGACCAGCGACGACCCGGACCGGATGGCCGAAGAGCTGCTCGACATCATTCCCGAGAACACCCGACGCCCCTACGACATACACGACGTCATCGATCTCGTGTTCGATCTAGGGAGCTTCTTCGAGATCAAGCCCGACTATGCCCAGATGATGGTCACCGGCTTCGCCCGTCTCGACGGACACACGGTCGGGATCATCGCCAACCAGCCGAAGGTGATGGCGGGTGCCATCACCGCGGCCGCTGGCAGCAAACAGCGTCATTTCATGGATCTCTGCAACGCCTTCCACGTACCGATTGTGGCCCTTATGGATACCCCAGGGGTCATGACCGGACCGAAGTCGGAACGGGAGGGAGCGCTGAGGGTAGGCATGACGATCGCCCACTCCTTCGCTTTCGCTCGTGTGCCGCTGTTGACCGTGGCCTTGCACAAGGGCATCGGCTATGGCGCCTGTGCCATGGGAGGCTACGGAGCCGGACAGTCGACGGTGCTGGCCTGGCCGACGGCCGATTTCAACGCTATTCCTCTGGAGAGTGGCATCCAGGCTGCCTACCGGGCTGACCTCGAGGCGGCCGACGATCCCATCGCCCTCCAGGCCGAATTGGAAGCGGCCTTCGATCACCTGCTCGGTGCCTTCCACGCCGCCGAACAGGTCAAGATCGACGACGTAATCGACCCCCGCGAGACCCGCCCTCGCCTGATCGCGGCCCTCGACCGTGCCCTCAACCGCCGCGACGAGCCAGCCAGCCCAGCGTGGCGCCACGGTCTCCTCCCCTGATGGTGCAATTCTCAGAAAGGATGCAGACGAGATGACCTCGAAACACACACGGGAAGTGACGGAGAAGGACAAGGCCCACTTCGTTCACCCGTGGCAGTTCTTCGATACGTTCAGCTCGGAGGGAGCCCTACCGATCGCGTCGGGCGATGGCTGTCGTATCTGGGATGCCGACGGCAACGAGTACTTCGATGCAGTTGGTGGGCTGTGGTGCAACAACATCGGTCTGGGCCGCCACGAGATGGCCGACGCGATCGCCGAGCAGGCCCGCACTCTGTCCTACGCCAGCACGTTCGTTGATCTCACCAATGAACCGGCCGCCGAACTGGCGACCAAACTGTCTGAGCTGGCACCGGGAGACCTCGAGCATGTGATGTTCAGCACAGGTGGCTCCACCGCCAACGACTCAGCATTCCGGCTCATGCAGTTCTACAACAACTGCCGGGGCCTGACGGACAAGAAGCACGTGATCAGCCGGGTGAACTCCTACCACGGCTCGACCTATGTCTCGATGTCGATCGGGGGCAAGCCCGGCGACCACTCACCCTTGTTCGACTATATGACCGACACGGTGCATCATCTGCGGTGCCCGAACTTCTACCGCGAGGCCAGTCCGGGGCAGTCCGAAGCTGGCTTCGTCGATGAGCTGGTGAAGGAGTTCGAGGACAAGATCGTCGAGCTGGGCGGTGCCGACCATGTCATGGCCTACTTCGCCGAGCCGATCATGGGGGCGGGTGGGGTCATCGTGGCCCCTGATGGCTACAACCAGCGGATGTGGGAGGTGTGTCAGCGCAACGACATCTTGTACGTGTCCGATGAGGTGGTAACGGGTTTCGGACGCCTCGGTCACTGGTTCGCCTCGCTCGATGAGTTCGGCATCCAACCCGACATCATCGTCAGCGCCAAAGGGTTGACGTCCGGGTACCTGCCCCTTGGGGCCACGATTTTCTCGGACCGGATATGGGATGTGATCTCAGAGCGTGGCCAGGGTCGGAGCTTCACCCATGGCTTCACCTACTCCGGGCATCCGGTTGCTTGCGTCGCCGCGCTCAAGAACATCGAGATCATGGAGCGCGAGCGACTGTTCGACAATGTCAATGAGGTCGGGGCCTACTTCGAGGAGCAGCTGAAGACGCTCGAGGATCTACCAATCGTCGGCGAGACGCGAGGCCGGAAGTTCATGGTGTGTGTCGAGTACGTCAAGGACAAGGCGACGAAGGAGCTCTTCGATGAGGAGCTCGACATCGGGAAGCGGATCGCCAACCACGCCGAGCGCCGGGGTCTCATCGTGCGGCCAATCGTGCATCTGAATGTCATGTCGCCGCCCCTCACCATGACCACCGACGATGTCGACTTCGTCGTCAACAGCCTCCGTGACAGCACCCTCGCAGCCCTAGCCGACCTCGAAGCAGAAGGTCACTGGAGCCCGCCAGCCTGACCAAGACGGGCTCACTGCCCTGCGGGTTGGGCTGCAATAGGGTTGTCCGATGGGTCCAGGTCGTGTCGTGCGGACGGTGAGTTGCCATGCTGGCGGAGAGGTCGGCGATGTGATTGTCGGCGGGGTCGATCCGCCCCCTGGGGACACGATCTGGGAGCAGTCTCGTTGGATCGCCGAGGACGGTGAGCTCCGCGACTTCATGCTGAACGAACCGCGTGGCGGCGTGTTCCGCCACGTCAATCTGCTGGTCCCGGCGGTAAGCCCGGCTGCTGACGTTGGCTTCATAATCATGGAACCGGTGCACACCCCGCCGATGTCGGGTTCGAACTCGATGTGTGTCGCCACCGTCGTGCTGGAGACCGGCATAGTGGAGATGACCGAACCCACGACATCGATAATGCTCGAGGCGCCGGCGGGTCTCGTCAGTGTCGAGGCAAGGTGTCGTGACGGCAAGGTGGAGCAGGTGACGTTCACGAATGTTGCTTCCTTTGCCGACCGGCTCGACGCGATTGTCGAACTCGACGACATCGGGTCGTTGCGAGTGGACACGGCATTCGGCGGCGACAGCTTCGTGCTCGTCGATGCGGGTGACCTCGGGTTCGTACTGGAGCCGAGCGAGGCGGCGGACATCGCCGGTCTTGGTCGGCGGATCACTGCCGCTGCGAACGAGCAACTCGGTTTCTCACATCCCAGCATCGATGATGGTCTTGACTGGAATCACATCTCGTTCTGCCAGATTGCGGGTCCTCTCGACATTGTCGATGGCGACGCCACGATGCGGAGTACGACCGTCATTGATCCCGGGAAACTGGATCGATCACCGACCGGGACCGGGGTATCGGCTCGGCTCGCCGTTCTGGTCGCACAAGGACGACTGGGGGTGGGCGACCGGCTCGTGATGCGATCGATCATCGACTCGACGTTCATCGGTACGGTGTCCGCTACGACATCGGTTGGAGATCGCTCGGCGATCGTTCCAACGGTTTCAGGTACCGCCTGGATCACAGGTACCCACGAGCACACCCTCGATCCCGGAGATCCATGGCCGACGGGATACCGCCTCAGCGACACCTGGCCGAACTCGGTCTGACTGCCCCCTGGGCAAGGGTTCGGCAACAAAATCATGCCCACAGCCGGTTGGGCCGGCCGGTACCGCCAACGATGGCCGGTCGGTCGCCGTTTCATCGCCAAGAGCACTTGGGCCCTAGCGGCAGGGGAATGACCTCCGGAATGGTTGAGCCTATGAAGGACAAGACCGCTCAGTTGCTCGCGGTGATCATCGGCATCGCGCTGATCGTCATCTACTCCGTCGTGATGATGGCCACCGAGGGCAACTCGGGATGGTCCTGGATCATGCTGGTTATTGGGATCGTCTTCCTGATCGGTGGAGGACAGATGCTGCGGCGCAGCAAGCCCACCTGATTTTGCGGCTCCGCTTCGTGGATCGGTGTCGGTTCTGGAGTTCGGGTATCGGAGGCGAGGCGACACGCCCAACCATGGCAAACTAGGTTCACGAGGTGATTCTTCACGCGCCTTGGACGATGGCCATGCGTGTCGTTCTCAACGTCTTCTCGCCGCGACGCCCACCCCAGCGACAGAACCGGCCGGCACGCATCGTGATCCTGTGGGCCCTGGCGACGGTAGTCGTGCTGGCTGGGTGCGCTGGGGGCCAGGGGACCGAAGACCAGACCCCATCGGGAACCTCTTCCTCGGTTGGCTCGGTCCCATCGACGTCAACGGCCGACAACTCGGCATCGGAGGAGACCGCTTCTCCTACCTCTGAGGCGGCCACAACGAGCACCCAGCCACCGGAGCTCCGCTCGCTATCGATCAAGGTACACCCTCCGGAAGCGACCGTTGACCTGCAAACGGCCAATGGCTTCTCGGCCCAGGGGCAGGGGCCCGACCCGATCACCGTGGAGATCCCGGCCGAGGTCGTTGAGGTGACCGTGTCGGCCGACGGCTACCAGGACTACCGAGGCGAGATTGTCCTCGATGGTGTTTCCGGTGCCACCACCGACGCCACCATCTGGCTCGACCGGCCGGGGCAGCTGGTACACAAGCTGTTCGAGGTCGAAGTGGGCGGAGCGCCCAAGGGGGTGGCCTTCACTCCGGATGGGTCGGAGGTCTGGACGACCCTTCTCAATGGGAGCGGGGTCGACGTCATCGATGTGGCTTCAGGGCAGGTCACAGCCACCATCGATCTCGACCAGGGCGCCGTCGAGGCGATCTTCAACCACTCCGGCGACACCGCCTACGTCAGCCAGATGCAGACGAATTCGGTGTTCGAGATCGACGTCGCCAGCCGGGAGGTGAAGCGCCAGTTCGACACCAAGGGTGCGTGGACGAAGGTCATCGCGCTGTCCGATGACGAAACCACCCTCTACGCATCGAACTGGGTTGATGACAATGTCTCCGAGATCGATCTGGCCACCGGGGAGACCACACGCCTCTTCTCGACGGTGAACACCCCCCGAGGCCTCTACCCGACCCCCGACGGCAAACGGCTCTATGTGACCGGGTTTGCCGCCGGCGAGCTAGCGGTCATCGACCTTGTCTCCGGTGATGACCTGGTCCTGAAGCGAACTGGCGGTTCGATGCGCCACCTGGTCGGCTCGCCCGACGGGTCGGTGGTCTACGCCTCTGACATGACCAACGACACGGTCTTCGCCGTCGACACCGAAACCGACGAGATCACGGTGTTGGCTACGACCGACCGGAAACCCAACACCATCGATCTCAGCCCCGACGGACGGGTACTGTTCGTGTCGAACCGGGGTCGCAACAATCCCACGTCGTACTACCTTCCCGGCCCGGAGTGGGGCTCGGTGCTCCTGATCGACACCGAGAGCGGTGAGATGCTCGATGCCATCATCGGCGGCAATCAGACCACCGGCTTGGAGGTGTCCGACGACGGCACACTGCTGGCTTTCAGTGACCTTCTCGACGATCGGGTAGTGGTCTACTCGGTTCCGCCCACCGAGCAGCTCCTCGCCGGTGGGGGCGGCCGATACGAGGATCACCTAGCCGAACTGCCCAAGTAGACAGCCTCTTCGGGGTCCGGCCATCAAATGGACGAAATGTAGCGGTGTGTCTCACTCACGGAGGTGGATGGATCGCGTTCGACCACTTCAGGTGACTGACTGAACCTCCACTCTCGCGAGTTGAAGCGTCGA
>JAAETV010000352.1 GCA_024227975.1 Actinomycetes bacterium
GTGTCAGACGCTCCCTTGTCAAGCGGCGGCCGTGGTGGGCGTTGTTCTGGCTTTTTCGTCTTTCCACATTCGGCGGATGACGCGGTTGGCGAGATGGCGTTTGTGGGCTCTTCTGGCTTCGCGGCGGGTTTTGCCCTCTCGGGTTTTCCGGTCGATGAATGTTTGGGCGTCTTGACGGTCGCGTTGTTGGGTGACGCTGGCGATGTAGAGCACGCTGTTGATGCGCCGGTTTCCGCGGAAGTCGAGACGATGTTTGACTGGTTCACCGTGTCCTTCTCCCGATGAGAGGGCGACAGCTCCGGTGCCGCACCAGCGTGCAAACTTGGATTCTCGGGCGAACCGGAACGGGTCACCAACCTCGCATAGGAGGGTTGCCGCGGCGATGGGGCCGATGCCGGGTTCGTCACGTAGCGTGGTGCCGTGCTGGTCCAAGAGATCATCGAGGAGCCGCTCGAGACGGCGAATCTCGCGTCGGGCTTGCCGGTCTTGATCGATCAGCGGCAGCAGCCACGACAGCCGATACTCGCCGGCGATGGTTGAAACCAGGTTGGTGTCGATGGATTCGAGACGGCGAAGCCTCGACTCGATCTTGCCTTTTGATTCGAGCTGGTCGCGGATCTCGATGGGAAGTTTGACGATCTGATCGGCGGCGTAATGCAACATCAGGGTGCGGGTTTCGACCAGTGCCCGTCGGTGTTCCAACACCGCTTCGATTTTGGCAACCAGCGGGTCGTAGACGTCAAGGGCTTGGACTGGTCCCAGGGTCGGTTCAGCCAGCAACGCCCGAGCCACCGATAGGGAATCGACAATGTCGGTCTTAGCCAGACGGCGTGCCCGGCGTTGAGTCGCCGAACGTTGGGCTGGGACCTCCCGAGCATCGAAACCGGCAGCAACCAGGGCGATAGCCACATGGGCACCCCAGCTGGCTGATCCCTCAACCCCGACCATCACAACACGGTGAGTGGCCAACAAGTCTATGGCGTCAACAAACCCGGCTGTGGTGTTCGGGAAGGTCTCAGCTGTGGTTTCGACACCGTTGTTGTCAACAATGCCGACTGTGAACTGGTCCTGATGCGGGTCGATACCTGCGACAGATACTGTCATGATGTGTTCCTCCTGCTCGATTGATACTCCGGGTAGGTCCGGGATCGGCAGGGGCGCTTCGTCACATCCGAGTCGAGTAACACAGGCTCCCTTTAAGACAGGAGCGCACCTGCCGGCCCCACACTCGGTGCGACAGGTCTGACAACAGGCACAAGGCCACATTCTTGGTTAAGTCATCACCGAGCGCAGGACCGAACCGTAACCCCCTGGCAGGAGGCCCGGCGAGCATCAGGATGACACTCGGA
>JAAETV010000353.1 GCA_024227975.1 Actinomycetes bacterium
GAGACGATTGGCAGGTTGAAGGTGTCGCACAGCTGGAGGAGCCGCGACGCCTTGGCTCCGGCGTCGACATCGGTCGCGCCCCCACTGAACTTCGGGTTGTTGGCCATGATCCCTACCGGGTAGCCGCCGAAGCGGGCCAACCCAGTGATCCTGGCCCGCCCGTAGAAGGGGGCGATCTCGAAGAATGAGCCACCGTCGACGACAAGGTCGACCAGCTTGCGGGCGTCGTGGATCTTGCGGGGATTGTCAGGGACCAGGGTTCGCAGGTCGGCCTCGGTGCGGTCGACGGGATCGTTGGTGGCCACGAAGGGGGCCATCTCGTAGACCGACGATGGGAGGTAGGACAAGAAGCGGCGAATCTGGTCCAGAGCGTCTTCCTCGGTCGCCGCCAGATTGTCGACACAGCCACTGAGCCGGGTGTGTATCTCGGGTCCCCCCAGTTCCTCCTTGGTGATGTCGTAGCCAAGGGCTGCCTTCACAACCGGGGGCCCGCCAGGGAAGATCTGTGACGTCCCCTCGACCATCACATTCCAGTGGGCCATGCAGGCGTTGACCGCCGGCAGGCCAGCTACTGACCCCATGACAGCCGAGACAACCGGGACGGTGTTCAACAACTGCACATCGGGCAGGGTGAATGAGTTGCCGTCCGGAAGATAGGTCCGACCGATCTCTTCGAAACCGCGGACGCTGCCCCCAGCCGCATCGAGGAGGCGGATGAAGGGAACTCGCCATTCCCGGGCCCGCTCGGCGGGGCGTGTCTCTTGGCCAAGGCCTCCATGCCCACCCGACGCCGAGCCCCCACGGACAGTGAAGTCGCCACCATTGATGATGACCTTGCGCCCCTCGACCGTGGCCATGGTGTTGACCTCGCCCTTGGGAGTGAAGTCGGCCAACTCATCGTTGTCATCGTAGATTCCTTGGCCCTGGAGATACCCGAACTCCTCCATCGATCCCTTGTCGACCAGCAGATCGAGGCGTTCACGCACTGTCAGCTTGCCTCGGCCATGATGGAAGGCGATCGAGTCCTCGCCTCCCATCTGACGGCCCAGCGCGGTCCGTTTGGCCAGCTCATCGAGATCCTTGGTCATGAATGTGCCCTTCCAGGTTCTCGGTCCTGTGTAGCCAGGTGAGCGGTCAGCATCAGGATTCGAGGGCGGTGGCCATACGACTGCCGGCGGCATAGTAGCGGGATGCCCAGATACCAGTGCCGGCCTCATCAGCGACCGGCATCCGCCAGGTTGTGACGGTGGCATCATCCAAGTCGACTGCCACCAGGGCCCGGGGTTGATCGAGGGTGGCAGCCAGGTAGCGATCTGCCGCCTCGGGTGCGATGAAGCGGCAGGCGATCTCCCGGTAGATGCTGCGCCACTCATCGTCGTTGCCAACCTCGTGGATGATGGTGGTGAACCAGACAGGGGCCAGGCGCGGCATCCCATCGTCGTCGATCGTGGCCAGCCGGAGAAGGTGGCCGGGCTCGTCGAGAAAGGTGGCGACCTCATCGTCGCTGAGCTTGGGCATCCAGGCATTGTCCATCGGTTGTGATCGGGCTGTCACTTCGCCCTTGACCTGGGTTCTTCCTACGATGGGTGGCCATGGGCACTGACGTCACCTATGAGACCGATGGGCGGATCGCCAACATCACCCTGAACCGCCCCCAATACCGCAACGCCCAATCCCGTCGCCTGCTCGAAGAGCTGGACGACGCATTGGGGCAGGCGGTCGATGATCATGAGGTCCGGGTCATCGTCTTGAGGGGTGCTGGCGAGCATTTCTCCTCGGGGCACGACCTTGGCACGGCCGATGAGCTGGCTGATCGTGAGGCTCGACCCTATCCCGATGGATTCCTCGGCGAGCAGCGCCGTTCGTGGGAGCTGAACGTGGCCAACACCCTCCGCTGGCGTGATCTGGCCAAGCCGACGATTGCTGCCGTGCAAGGGTTCTGCATCTATGGGGGTTTCATGATCGCCTCGGCCATGGATCTGATCGTTGCCTCCGAAGATGCACGCTTTCTCCCCGCTCACACCCAGTACTTCTCCGTGCCTTGGGATCTCGGCCCCCGCAAGGCCAAGGAGTTGTTGTGGAAGGCTGAGTTCATGAGCGCGGTCGAAGCAGAGGAGTGGGGTCTGGTCAGCCATGTCGTTCCCCGCGACGAGCTCGACTCGTTCGCCAATGATCTCGCCACCCAGATCGCCCGCCAGGATCCGTTCGTGGCCTCCATGGTCAAACGGTCCGTCAATGAGATGCAGGACCATATGGGATTCCACACATCCATTTCTGCTGCTCACGCCACCTACATGCAGATCCAATCAGCGGGCAAGGTGGTGCCCAAGGGGGAGGAGGGCAAGGTGCGCCGGCTCCCGTCGGTGGACCGTTCCCTGAGGGACGACCCATCGGCCGGATCGAAGCCATCAAAGGATGAGGGAGAGCAATGAGCGAACCAGTATTGGTAGCCGTCAATGGGGCAGTGGCCACCATTACCCTGCACCGCCCCGAAGTTCGCAACGCCATCAACGGGCCCCTGAGGCGAGGCCTGCGCAAGGCCTTGGAGGACCTGGAGGCCGACTCGGCCATTGCCGCCATCGTCTTGACCGGAACTGATCCTGCTTTCAGTGCCGGCCTCGACCTGAAAGAGCTCGGCAGTCGTCCGGCGGACAGCACCGATGGGGGAGGAGGGGAGCTGAGCCAGGGGAGCGTCAGCCCCTTCCCGGCCAGGACCAAGCCCCTGATCGGTGCCATTAACGGGCCAGCCATCACCGGCGGCTTCGAGCTCGCCCTCAACTGTGACTTCCTGATCGCTTCGGAGCGGGCAGTGTTCGCCGACACCCACGCCCGGGTCGGGGTCATGCCCGGTTGGGGCCTGAGTGCTTTACTAGCCGATGCTGTAGGGGGCCGCCGAGCCCGCGAAATTTCGCTCACCGGCAATTTCGTGACCGCCAGTGAAGCCCTCAACTGGGGTCTGGTCAACCGGGTGGTTGGCCACGAAGCGTTGTTGGCCACCGTCCAGCGGTTGGCCACCGATATTGCCAACAATGATCAGGCCTCGGTCGCCCGGATGCTGGCCACCTACCGGGAACAAGAGGACGTGCACCTGGCCGACGCTTGGCGCATCGAGGGTGAAGCGGCCAACGAGTTCCGTCGCCGGGTCGGTTTCGATCCGGGCGAGGTGGAAAGACGCCGAGTCGGGATCATCGAACGGGGCCGAAGTCAGGTTTGAACCCAACGCCCCTGCCGGGCCGGCTACCCCGAATCCGATCTCGACACACTCCCCCCCAAACGCGTGGAGCCTGGTTCTGGTGGGATTATTGCGAGTGAGTCCTTCAGTTGTCGTGATTATGCACCGATTGGGAATCTGGGGCTGGTACAAGAGTGCCAGGGGAGCCTCGATCACGGAGGTCTGTGAACGGTGGTCAATCGGTTGAGTACGGGCGGATTCAGAGATCGGTTGCCGACGGCGTCAGGGATGAGTCTCAATAGCCGGCTAGTTCTAACCTTCTTGGCCCTTGGAATCGTGCCACTGATTGCGCTCGGGTTTTATGCTGTCGGAAAGTCAAACGACGAGCTTGCGTCCAAAGCGGGATCGGATCTCGAAAAGGCCGCCGCTGAAGCGGGAGAGCTCGTCGACCGCAATCTCTTTGAGCGGTACGGCGATGTGCAAGCATTCGCTGCTAATCCGCGAGCCCAGGGGACCTATGACGAGACAGTCGAGATCGTCGACTTCTTGACACTGACATACGGCATCTACGACCTGATGATGATCGTCGACCTCGATGGCACCGTCCGGGCTGTCAACACGATCGACGGAGCCGGCAGTCCACTCAATACCTCGGCTCTCGTCGGTACTGATGTGTCGGGCGAGGAGTGGTTCGAAGTCGTGACCGGCAGTCGCCTTCCGGCTGGCGGGACCTACTACACCGATGTAGCAACCCAGCCGCTGCTTGATGTCGTCTATCCTCCCGGTCGCCTTGGTCTGCCCTATAGCGCCCCGATATATGACTCGAACGGAGAGGTGGCTGGTGCGTGGCACAATATTGCGTCGTTCGATCGGGTTGTCGTCGACATCATGACGATGGTCGAAGACGAGCTCCTGCGCACCGGCGTTGGCACTGTTCAGTTGCAGGTCGTCCGACAGGACGGGATCGTGGCCTACGGTGGCGAAGAGGCTCCGCTGAGCCTCAATCTCACCAGTTCAGGACACGAAGCCGCGGCCGCATCGCTTGATGGTAGTGAGCGAGGTTTCACCGACGGCACAGACAGCGGTGGCATTGATCGACTCTATGGCTATGCCAATGCTGATGGCGCTCTCGGTTTCGACGGCTACAGCTGGGGGATTCTGGCCAGCCAGCACACATCCGATGTTGCGACGGCAGCCGGCCTTCGGGCCGCGGTCTTTCTCTTCACGGTGGTTGCGGCGGCGGTGATAGCGGGTATCGGCATTCACCTTGCCCGAGGGATTTCCCGGCCGGTCCAGCAAGTCGCCGAGGTGGCCAGACGAGTCGCGGGCGGTGACCTCAGTATCGACAACCTCGACATGAACCGGACCGACGTCATCGGGGAGTTGGCCGACTCATTCGATGAGATGACCGACACCCTTGCCATCGTCGGCTCTCAGGCGAAGTGCATTGCAGACGGGAACCTTGCGGCTGAGGTCCTCGATGTTCACGTCCCAGGAGAGTTCGGTGAGGCTTTGGCCCCCATGATCGATGCGTTGCGTTCGATGGTTACTCAGCTGAAGTCGTCCTCTGAGGAGTTGGCCGGCGCGGCCGACGGGTTGACCGCCGTCTCGTCTTCGATGACCTCTTCGGCCGAAATGACCTCCTCACGTGCAGCGTCGGCCTCGACTGCCGGTGACGAGGTTTCCTCCTCC
>JAAETV010000354.1 GCA_024227975.1 Actinomycetes bacterium
CCTCCTGCTCGAGCCATCCGATGATTCCTGCCAGCTCGGCCTGACGCTCGCTCGCTCGAGCAGCGAGGACGACCTGGCCTCCAACACGGTCCTGGGCCTCGAACAGAACGACGCGGTGGCCCCTCTCCCCCAACACCCGAGCCGCCTCCAGACCCGCGGGACCAGCACCGACGATGACCGCCTTCTTTGGCGGTCCGCTCGATCGAGACACGAGCTGGGGAATCAGGGTCTCACGACCGGTCGCAGGGTTCTGGATACAGACCGATTCCAAGCCCTGGTGGAGTCGATTGATGCAATAGGAAGCCCCGACGCATATCCGGATGCGGTCCTCGTCACCCCGCTCCAACTTGGCCACGATATGGGGATCGGCGATGTGGGCACGGGTCATACCCGCCAGGTCGATCAGTCCCGACGAGATCGCATGACGGGCCGAGGCAACGTCGGTGATGCGCGTGGCATGAAGTACCGGGATGTCAACGACCTCCTTGATGGACGCTGCCAGCGAAACAAAGGGCATCAGTGGAGTGCCCGATGGTGGGATGGCTTTCGAGAGGCCTTCCTCCGTGGCCAAGGACGAGCTGGTGATATTGACGAAATCGAGCAGGCCGGAGCTGGCGAGCCGCTGAGCGATCTCGATGCTCTCCTGACGGCTGAGCCCTCCGATCTCGTCCTCGTCGCCGATCATCCGAAGGCCGACGACGATGTCGGTGCCGATTGCCTCCCGGATGGATTCGAGCACCTCGAAGGTGAAGCGCAACCGATTCTCGATCGATCCTCCGTACTCGTCGGTTCGACGGTTCACCAGCGGTGTCCAGAACTGGTCGATGAGGTGACTGGTGGCGCAAAGCTCGATGCCATCGAGCCCTCCGGCCCGGGCCCGCTTCGCCGCCGCGCCGAAATCAGCCACGACGCGGCGGATGTCCGAGTGCTCCATCTGTTTGGGCCATCCTCGGTGCATCGGCTCACGCACCGGCGACGGAGCGATGGTGGGAAGCCAGTCACCTTCGTTGGAGACATTCCGTCGTCCCATGTGGGTGATCTGGCACATCACTGCTGTCTCATGTTGGCGGATCCGCTCAGTCATGTCGCCGAGCGGATCGATGATTGCATCGGATCCGAAGTCCAGCTGGCCCCATAGTGATGGCGAATCGGGTGAGACATTGCTCGACCCGCCGATCATGGTCAGGCCGATTCCGCCCTTGGCCTTTTCCTCGTGGTAGGCGACATAGCGCTCGCTCGGCGTCCCATCGGTGTTGTAGCCCGGGGCGTGGCTGCTGGAGAAGATCCGATTACGCAGCCGCACGTTTCCGAGTAGGAATGGTTCGAGGAGCGGGTCCCCGGTTCCTGTCTGTTCCTGGCTCATGCCACTCCTTCCTCCATGCCCATCTCCGTTCACACCATGACCGGGATGATCTCGGGTATCCAGCGAACGACGGAATCAGTCGACGAAGCGATGAGCCTCGGTGTTCCTCGATTGCCAACTCTTCATGCGATGTTGGGTGAAAGCTCCGACTGGCGGCGCGCCACGAATGCGTCAAGCTCTTCTCGTATCGCCGCGTCCATGGGCGGCGCCTCGTAGGAAGCGAGCACAGCCTCGGCGTGCTGGCGCGACCGCTCACGCATGTCATGCGATCCGTTGAGCTCCCAGTTCTCGAACGCCTCATAGTCCAGAACCTTGGGTGAGAAGAACGCATCCTCGAAGTTGGCAAGGGTGAACTCGTCTCCGAGATAGTGACCACCCGGCCCGACCCGGCTGACAGCTTCCAAAGCCTCGTCGAGTCGGTCGAAACTCACCCCCCTCGCATAGGCAGCCATCATCAGATTCTGCTCACTGTCGGCGGCGAGCTTGGCCAGGCAGTGAACCATCCCGGCCTCGTCCCAGCCCCCGGCATGCAACATCAGGTTCGCGTTCGCCGTGACCCCGGCCATATACGAGGTTGCCGATTCGTAGCCCGACTGAGCATCGAACGTCTTGGCCGATGAGTTCGACGCCGTTGTGCGCCACGGCACCCCGTATCGGCGGGCCAATTGGCCGACGATTCCGTTGAGGAGGTTGACCTCGGGCATACCTGACATCGGGGCTCCCGACTTCATCGACACCGCCACCGAGTACTGGCCATAGATGATGGGAGCGCCCCTGCGGACCAACTGGCTGTAGGCGATGCATCCAATCGCTTCGGCGTTGAGCTGCACCACCGTGGCGACCACATCGGCCGGTGTATTCGCCGCTCCGAGGACGAAGGGAGAGATCAATGCTCCCTGACCGGCCTCGATCAATACCCGGAGACCCTGGAGCATCGTGGAGTCCCACACCAGGGGCGAGTTGCCCGAGATGTGACCCATCATCACCACATTGTCGCGAAGGAAGTCAGCACCATAGACGATCTCCCCCATCGCGATGCTGTCACGCGACCTCTCTTCGCCAGTGACCATCGCAAAGGTGGCGAGATCAGTTTCCACGAAGCTGCTGTGGTTGATGTGGAGGTGTCTCCAAGGAACAGGGATGTCCATCGGTTCAGCCGCGAACCCCGATGCCATGTGAAAGCCGGGGCTCATCTGCACGATCTTGTTGATCGTGCGGAGGTCGTCGAGCGTTGAGAACCGGCGCCTGCCGTCGAGGTCGCGGATGTTCGGCGGGCCGTGAGCAGGACAAAACGCGATGGTGTCGACGCCAATCTCGAATCGGGTATCCGGACCGCGCCCGGTCAATTCGAAGCGCTCGGGCGCGTGGCCAAGGAGCTCCTCGACCAGTTCGCCGTCGAGATGAACCCGCTCCCCCCGCACATCGGCGCCGGCCTCGGTCCACTGCTCGAGCGCGATCTCGTCGCGGAATTCGATTCCAACGTCGGCCAGGATCCTCAGCGATGCTCGGTGAATCGTCTCGAGTTGATCAGCGCTGACAACCTCAACTGGCTTGAGGCCATAGCGAATCGTCGACAGCCGAGGCGTCACTGCGCTTTGGCGAGCCCGTATGCGAGCCCCACGTCCTCGGCGCCGAGGTGCGGAATTCTCAGCCATCTAGAAGTCCTTCACCAGACGAAGAGCGTCGTAGATGGCGGCGTGGATATTGCGGCTCGCCACTGCGTCACCGACCCGAAAGAGCTGATACTCACCGTCGGGGTTCGGGGAGATTGACTGGGGGCGCCCTTCGATCAGAGCGCCGTAGTCGACCGCGCCATGGTTGCTCGACTCAGCCTTCAGGGCGAAGTAGATGTCATCCAGTGGGGACGTACCGTGGGCGACAATTGCATGGTCTACTCGTCGTTCGTGACGCACCGATGAATGGTCTGAACCCACTTCGACGACGAGCTCGTCACCGTCTCGACTGACCGACATGACCCGCTGATGAAGTGAGACGCGTACGTCAGCCTCATTCATCGCCCGGGCGTAGGCCACCGCGTTCATCCCGCCGACATCAACACCAAAGGTACGTTCTGGCGTCACGATCTCGAGATCGACCCCTGCTTGCGCCAGCATTTCCGCCGCGGTCAAGGCTGAATGGGTGCCATCGTCGTCGTAGAGCAGGACCCGACCTTTCGGGTCGATGCTCCCGGCGATGACGTCCCAAGCGGTCGAAACCAGATCCGCCCCGGCCTCGAGTGGGGGGAGCTGGGGCGAGCCACCGGTCGCCACCACGACAATGTCGGGTTCGAGGGCCAACACCGCATCACGGTCAGCGATTGTGTTCGTGTGGATCGTGACGCCAAGACGCTCGAGCTCGGACAGCCGCCAATCGATGATCCCGACGAGATCGACCCGGCGCTTGTTGCGAGCGGCAAGTCGGACCTGACCACCGGCCCAGGGCATGGCCTCGAACACGATGACCTCATGACCGCGCTCACCCCCAACCCTCGCCGCCTCTAGCCCGGCAGGTCCAGCACCCACGATGACCACCCGCTTGTGGACCTCAGCCGGCGAGATCTCATGCGGCATCGTCGCTTCACGCCCCGTCGCCGGGTTGTGGATGCAGAGCGCCTCGCCCGCCTCATAGATCCGATCGAGGCAGTAGGTGGCACCGACGCAGGGCCGAATAGCTGCTTCCTGCCCGTCGCGAATCTTGTTGACCAGGTGGGGGTCGGCTATCTGGGCCCGTGTCATCCCGACCATGTCGACCTTGCCTTCGGCGATACCGAAGCGGGCGGTGGCGACATCATCGATCTTGGAGGCGTGCAGAACGGCGAGACCAGTGGCCGCACGAACATCACCGGCGAAATCGAGGTGGGGCGCCGACGGAGTTCCGTGCAGAGGGATCACGTTCGCCAACGCAGGGTCGGAGTCGATGTGGCCCCGGATCACGTTGACGAAATCGATGAGTCCCGCTTCGTCGACGCGGCGCAGGATCTCGAGGCCTTGCTGGTAGCTGAGTCCAGCGAGGTTCGCTTCGTCGACCGCCATGCGCAGACCGACGATGAACTCCGAGCCGACCCGGTCTCTGATCGCATGAAGTATCTGCATCGGAGCGGCCATGCGGGCCTCGATCGACCCGCCGTATTCGTCATCTCGGGTGTTGGTAGCGGGTGACCACCAGTGGTCGAAATAGTGCCCGTAGGACTCGATCTCGATGCCGTCCATACCACCCGCCTCCATCCTCTCGGCGGCGTCGGCGTAGTCGGCTGCGATGCGTTCGACATCCCACTCCTCAGCCTCTTTCGGGTGGCCGCGATGTGCAGCCTCGCGGATCGGCGAGGGGGCCACTATCGGGAGCCAGTCGGCGTGAGACCAACCGGCCCGGCGGCCCAGGTGGGTGATCTGGATCATGCAGGCCGCTCCGTGCTCGTGCACACCATCGGTCAACCGTTGGATCCAGGGCACGATCGCGTCGTCGTAGGCGAGCAGGTTTCCGAACGCGGGTGGACTGTCGCGTGACACCACGGCGGATCCCGCAGTCATCGTGAGTGCGACTCCTCCCCTCGCCCGTTCCTCGTGATACAGGCGGTAGCGATCGGTGGGCATGCCACCCTCGCCGTAGGCGGGCTCGTGGGCCGAGGAGAAGATGCGGTTCCTCAGGGTCAGGTGTTTGAGCTGGAACGGCTGCAGGAGCGGATCACTCATCCCTCCCACCACAGCAGCTACACCGACCGCAGTCTTGGAGAAATCCCCTGCTCAGAACACGAAAATGTCCAACGATGGTGCACCGCCGGTTTTCGTGTCTAGGTGTGATGGTGCGAAAATGGGCAGATGCTCGCTCCGGCCGTGCAGCTTCTCGTCAACCTCTTCGAGGCTTCACCGAACGTCCTATTCTGCGTCAAGGACACCGACGGCCGATACCTGGCCGTCAGCGAGATGTTCGTGCATCGCTGGGACCGCCGCCGCCACGAACTGATCGGCATGACCGTCGATGACTTCTGTCCGCCCGACCTTGCTCGGCTGTACAACGCCGAGGACCGAGCTCTGCTGATCTCCAGGCACGCGGGCACCAACCGTCTGGAAGCCGTGGCCGACGCCACCGGCCAACGCCAGTGGTTCCTGACATCCCGTTCATTCCATCGAGCCGAGGGGTTCGCCGACGTCATCATCGCCATCTCCACACCAACGGACCTTGGGGCCAGAGCTGGACGGCTCGGCCACGGCCTACGGCGAGCGATTGAGCTGGCTGAGCGAAGTAATCGCGGCGCGCTACGTGTCTCCGATCTTGCCGAGGAGGCCGGACTCACCACCGACCAGCTTGATCGAGCGATGCGCAGGGTTCTAGGCGTGTCGCCGAAACAACACCTCATGGCGATTCGCGCCGAGCGGGCCGCAGCGATGCTCACCACCGGCGATGACTCGCTCGCCGATATCGCCCGGGCCTGCCACTACTACGACCAGAGCCAGTTCACGACCTGCTTCAAGGAGGCCTACGGCCTCACCCCCAGCCAATTCCGGTCCGCAATCGCAGAGCACGCCGCAACCTAGCGATTCGACGCTCCGGTCTACGGGTCCACGACAAGCAATGGTTCGGGAGACGGCCCGCTACACCAAGCTGGGCATCGAAGCCATCAGAGCGCTCCCCGATGAACACGGCCGAGGCTGTCGACAGTGACCACATTTGGGATGGGCGGCTCGAGCATCTGGTGGCAAGTGTCGGTGATGGGCCTGGTCGCTCATGGCCCTATTCCTTCTGTTCGTCGTCGTTGGCCGAGGTCAGCGGCGAATCGGCGGATCCAGTCGAGTTCCGCCGTGATCTGGGCCACTCCCAGGTCAAACATGGCCGCCACATGAAACGGCAGTCCGCCGCTGGGACCGGCGAGCATCTCCGCCGCCGCGCTCCGTTCGGCCAGCAGTTCCAGTTGGGCCTCGAGGTCTCTTTCATGGGTTCCGATCGCGTCCTCGACATCATCGCCGACAAGGAGTGGCAGGACGGCCAACCCCAACTGGAAGTTGGATGGTTGCCGAGCGGGGCCCGCAATGGCCCGCAACGCCTCTCGATGCATCACGGCGACACCCTCGTCGGTGGCGGAATACACCCGACGGGCCGGGCCCCGCCCCGGAGCCGGTTCCCGCTTGCTGGTCACCAGAGCCGCCGTCTCCAGCTTGTCGAGCACGTAGTAGATCGAAGAGAACCCGATGTCGGTCCAATCGCGCATGTTCCGCTCAACAATCGTGGCCTCGATGTCGTACCCGTGGCGGGGCTGCTCCACGACCAGGCTCAACACCGCGAGCTCTGCGTTCGTCACCAGCAACTCCTCCTAATATCCTAGTACTAGACTATACTCAGACTATGAGGGCCTGGGATCCTGATTCGGTGTCAACTGCCGTCGGCGACCATCGCACCCCGGCGACGACGGATTGGCTCCTGGAGGGCGATGCATCGATTCGATGGCAAACGCTGAGGGACCTGCTCGACGCCCCGCAAGACGTCATCGAGGCCGAACGGGCCAAGGTGGCCACTACAGGATGGGCACGACGCCTGTTGGAGTATCAGGATCCGGATGGAAGATGGGCCGGAGGTCTCCACGGCCGAGGTCTCTACGGCCCCAAATGGACCTCCACCACCTACACGCTGCTGTTGCTGCGACGGCTCGGGCTGGTACCAGGTCACCCGCAAGCACTGCGAGGGGTCAACCAGCTGTGGGACCACGCCCGCTACTTCGATGGAGGACTCACAGCCGAAGTCACGACCGACACCCCGGAGGCCTGCATCACATCGATGTATGTCGCGCTCGCCCGATACTTCGGCCTCGACGATCCCCGAGTCGACACCGCGCTCGGGTGGCTCCTGGCCAATCAGCTACCCGACGGCGGCTGGAACTGTCGTACCGTCCGGTACGGAGACACCCACAGCTCGTTCCACTCATCGATCTCGGCCCTCGAAGCCATAGCCGAAGCACGCCAGGCTGAGCCGAATCGAGCCGATCTGACCCAGGCGATCGCCAAAGGGACCGAGTTCTTCTTGAACCACCGCCTCTACAAGTCACACCGAACCGGCACCGTCGTCAACGCGGCCCTCACCCGCCTGTCATATCCGCCGCGCTGGCGCTACGACATCCTGCGAGGCCTCGACTACTTCGCAGCTATTGAGTCACCCTGGGACGAACGCTACCGCGACGCCCTCGACGTCCTCGTC
>JAAETV010000355.1 GCA_024227975.1 Actinomycetes bacterium
CCCATCTCGGCTCTCACCGTCCGTACCGGGCGCTCGATGTTCGAATGGGTACTCACGGCCGAGCTCATCATCTTGTTGTTCATCATTCCCGGCATCAGCGCGGGCTCGATCGCTGGTGAGCGCGACCGTCAAACCCTCGTCCCGCTCCAGGTGACGTTGGTGGGCCCGGTGCAGATCTTCTTCGGCAAGGTCCTGGCGTCGAGCAGCTTCCTGCTGTTGTTGTTGATCGGGTCGGCCCCGATCGTTGCCGTGCCCTACCTGGTCGGGGGGATCTCACTGACCCAGGTCCTGTTGTCGCTGTTCTGCCTAGGCGTGACCGGGTTCCTGGTGGCCGTGATCGGGGTCGGTTGCTCGTCGTTCTTCCGTCGTACTCAGACCGCGACTCTGGCCGCCTACGCCGTGGTTCTGGGACTGGTGTTGGGGACCGTAATCCTGTTGGCGGTCGGGGCCATCATCGACTCGAGCCGGGGCGAGGACGACATCGAGCCCCGCCTGATCGCCCTCTACCCCAATCCCTTCCTGGCCGTTGGCGACGCCGCCGGTGAGATCGGCCAACCGTCGGCCGGCCCGTTCAGTCCCATCAAGGAGGTGGTGGTGGACAGCCAACTCGGTCCGAACATCGCCATTGAAGGGGAATTCGCCTTCAACACTCGCACCGGTGAGGAGGTCGACCTTCCCTCGGGATTCTCGGGCGTCCCCTTGTGGATCCGTTCATTGCTGACCCAGGCCGCAATCGCCACCGTGTTCGGGTTCATCGGCATCCGCAAGCTACGGGCGCCGACCAAGGAGCTGGCGATCTGATGACAGCCTTCCTCGGCCGGTTCCGCCGCCGTCTGCGGCTGATCTGGGCGTGGGCTACCACGGCCTGGTTGGCCCCGGTCGTCGCTTCGGTGACCGTGGTGGTGGTCGGGATCGGCTGGGTGGCACCGTGGGGCTGGCCCGAACCGATGGCGGCCGGGCTGGTTGTGGCAACGCTGGTCCTCGTAGTAGCCCTGGCCGGGGTACAGCGCCTGCCGCTCGGGGTGGTGGCCCGGTCAGCCGATCGTGGTCTGACCACGGGGGACTCGTTCTCGGCCGCCCTCCAGTTCGGTGACGATGACGGGCCCTTCACCACCAGGATCAAACAGCGGGCTGACCATCTGGCGGCCGGGGCCAACCCATCGGAGGCCGCACCCTTCCATCCCTACGGGTCCCGTTGGGGGATAGCCATCGGGCT
Organism: Actinomycetes bacterium; assembly: GCA_024227975.1. Next base: position 1,217 of record JAAETV010000355.1, read on the forward strand.
CGGGGGGCTTGCGATGGCTCTGGCCCTGTTCCCCAATCCCCAAGATGATGTCCGAGCCGAACGGGCGGCAACCCAGGAACTGCTGACCGCGACCGCTGACCGGCTGGAGGAGGAGGCTGCGGCCCTGGCTGAAGATCCTCGGGCCGAGGAAACGGCTGAGGAGCTGGCGGCTCTGGCTGAGGAGCTACGCCAGACCGAGGATCTGGCGGCCGCTCAGGAGCTCCTCGACGAGGCCCAGCAGACCCTGGCCGAAGCTCGCCCTGACAACTTCGCTTCCCAACGGGCGGCAGCCGAGGGTCTCGATCGGAGCCTGGCCGACCGACCCCTCAACGAGGCCGGTGGGAGTGCGGCCGAGCAGTTGGCGGCGACCGCAGCGGGTCTCGATGGGCTCTCGGCCGATGATCAAGCCAGCCTCGACGCCCTGGCCGAACGGCTGGAGGATCTGGCCGACGCCCAAGCGGCTGGCAACCCCGATGTGGCCGCCACCCTGGCCGACGCTGCCGCAGCCCTGGCCGCCGGTGACATCCCCGCCGCCCAAGCTGCACTGGGAGAAGCCGCCCTTGCTCAGGGGGTGGCCTCAGACGCCGTCGCCTCTCAGCTCGCCGCCGGCCAAGCCGCCGATGCCCTGAGCCGAGCCGCCGCCTCCCTCGGCAACCCCTCATCCCAACCGGGCTCAGGCCAGGGCCAGGGCTCAGGACAGGGATCAGGGTCAGGATCAGGGCAGGGCTCGGGTCAGGGTCAAGGCTCGGGTGGCGCAGGTGGTGGGGCCCAGGGCCAGGTCGGTGGAGCCGGTGGTGGGTCCGGTAGTGGCCAAGGCGGGGTCGGCACACCGGGCGGGACCGATCAGGCCCGGGTCGACACCAACGATGGTCAGATGATCGTCGACCCCTTGTCGCTCAATCCTGGTGATGAGACCCCTCTGGGCGGTGTTCCCGATGGAGCCAGCAGCGAAGTGATCGGCCAGGGCGACGGGCCGACTACGGCCAGCCTGGCCCAGGTCCGTTTGTCAGACATCGTCGGCGACTATGCCGAGCGGGCGACCGCCAGCGCCGACCAGCACCAGCTCCCACCAAGCCAGCGTCGTCTCGTCGGCGACTACTTCGATCTGTTGTCCCAAACTCCCTGATGCCCCCAATCCCCCGATGATGAGGTTCGATCCGTGACCCCAGAACAGTGCGCCGAGACCGTGGCCGCCATCGAAACCGAGATCGGCCGAGTGATCGTCGGCCAACGCTCCCTGATTCAGGAGGTACTTCGCTGCCTGCTGGCCGAGGGCCACATCCTGCTCGAAGGTGTGCCCGGCCTGGGTAAGACCATGCTGCTCAAGACCTTGGCCGAGACACTCGACATGCCCTGGTCCCGTATCCAGTTCACCCCGGATCTGATGCCAGCTGACATCGTGGGCACCCAGATCCTCCACCAGGGGGCCGACGGGGCCCGCCAACTCCAGTTCCGTCCCGGTCCGATCACAGCCAACCTGGTGCTGGCGGACGAGGTCAACCGGGCGACTCCCAAGACCCAGGCCGCCATGCTCGAAGCGATGCAGGAGAGGGCGGTCACAGTGGCGGGCGAGACCCGGCCCCTACCTCGGCCCTTCATGGTGATGGCCACCCAGAATCCACTGGAGATGGAGGGCACATACCCCCTACCCGAGGCTCAACTCGATCGGTTCCTGCTGAAGGCCGTCGTGTCCTTCCCTACGGCCGACGAGTTGGTCACCGTGATCGAAAGGACGACGGGCGCCACCACCAGCGAACCGAAGCCGGTATGTGATGCAACCAGCCTGCGGGAGATGGTGGCCCTGACCCGGGAGGTACCGGTACCCGACCATGTCGTCCGTCATGGCGTCGATCTGGTCATCGCCTCCCACCCCGACAGCGAGACCGCTCCCGCCGAGGTCCGACACTATGTACGTTTCGGGGCCTCACCTCGGGGAGTCCAGGCCATGATCCTGGCCGGCAAGGCCAGGGCCCTGATGGACGGCCGGCCCTCGGTGTCGATCGAGGATGTGAGGCAGTCGGCCCTCTCGGCTCTACGTCACCGCCTCGTCGTCGGCTATGAGGCCACGGCCGATCAGACCTCGACCGACAATCTGGTCGAGGCCATCCTGGCCAAGGTCCCTGAGCCCTCATCTGGGATCAGGGGCGCCCCGTGAACGGGCCCGTAGACGGGGAGGCCGACGGTTCGGGCCTACTCCCACCCCAACTGCTGGCCCGACTCGAACGCCTCCAGTTGGTTACTCGTCGGCGACTGGCCGGCGGTCTCGCCGGTGAGCAACGCTCCCCCCGTCACGGCTCGTCGCTCGACTTCGCCGACTTCCGGGACTACTACCCGGGCGACGATCTGCGCCGTCTCGATTTCAATGCCATGGCCCGCCTCGATCGGCTCCTGATCAAGCTGTTCGACGCCGAGGATGATCTGGCCCTGCGGCTCCTGGTCGATACCTCGGCCTCGATGGAGGGGGCCAAGCTGGAGCGGGCCAAACAGTTGGCTGGTGCCGTCGGCTTCACCGCCCTCGTCCGACGCGACATCGTCTCCCTCTATGCCTTCCCCGAGGCCCCGACCGGGGGTCGATTCCGGGGCCGAGCGGCATCGAGGGCGCTGTTCACCCGGTTGGAGGGGCTGGAGGCCGGTGGGGAGAGCCCGATCGTGGCTGCGACCGATCGGATACTGTCTCAGCCCGGTCCGCCAGGGTTGACGATCGTCTTCTCGGACTTGTTGACCCCCGAGTGGGATACCGCCATCCGGCGGATGCCGGCTCGCAACGGGGCCTTCATCGTGGTCCATGTGTTGGACCCGACCGATCTCGATCCCGATCTGAGTGGCGACCTGGAACTGGTCGACGCTGAGACCGGGACCAGGGTCGAGGTCTCGGTGTCAGCTGCGGTCCTGGCCGACTATCGCGAGCTGGCGGCTCGTTGGACCGACGAGGTCGCGGGCCGCATCCGGGCCAGTGGTGGCTCCTACCTGCGGGTCATGACGACCGACGACCTGGAACAGGTCCTACTGGGCCGGGCTAGAGACGCGGGCGTGATGCGGTGAACACCCCATGAGCTTCGCCGGGTGGGGGTTGGCCAATCCCGCGGGGTTGTGGTGGTGTGCCCTGGCCCTTCCCATCATCGTTCTCCACATCCTGCGCCCCCGTCGGATCCAGGCCACCGTCGGGGCCGTCTTCTTGTGGCGAGAAGTGGCCAGACCGGTCTCGGCCGCTCGCCCCTGGCAGCGCCTCATCCCCAGCTGGCTCCTGGCCGCTCAGGTCCTGGCTGCCCTCCTGTTGGGATTGGCCATGGCCCAACCCGTCCGCCTGACCGATGAGCTGCTGGGTGACCACACGGTGTTCGTCATCGACGCCTCGGCATCCATGCAGGCCACCGACGGGGCCCCCAACCGCCTGGCCTCGGCCCGGGACCGGGCCCGTGAGCTTCGCCGACAGGTCCCCGTCGGAGGGGAAGCCTCCCTGATCGTGGCCGGAGCCGAAGCCCGTGCCCTGCTCACCCGCTCGGGCGATGCTGACGCCTTCGACGACGCCCTGGCCACGATCGAGGCCTCCGCTGGGCCCGGCGACTTCGCCGCCGCCTTTGCCCTGGCCGCCGGGCTCGACACCGCCGACCGGGAGACCCGGGTCGTATTCGTGTCGGACGGGGGCATCGACCCGGCCGACCTGCGGGCCGCCCCCCTCGACACCCGCTATGAGGCGATCGGGTCGTCATCGACCAATCGTGGCCTGACCCAACTATCGGTCGAGCCGGCCGATAGTGGTTTGCTGGCCCGGCTCACCGTCGTCCACTTCGGAGGCCCCGAGGCGACCCAAGGGCTGCGGATCGACGTCGACGGGATCACGGTCGATCGCCGTGAGGTGACCTTGGAGCCAGGCGAAGTCCTCAACCTGGCAATCGAGATCCCATTGGGGGAGAAGATCGAGGCCTTCCTCGAAGGTGAGGACGCCCTCGCTCTCGACAACCGAGCGGTGGCCACCATCGCCCG
>JAAETV010000356.1 GCA_024227975.1 Actinomycetes bacterium
CGGGCCTCGCGGGCGTAGTTCCACATTGCCTCCTCGGTCCGCATGACCAGAGCGAGTCGAGCGAAGGCGTCGGTGGCCAATTGCATGGCTGGCGGCTCCTGCAGCTCACCGTCAGGCTGGCCGTGTTCGTCGAGGGAGATACCAGGGGTTGGGTTCGAGGCCGTGATCTCGGACCGGTGCAACATGGCGGTGTTGACAGTGGCCAGGTGACCACTGGCGTGGTACACGAAGATGGGGCGGGTCTCACTCACCTGGTCGAGGTGTTTGGCCAGCATCCGTTCCCCGTCGAAGTAGATGGGGTCGAGACCCCAGGCCAGGAGAGGCTCGGCCGGATCGGTCATGGCTGACTCGGCCTCGGTCAGGCGCTCGATCACATCGTCGAAACCGGTACAGCCGGTCCACAGCTTGCCGTCGGCCCCCCGCCGATCGAAGTAGCCGACATAGGGCATGGTCCACATCCCGCCCGCCATCACATGGCTATGGGCCTCGATGAAACCGGGGACCAGAACCTTGTCGGCCAGCTCATCGCTCAGGGTGTGCTCACCCCACGATTGGAGCTCCTCGACCGAGCCGACACCGAGGATCCGGTCGCCGCGGACGGCGACCGCCTCCGCTTCGGGCTGGGCCGGGTTCATGGTGATGATGCGCTTGGCTCGGAACACTGTGGTATCGCTCACGCCCAACACCCTAGGACAAGGATCTGGGGCAACTGGTTGTCGTCGGGTGCAATGGTGGCCAGAAGCTGGAATCGTGTTCGGATGTCCCCCCTGCCCGAGATCCTCGACGATGCTGTCACCCGGACTGTCTATGCAACCGACAACTCGATCTACCAGATCGAGCCGGCCGGGGTCGCCCTCCCATACAGCGGGGCCGAGATCGCCGCCCTGCTGGCCGACAACCACCGGTCGCCGAAGCCCCGTCCCATCGTGGCTCGAGGCGCCGGCACCGGAACCAACGGCCAGAGCCTGACCGATGGCCTCATCATCGACCTCAAACGCCGCCTCGACCGGATCATCTCCATCGAGCCCCAACCCGACCCTGATTCCGGCTGCGCTACGGCGGTGGTGGAGCCGGGTGTGGTCACGGCGAGGCTCAACGCCGAGCTCGCTCCCCATGGACTGTTCTGGGCACCACACGCATCGACCATCAACCGAGCCACCGTCGGCGGCATGATCGCCACTGATGCTGCCGGCAAGGGGTCGCTGGTGCATGGCCGCGCCCATCGTCACGTCCTGGCCCTCGACGTCATCCTCGACGACGGCACCCCATGGCGGGCTGAGCCCCTACCCCGGGTCGAGGCCGAAGAGAGGGCAACCAGCGACGACCGTATTGGTCGCCTGTGGCGCGACCTGCTGGCCATCCCCCTGACCGAGGGTGCCGACTATGGCCTGCCCGAACTGGCCCGTGGGTTCAGCGGCTATGGCATCGACCGGGTCCACCGGGACGGCCTGGTCGATCCAATCCCCCTCCTGTGCGGATCGGAGGGGACCCTGGCTGTGATCGTGGCCGCCACCCTCCGCCTGACCCCCCTCCCGGCCAAGACAGTGTTGATGGTGGCCAGCTATGCCAGCTTCGCCGATGCTCTCGACGATGCCGTCGACCTGGCCGTCACCAAACCGACCGCCATCGAGTCCTTCGACGAGACCACCCTGGAGCGGGGCCGCTCATCGGTGGCGTGGCCCGCCCTTGGCGCTGTCGTCGGTGAGCACACTGGCTCAGTCCTCCTCCTCGAATACAGCGGCGACCATGAGCCCGACCTGGCCCCCATCGTGGCCACCCTGGCCCGCACCGGTCGCAGCCGGGCCACCAAGGCCATCACTGATCCGGCCACCCGAGCCGCGGCGTGGAAGGTCAGGGCCGATGCCGTCGGATTGCTGGCCAAGGTGGCCTCGGGCGGACCCGAGCGCTCGGCCCGTCCCACCGCCTTCGTCGAAGACTGCGCGGTCCCCGTCCGTCAGATGCCGGCCTTCATCGCTGGCTTCAGGGCCGTGCTCGACGAGTTCGGTCTCGAGTACGGGATGTTCGGCCACGCCGATGTCGGCTGTGTCCACGTCCGGCCCGCCCTCGATCTCACCGACCCAACCCACGAGGTCTTGCTCAGGACCGTCACCGACCGGGTGGTCGAGCTGGTGGCCGACCATGGGGGCGTGTTGTGGGGTGAGCATGGACGGGGCCTTCGTGGCGACAGTGCGGCGGCCTTCCTCACCCCCGAGACGATCGAGCTGATGCGCCGGGTCAAGGCCGCGTTCGATCCCCAAGACCTCCTCAACCCCGGCAAGCTCTACCGGCCGGCGGGAGTCGACGAGGCGATCATCGCCGTCGATGGTGCCCCTCTACGAGGCCACCAGAACCGCAAGGTGGCCCTCAGTATCCGCCAGGAATATGCCGACGCCTTCGCCTGCAACGGCAACGGTCTGTGCCACCACTACGCCGAGGCCGAGGTCATGTGCCCTTCCTACAAGGCGACCAAGGACCCGGCCCTGTCACCAAACGGTCGGGCCGATCTGATCCGAGCCTGGCTGACGGGTACTCCCTCGACTGGGGAGGGCCTCGACGATGCTCTGGCTGAGAACCTCAACCAGTGCCTGTCCTGTTCAGCCTGTGCCGGTCATTGCCCGGTCGAGGTCGACATTCCCGAGTTGAAGTCCCGCTTCTTCGAGGAGTACTACCGCACTCGCCGTCGCCCCCTCAGCCATCGGCTCATGAGCCGATTCGAGACACTGGCCGCCCTCGGAGCAAGGGCCTCCTCCCGGCTGGTTCGCCTCGGTCTCCCCGCGGTTGAGCGGGCCCTTGGCTTGGTCGACCTCCCTGTCCCGGGGGCCAAGGCGGCCCTTGCCCCTGATATCAAAGCCTTCGACGCGGCCCGGTCGGCCGGTGCCGATCGGCCCGTTGACATCGTTCTCCTGCCCGACGTGTTCACCTCGACCTTCGAGCCGGCGACCCTGAGCAAGGCGGTCGGTGTGCTTCGGGCCCTCGGCTACTCGGTAGCGCGAGCCCCCTTCCTGGCCTCCGGGAAGTTCGATCATGTAAAGGGCAACCGGGTCGCCTTCAACCGAGCCGCCGTTGCCCAGCAGGACCTGGTCTCAGCCGTCATCGCCGCCGGTGCGGTCCCGGTCGTCATCGAGCCCGCCGTCGCCCTCCTCCACGACCACGAGTACCCGACCATCATCGACGGCTACCCCCAGGGCACGGTCAAGACCCTGGTCGAGATGATCGAGGAGCGAGCCGATCGGCTGATCCCGCTGGTCGAGACCCGCTCGGTGAACCTGCTCGGCCATTGCACCGAACGGGCCCTGGCTCCCGAGCGCCACGCCGGCTGGGCCCGGGTGCTGGAGGGGGCCGGCTACACCGTCACCACTCCAGAGATCGGCTGTTGCGGCATGGCCGGCGTGTTCGGTCATGAGGGCCAGAACCAGGAGCTGTCGACCACGCTGTTCGACCTCAGTTGGCGCCAACACTTCACCGAGGAGGCGGCGGCCGCCGCCCCCATCGTCGTAGCCACCGGCTATTCGTGCCGGTCTCAGGTGAAGCGCTTGGCCGGCCAGGTGGTGCCCCACCCCGTCCACCTCCTCTGAGCCGAGATGAGGCTCAGGGGCAGAAGTTCAGGGCCAGGCCGGGGCAGTGCCACTCGTGGGCCTGCAGGGTGCCGAAGGCTGATGCCGTGATGTAGGCCGTGCGCCGTTCCGGACCCCCGAAGCACACATTGGTCACCATGGGATCGCCCGGAACCGGCAGCACGGCTCTCAACGATCCGTCGGGGGCGAAGGCGGTCACGGCCCCAGTGCCGAGGGTGGCAACGCAGACATTGCCCTCACTGTCGACGGCCAGCGAGTCGACCCGGCCATCGCCGGGCACGGTCCCCAGCAGCATTGACGGGGCACCCGCCGATGAGGACAGCTGCGGACCCTCGCTCGCCACTACCCCCGGTGACTCCAGGTCCCAGTAGCGGACCCGTCCTGTCATGGTTTCGGCGTAGTAGAGGCGGAGCTCGTCGGGGGAGAGGCCGATCCCGTTTGGGGTGATGAGGGGATGGGCGACGGTTCTGATCGAGGAGCCGTCGGGGAGGGCATAGTAGATCCCACCCCGATCGAAGTCGTTGGCCCGGCCCTTGCCAAGATCAGTGAAGTAGAAGCCCCCGTGGTGGTCGAAGACGATGTCGTTTGGGCCTCGCAGGCCCATCCCGTCGCACTCGGTGTAGAGGACGCTGACCTCACCCGAGCCGAGGTCGACCCGCTGGATCGAACCACCGGTGTAGTCGTCGGGCTGGAGTCCGGGCAGCAGCATCCCATCGACCTGGCGCCAGCTGAAGCCACCGTTGTTGCATACATAGACGGCGCCGTCTGGCCCCAGGGCCGCCCCGTTCGGCCCGCCCCCACAGTCAGCAACCACATCGACGGTCCCGTCGGTCCCAACCCGAGTCAGGGTGCCTCGCTCGATCTCCACCAGCAGGATCGAGCCGTCACTCATGGCGATCGGACCCTCGGGGAAACGCAATCCCTCGGCCAACACTCTCATCGTTGTTCCTCTCTCCAGGCTCTAGCCACGATGCCGTCGGCAACGAGACGTTCGATCACTTCCTCGTCATAGCCGAGTTGGCTCAGCACTTCGTCGGTGTTGGCCCCGAAGACCGGGGTGTCGGTCGCTGCGGCGTAGCCTGCGACCGAGAACGCCAGCGGCGGGGCGGGCATCGTCGTGGGGCCGAGGCGGGGATGATCGAAACGTTGGAGCACTCCGGCTTCCTCCAGTTGGGGATCGGCCAGAGCCTCTTCCAGGAATTGGACCTTGGCTGCCGGTACTCCAGCCTCTCGCAGTTCGGCCACCAGGGGCTCGGCCTTGCGGTCGGCCAGCGTGGCCGCCACCAGATCGGTCGTCTCAGCTACCGTCATCTGGTCGAAGCGGTTTGCCTCGACCAGGCGGTCCGGGTCGAGACCGGCCACCGTCAGCAAGCGGGGCCCGTTTGCCGCTACTGCCCCGACCGCCACTTCACCGTCGGCCACCAGGTAGCAGTTGTAGAAGAAGGGCGGGGTACCGATCATCGTCTCCCTCCACTCGGCCGCCTCTCCGATGGCCCACGGCCCCTCGACGGCTGCCATCTTGGCTACCAGCTCGTCGTGCCAGCTATCGATCCGGTCGAAACGGCTGGCTCGCCGGTGTTGGGCCGTCAGACAACTGGCCAGGAGGGAGGTCGACACCCGCTGACCGTGTCCCGTCAGGTCCCGATAGCGCAGGGCGGCGGCAATGCCGAAAGCGAGCAGCGAACCGGCGGTGTAGTCGGCGATCATCACATCGGAGGGCATACCCCGCCCTTCTTCTCGCCGCCCGAGGGAGCGCATCAGACCAGAAGCGGCCTGGGCCACGATGTCGACGCAGGCCTCCTCGGCCAGGGGCCCGGTGTCGCCGAAACCCCGGACCTCGGCCACGATCAGTTCGGGGCGCTCGCTCTGGAGGGTGCCCCAGCCGAGGCCGAGCGAGTCGGCCAGGGCTGGCCGCAAGTTGGTGATCAACACATCGGCATCGTCGACGAGCTGGCGGACGATGGCCTGACCCTCGACCGAAGACAGCACACAGGGCAGGGATCGCTTGCCCCGTGCTTTGATCACGAACTGACGGCCGTCACCGGGTGGACCGAGGGGGCTGTTGTGTCTCGTTGGCCCACCATCGATGGGCTCGATCGAGATGACGTCAGCTCCACCGTGGGCCAAGAGCTCAGCAGCATAGGGGGCCGCGATGTACTGGCCGATCTCGACGATCTTCACCCCGTCGAACAACGGTGGTGACTGTTCTGGCTCCATGACCGCACCGTAGTAGCTCGACCGATCCGGCCTCGAAGCGGCCATGGCGTAGTTCCCAGTCGTAGACGGTGTCTGTCTCTTCGCCCCAACGCCGCAGCACAACTAGGGTCGAGAACAAGACAAGCCAAAGGGGTTGGCCATGCTGAGCCAGGACAACTACAAGACGATGCTGATCGACAAGCGAGAGTCGGGGGTGGCAGTAGTAACCCTGAACCGGCCTGAACGGCTCAACGCCGTCAACGGCCAGATGCACCACGAACTGAGCACCTTCGCTCGGGACGCCGATAGTGACAACGATGTGAAGGTTGTGGTCCTGGCCGGAGAGGGCCGGGCCTTCTGCGCCGGGGGTGATTTCAGTGGCGACCGTGAAGGTGGCCCGTCCATGACGGCCGAAGAGGCCCGCCAGATCGTCGATCACATCCTGGAGATGCGTAAGCCGATCGTGTCAGCCGTTCAGGGCTACGCCATGGGCCTGGGGTCCACGATCTCGCTGCTGTGTGATGTGGTCGTCGCCGGTCAGTCGACCGTGTTCGCCGACACCCACGTGAAGCTCGGCATCGGGGCCGGTGACGGGGGTGGGGTAATCTGGCCCCTCCTGATGGGAGTGAACCGGGCCAAGTGGCACCTGATGACAGGGGACCGGGTGACGGGCCAAGACCTGATGGACTCTGGCCTCGTCAACTTCCTGGTCGATGACGAGGAGATCTTGGACAAGGCCATCAGCTGTGCCGAACAGCTGGCCGCAGGCCCGTTGAAGGCGATCATGGCGTCGAAGGTGCCGGTCAACAACTACATCCGCTTCGTCTCCAGCATGGTCCTGCCCCTGTCGCTGAGCATGGAGTTCGCCACCATGAGCTCCGATGACGCCAAGGAAGCGGGCAAAGCGTTCCAGGAGAAGCGGGAGCCCAAGTTCACGGGCCATTGATACCGGCAGCCTAGGCTCCCGGCCCCACAATCTCAGCGGCAGATCGTCGATGAATGGATTCCATCGAGGTTGTCTGAGCAACTATGCTGCGGCAACTAGTTTGTCGCGGGGGACTCGATCATATGGAAGACGCCGTACTGAAGGTGTCGAACTTGAAGACCAAGTTCGACACCAGGCAGGGGACCGTCGAAGCGGTCAGCGACGTGAGCTTCGACATCAAACCAGAGGAAACCGTGGCCCTGGTTGGAGAGTCCGGCTCGGGCAAGAGCGTCACCGCGCTGTCGATCATGCATCTCCTCGAATCGACGGGATCGATCGCTGGTGGCGAGATCATGTTCGACGGGCGCGATATCACCCATCGGCCGGAGAGGGAGATGCGGGCTATCCGGGGAGCCGAGATCTCGATGATCTTCCAGGATCCCGCCACCTGCCTCGATCCTGTGTTCACGGTCGAGAACCAGCTGCGGGAGGTCATGGAGATTCACGGCACCGACACTGGGACGGCCAGGGCCCGGGCCCTCGAGCTACTGGAACTGGTCGGTATGCCCGATCCCAAGAAGCGTCTTCGCTCGTACCAGCACCAGCTGTCCGGGGGACAGCGTCAGCGGGTCATGATCGCCCTGGCCCTGGCTCTGAGACCCAAGCTCGTAATCGCCGATGAGCCGACGACCGCCCTCGACGTTACGGTCCAAGCCCAGATCCTCGACCTGCTCCGCACCCTCCAGAATGAGACCGGGGCTGCCATCTTGTTCGTGACCCATGACCTCGGGGTTGTGGCCGAGATGGCCGACCGGGTCGTCGTCATGTACGGGGGGCAGGTGGTCGAACAGGGCACGGTTCGAGACGTGATCAATGATCCCCGTCACCCCTACACCCAGGCTCTGCTCAACTCAATGCCGGGCAAGGTGGCGGCTCTGGGTGAGAGGTTGGAGGCGATCGAGGGCACTGTCCCGTCACTGTTCGACATGCCTACCGGCTGTCGATTCGGACCCCGCTGCTCCCGGGCCTGGGACCGTTGCCATGCCGAGGAACCACCCCTCTACCAGGTGACTCCGGTTCGCTCCAGCCGCTGTTGGGTGGCTGATCCTGAGGCCGAAACACCCAGCGGCCAGGCCCCCGGAGCCGTGTCGTGAGCCTCACCACAGACGAGGTCGACGGGCCGCCAAACGACGGGGATGGAGAAGAGCGCGAGGTCCTCATCGAGGTTCGGGACCTGGCCAAGCACTTCCCCATCCACAAGGGCATTCTGGGTCGAACCGTCGGTCATGTACGTGCCGTCGACGGGATCAGCTTCGATCTCAGGCGGGGCAGCACGGTGTCGTTGGTCGGGGAGTCGGGATGCGGCAAGACGACAACCGGTCGCCTGGTGCTGCGTCTCCTGGAACCGACCAGCGGTTCGGTCCGCTTCGAGGGCCGAGACCTGGCTCAGGTGCCCCGATCCGAGCTGAGGTCATTGCGTCAGCGACTCCAGATCATCTTCCAGGATCCCTTCAGCTCCCTCGACCCTCGCATGTCGACGGCTTCTATCATCGGCGAGGGCCTGGAGATCCACGGGATCGCCAGCGGTGAGGAGAAGATCGAGCGGGTAGCCGAGCTGCTGGAGATGGTTGGTCTCTCCCGTCGTGACCTCAAGAAGTTCCCCCACCAGTTCTCAGGAGGGCAACGTCAGCGCATCGGGATCGCTCGGGCCTTGGCCACCAACCCTGACATCATCGTGTGTGACGAGGCAGTCTCCGCCCTCGACGTCTCCATCCAGGCCCAGGTCCTCAACCTGTTGAAGGACCTCCAGGCCGAGCTGGGTTTGACCTATCTGTTCATCACCCACGATCTGAACGTCGTCCGCTACATCAGCGACGAGGTCATCGTCATGTACCTAGGGGAGATGGTCGAGCGGGCCGACACCGAGGAGCTGTTCACCAATCCCCGTCATCCCTATACCCAGGCCCTGCTCTCGGCCGTTCCCGTCGTGGATCCCGATCTGGCTGGCCAGCGGGAGCGGGTACTCATCGAAGGCGATGTGCCGAGCCCATCCGATCCACCATCAGGATGTCGGTTCCACACCCGCTGCCCCTACGTCATCGACCAGTGCTCTCAGGTCGTTCCAGAGCTGATCGAACTGTCTCCTGGTCATGACGCCGCCACCTGCCCCTATGTGACCGAAGGCAGGGTGGTCCAGTGATCGAACACATCATCAAGCGGATCCTGCTTGGACTGCTGACCCTGTTCATTCTCTCGACGTTCCTTTTCTTCGTGATGCGGGCTGTCCCCGGTGACACAGTGAAGATCCAGTTGGCCGACGCCACCGTCTCGGAGGAGCAGGTAGCCCAGTTCACGGCTGAACTGGGGTTGGACAAGCCCGCCTGGCGTCAGTACCTGACCTGGCTCGGAGGTTTGATCCAGGGTGACCTCGGGAACTCGTTCGAGCATCGTCGACCGGTGACCGAGATCCTGGCCAAACGCCTCCCCGTCACCTTCGAGCTGGCCTTCTTCAGCATCTTCGTTGCCATGGCCATCGGTCCCCTGACCGGCATGATCAGTGCCATCCGCCGGGGCAAGCCTTCCGACGGATTCCTCCGGGTGGTTTCGGTCCTAGGCCTATCGGTGCCCAACTTCCTGGTTGGGGTGCTGATGATCACCTACCTCTCCCTCTGGTTCAACTACGCCGCTCCATTCCCGTACCAGGACATCTGGGAGAACCCGTGGAACAACTTCCAGCAGATGCTGCTCCCAGCGATCGCCCTCGGGCTCTCGGTTGGGGCGGCCACCTCCCGCATGACCCGCAGCTCGATGTTGGAGGTACTGGGCACCGACTACATCCGAACGGTGCGGGCCAAGGGGGCGACTGAGCAGCTGATCAACACCAAGCACGCCTTCCGGAACTCCCTGATCCCAATCCTGACCCTGGTCGGTCTCCAGTTCGGGGCCCTGCTCGGCGGCACCGTGATTCTGGAGAACATGTTCTCCCTCCCAGGGCTGGGAAGCCAGGTCTTCGAGTCGGTTGGGGCTCGCGACTATCCACTCATCCAGGCCGCGGCCATGGTCTACGGCGCCTTGTTCATCCTGGTCAACATCCTTGTCGATCTGGCCTACGGCCTCGTCGACCCCCGAATCCGGACTTCGTGAGGACGTCATGACGAGCGCTACCGATCCCAAGAGGGCCCCCGACGATCTCCATGCCGATGACCCCCTTGTCGACGACTCCGCCCGCGAGAACAGCCCGTCGGCCCGATTCAAAGCCAGCGTCCGTCACTTCGTCCGCAGCCAACCTCTGGGCCTGGCCGCCCTGAGCTTCATCGTGTTGCTGGTTCTGTTCGCCATCTTCGCTGATCTGATCACCAGCTTCGAACCAACCATCCAGAACCGGCGCGACATCAAGGCGTCGCCAAACGGAACCTTCTATTTCGGAACCGATCACTTGGGCCGAGATGTCTTTGCCCGCATCATCTACGGCAGCCGGATCAGCCTTGTCGTCGCCGGGTCCGTGGTTTTCTTCTCGACCTTCATCGGGGTGATCGTCGGCGGTGTTTCCGGCTACTTCGGTGGCTGGGTCGACCTGATCCTGCAACGGATCGTGGATGCCATCATGTCGATCCCGGTCCTGATCCTGGCCCTGTTCATCGTGGCCTTGCTCGGGCCATCGCTACAGAATCTGGTGGTGGCCCTGGTCGTCGTCTACACCCCACGCTTCACCCGGATCGCCCGTGGCGAGATGCTGCGGATCAAGGAATCCGACTATGTGGTAGCGGCTGAGGCGCTTGGATCGCAACCGTTCCGGACCATCGCCCGCCATGGGGTGCCTAACCTGATGGCACCCATCATCATCATGGCCAGTCTCAGTTTCGGCAACGCCATCGTGGCCGAGGCCGCCCTCAGCTTCCTCGGGTTGGGTGTTCCGCCCCCGAACCCGTCCTGGGGTCGCATGGTGGCTGATGCCAAGGAGTGGATTCGACTGTTCCCGTGGATGTTATTGTTCCCGGCAACGGCGATTTCACTGTCAGTCTTGGCGTTCAATCTGTTCGGTGATGCACTTCGCGACCATCTAGACCCCAAGTTGGTCCGATGATGCCGAACGCGCGCTAGCGGGCCCAGCTTGGTGAGCGCGTCAAAACAATGGGGAATAGGGAGGAACCGTCTTGATACGAGACAACAGATCGAAGTTGTACAAATTCTTTGCCTTGTTATTGGCCTTCGGGCTGATCGCGGCCGCATGCGGAAGTGATAGCGATGATGATGAGGCAACCGATGATGATGAGACCGTCGAGGCCGACGACAACGAGAGCTTTGACGCCGATCAGTCGGGTGACGATGTTGCCGAGGATGCAGGTGGCGGTGAATCCGATGAGGATGCCATCGACACCGAGGGCATCAGCACCCGCAACGCCGACAGCCTTGTCCTGGCTCTGAATGACCAGCGCTACACGAACCAGGAACCCAAGACTGGCGGCGTCCTGATTCACCACTGGCGGGCCGACACGGCGTCACTCGATCCCCGGGTGTCATCGACCTATCACCTGCACTATCGGGTTGGTCCCGTCTACCAACGGCTCTACGCTCCTGCCTCCGGGCCCGACATCGCTCACTATGAGCAGAAGCTCGAGCCGGAGCTGGCAGTCGACTTCCCCGAAATCAGCGACGACGGCCTTACTTACACCGTCAAGCTCCGAGAAGGGGTTGTGTGGCAGAACGTCGAGCCGGTGAATGGACGTCCGTTCGTCGCCGCCGACGTGGTGGCAACCATGGACGCTTACAAGGAAGGTGGCTTCCAGGCCTCGTTCCTCGACCGGGTCGACAGCATCGAGGCCGTCGACGACCACACCGTGCAGTTCAACCTCTCGGCCCCGTTCTCACCACTGGCGAACTTCTTCGGCAACCATCACATGTGGATCATGCCCCAGGAGGCCTTCGACGAGACCAGTGGCTACGATGTCAACGCCAAGCCGATCGGCACCGGGCCCTTCATGTTGACCGAACGTGAGGTCGACGTCGAGACCGTCTACGAGCGCAACCCCGACTACTGGAAGACCGACGAGAACGGGGTCCAGCTCCCATACCTGGACGGTATGCGACTGGTGATCATCAGCGACCAGGATGCTGCCCTTGCTGCCTTCAAAGCCGGCGAGCTCGACGTTTCCGACGCTGACCTCACCATCGAGGCTCAGGAGCAGCTGGCCGATGAGTATCCGGAGGGCCAGTACTTCGCCTGGCTCCACGGCTCGACCACCATCATGTCTCTCAACATGGATCGGCCGGAGTTCCAGAACCCCGATGTGCGTCGGGCCATCACGATGTCCATCGACCGCAAGGGGATGGGCGATGCCATCCGCGGTGGTGGTACCTACTCCGGTCCGATGAACGTCAACATTCTTGATTTCGTGCTCCCCGAGGACGAGAGGGCCGAGGCGCTGGCCTATGACCTCGAGGGGGCCAAGCAGCTCCTGGCCGACGCCGGCTATGCAGACGGCTTCGAGGTCCGGCTGATCCACACCGATCGGTATGGTCCAGCCTATGTGGCCCAGACCGAGTGGCTAGCGGCCGACTTGGAGGCCCTTGGTCTCACCGTCAGCATCGAGACCCTCGACTACGGGACGTACTTCACCGCGGCTTGGCCAGACGGTGACTATGACATCCAGTTCGGCCCCCAGACCCCGTTCCAGGAGGCCGACGAGTGGATCCGAGGCCAGTACAGCACTGGAGGCGGCCGGAATTGGACAGGCTACTCCGATCCTGTGCTTGACGCCTTGATCGAGGAGCAGCTGGAGCTGACCGACGTTGATGCCCGCCGGGAGAAGCTGTTCGAGATCCAGCGGTACATCCTGGACAATGCGGTTCCGCCCATTCCCATCTGGACCCACATCCAGCGCAAGCAGCTCCAGCCTTGGGTCCGCAACTTCAACCCACCGGGTACCCCGCCCGGCTATGGCTTCACTGGCCTGGAGAGCGCCTGGTTGGACCAGTAGTGGCTGAGTACCAGCTGAGTATTGGCTGAGTAGAAGGTAGCTATTCCGACGTTCCCCCAGGCCACAGGTTGGTCTGGGGGAACGTCTGACTCCAGGCGAACCAGCTCGCCTGGCTGGAGGCTTGGTCGACACCCTGGTCGTCGACCAGGCGCAGCCCCGAGCCGTCTTGGACCACCGTGACCCCGGCGTGGGTCACCGTCTCACCTCGCTCCAGCGCTTCCAAGGCGGCATCGAGGGGGAAGGCCACCGTGTTCGTCCCATCGATGATGGTGCCGATGATCGCTTGGTTGGCGAACAGGGTTCCGTCGACATCGCCGATGGGGAAGATGGGACCGGCGGCATCACGCTCACCGAGGGGATCGAGGGGGTAGTTGGCCCCGTTGGCGTCCTTGCCGGCCATGAGGGTGGTCTCAGGGTGGGCCTCACGCCACTCAGCCCAGGTACTGGTGACGACCGTGATTCGGTTGAGGGTGATGCCGGCCTGGCGTAGCGGCCCCGACAAGGCCTGGCCGGTGAACTGATCGACGAGGGAGTGCGATTCGCGGTCGAAAACGAGCTTGTTCGAGCGCCGGAGCAGGCCCGAGGTTCGCAGTACCGGTGGCGGGATGTCGGCCGGGAGGTCGTCGACGAAGAAGGCGACGGCCGAGCGGCACAGGGTGCAGTAGGTCAGCGAGATCCGCCGGCCTCCCAATCTGTCATTGGCCAGCTCGTGGACCTCCATGATGTTCAGGGGATAGGCCCGGAATTCACCGTTGACTTCCACCCCGAGCACGGGCCGATGATCGGGGTACCAGTCGCCGTCGGCGGCCGGGATCGAGGGTGGATCGTCCAGCCCGGCGATGCAGGCGCAGGACTCGGTCGACCCCATGGGTCGGTTGTCGGCCAGCACCCCGCCGAAGGTGATCAGACGCCAGTCGATGTCGGCATCGGGGTCGTTGAAGAAGTGGACCCAGGTCACATCGACCGTGATCAGCAGTTCACGTTTCCACTCGACATAGCCCGGGGGTTGGGGGATGTCGTCGGCGATCAGCTGATCACTCATCCCCTTCCAGACGGTGCGACCGGTGTAGTCGCCCCCGGTCAGGGCATTGGCCGCTCGCACCAGGGACTCGAATGCTTCGCCTCGAAAGACGAACTGGCCCATGTCGGCCACGATCCAGGCCAGCCGGATGTCGTCGTGGCGGGCGATGGCATCGAACGCGGCCGGGTCGACGGGATTCGTCGACTCGCCGATCTTGGCCACCACGTCGTCGACGGCCCGTTCGACATCGGCTGCCGCTCCTTCCGGTAGCGGCGGCTCGGTCGTGGTCGATGTGCAGGCGCTGACCATGAGCAGCAGGGTCAGGAGCAGGCCGCCTCGGGTCATGGGCCGTCGGCCCGAGACCTCTCGATGGCGTTGAGGTAGCTGTACAGGGTCACCTTCGAGACCCCCATCCAGCCCGCGACGTCTTCCACCGCCCCTCTGAGGAGGAAGGCGCCCTGTTCGTCGAGGCGACGGACCGCGGCCTGTTTCTGGGTCCTGGTCATGTTGGCCAGCTTTGTCCCGAATTCCCGTTCGATGGCGGCCGTGAACCGCTCTAGCACCCCGTGGAGATCGGTGAGGCGGAGGTAGGCGACTGTTTCGCCCCGCCACACGACTGGCTGGTCGCCGGGGCGTGACGATCTAGGCCGAACGACACTGGCCCCCAGCGGCTCGATCACAGCTCGGAGGGCGGAAAGGAACTCCTCAGTCGTGTCAGTCATCGATGCGGGTGAGGCGGATCTGGATCGTGCTCGCGCCGGCATCAAATCCCGATTGGAGCATGGCATGGACGGCACCGACCAGCTTTGTCAACTCGCCGTTGGCGGTGGTCGAAAAGGGGCCCATATCGACCTCTAGCCCGGCATCGGTCAGGGCGTCGAGAGTGGCGGCAACATGAGGGCCCGGCTCATTCTCCTTGAACGGTTCGACAAGAACTTCGAGTTGTCCTTTGGCCATGGGCCAACGATAGCTGCTGATCGGGGAGCAACTCCCCACTGGGCCAGTGCTGGATCGCGGTCAGGGGTAGCTGTTTGGTGTTGATCCTGCATTCTTGATCTTTTGTTAACCCACTAGTGGTATCGTCCGCCGAGTGAATACAGCGGGCTCAGCTCTGGGTGCCAATCAGTCGCCGGGGTTGGTTTGCGCTCACCATCACCTCTACTCCGCGTTGGCCAGAGGCATGCCGGCTCTGCCCCGGGATCCCACGACCTTTCTCGAAGTTCTCGAGCTCTTGTGGTGGCGTCTCGACTGTGCTCTCGATCTGGAAATGATCGAATGGTCGGCCAAGCTCGGGGCTCTCGAGGCACTGGAAGCGGGCTGTACCGCCATCGTCGATCACCATGAGTCACCGAATGCCATCGAGGGCTCGCTCGACGTCATCGCCGCCGCCTGTGCCGAAGTCGGGGTACGAGTCAGCTGTAGCTATGGAGTCACCGACCGTCATGGGGCCGAAGGGGCCCAGCGGGGCCTGGCGGAAAACGATCGCTACCTGTCGGCCGGCGGCCGAGGTCTGGTCGGGGTCCATGCCGCCTTCACCTGCACCAACGACACTCTGGTGGCAGCGGCTGAACTGGCCTCGAACCATGGGGTCGGAGTCCACATCCACGTAGGCGAAGGCCCAGATGATGTCGACGCCGTCGATCGGCTTCAGGGGATGACCACCGACAAGTGCCTGCTGGTTCATGGCGTCCTCCTCCCCGACGACCACAACCTCCGGGGAACCATCATCCACAACCCCCGATCCAACATGAACAATGCCGTCGGCTACAGCCGACCGGCCCGCTTTCACAATCGGGTTGCCCTGGGAACTGACGGCATCGGGGCCGACATGCTCGACGAGTTCCGTCTGGCCTTCGTCCGGGCCCGAGAAGACGATCTGCTAGCGACCCCCGAGACCCCCTGGCGCTGGCTGGAGACGGGGTGGAAGCTCTTCCCCGAGGCCCTGGACGATGTCGTGACCTGGTCATACCCAACCGTCGATCCCTGGCACCTCGCCTATACCACCTCGATCCGGCCCCACACTGTCGAGGTGGGCGGTGTCGAGGTCTTCTCGGACGGTTCCACGACCCTGGTCGACGGGGCCGAGATCAGGGCCAAAGCCGCAGAGCAGGCCCAACGACTCTTCGCCGTACTGGAGATGTCGTGAGGTCATCGGGTGTTCGTTGGCAAGCAACGTGCTTGACTGCGAGCCAATTCAACGTCAAGGTTGCACCGCTCATGAGCAGGAACACCCAATGACGACAACCATCGACGGGAGCTCCCAGTCGCTGGCTCAGACCCTGGCCCGACCCATGGTTGGACTGGTCGTTCCGCTGACCGCGGTCCTGGCTGCCTTCGCTGTCGGTGCCATCATGTTGGGGGCGGTCGGAGCCAACCCCCTACAGGGCTACGGAGCCATGATCGGGGGCGCTATCGGCAGCTGGGACAATGCCGCTGATACTGCTATCAAGGCCATGCCCCTCATGCTGGTCGGGGTCGGGATATCAATCGCATTCCGGACCGGAGTGATAAACATCGGAGGTGAAGGCCAGATCATCGCTGGCGCCATCACCTCGACAGTCACCGCCCTCGCCATTCCCGATACCCCACAGGTCATACTGGTTCCTCTGGTCTTGCTGGCCGGTGCCTTCGGCGGGGGAGTCTGGGGTGCGATCCCCGGAGCGCTGAAGGCCTACGCCGGGGTCAACGAGATCCTCAGCACCATCATGATGAACATCGTGGCTGCCCAGTTCATGAGCTTCCTCCTCCAGGACTTGCTCATCGAGGAGGGCGCCATCCGCATCCAGCAAACCGAGCGACTGACCGAGAACGCTGACCTGCCCCTCCTGCCCGGAGGGACAAGGCTCCATCTCGGGTTCGTGGTCGCCATCACGGTTGCCATCCTCGGGTACTACCTCTTGTTCAGGAGTGCCGCCGGCGTCAGACTTCGGGCCGTCGGTCACAATCCCGATGCTTCCCGCTACGCGGGTATGGCGGTCAAGGGCAGCATCGTCCAAGCCCTCGCGATTTCAGGAGCGTGTTCTGGAGTGGCGGGGTCCGTTCTGGTCTTCGGAAGCGAGTCCCACCGTCTCATCGGTGAAGGGGGAGCAGCAGCCTTCACCCAGAACGCAGGATTCAACGGGATCGTGACCGCCCTGTTCGGTGGCCTCCATCCTCTGCTCACCATCCCCGCCTCGTTCCTGTTCGGTGGCATGCTGACCGGCGGGATTGAGCTCCAGCGCGAGCTTCAGGTGCCGGCGGCCCTGATCGTGGCCCTCAATGGGGTGGTTGTCGTGTTCGTGGTCGGGAGTTTCCGACTCAAGAGTCGGCTTCAAGCCTGGGTCGAAGCGGGGGCCAGGGGAGCAGGTACAGCATGAGCGAGTTCTTCACCATTTCGGTTCTGGTGGCCACCCTGGCCAGTGGAATCCGCCTGGCCACCCCGTTCCTGCTGGCGGCATTGGGCGAGACCATGGGCCAGCGAAGTGGCGTCCTGAATCTCGGGGTCGAGGGGATGATGCTGATCGGGGCCTACGGCGCCTACTACGGAGCCCTCCAGTCGGGGAGTGCCATTGTTGGGATCATCTCCGGGCTGGGAGCCGGGTTCGCCATGGGCATCATCTATGCTTTCATCACGATCGTGCTCCACGCCGAGCAGGGCATCAGCGGCATCGGGATCTTCCTCTTCGGGCTCGGGTTCACTGACCTGTTGTTCCAGCGCCAGGTCGGAACCCCAACCCCGATCGATGGTTTGTCCAAGGTCTCCATTCCCTGGCTCAGCGATGTGACCCATCTCGGTGAGCTCTTCTTCCGACACAACCCACTCGTCTACGTCGCCTTCCTCCTGGTCCCAATTCTCTGGTTTGTCATGAATCGGACAACCTTCGGGCTCAATATCCGAGCGGTTGGAGAAACCCCCGAGGCGGCCGACACCCTGGGGGTCAGTGTCAACCGCACCAGGACCGCAACCATCCTGATCGGTAGCAGTTTGGCCGGTCTGGCCGGGGCCGCCCTTGCCCTCGAGATCGGTATCTTCCAACAGAACCTCACGTCGGGCCAGGGGTTCATTGCTGTTGCCCTCGTCTATTTTGGTGCGTGGCGAATGTATGGCGTAATGGGGGGTGCCCTACTGTTCGGCATCGTTTCCGCTACCGTGCTCCAGTGGAAGACGCTTGGGATCGTCTCTGGGGCAGGATCGGCCCTGACATCAATGGCACCGGCGGTGCTGACCATTGTGGTGCTTGTTGTCGTTAGCCGCCGCATTGGGGCGCCCGCAGCGTTGACCAAGCCCTTCGATCGTGCAGGTTGAATGCCAGCGTGATTGGAAATCAACACCGTGTTTCACGGAGGAGAGAAACGAAAATGACCAGACGCAATCCGATCAGTTTGCTGATCGCCATTCTTGCGGCCCTAGCCCTCGTGGCTTCGGCTTGCGGTTCGGACGACGACACCACCGAGACCGACGAGGGCTCAGAGACCACCGAGACGACGGCTACCGACGACTCGACCGAAACAACGGAGGCAGCTGCCGACGATGGGGAGGACGAAGGCGAAGGCGAAGAGGAGATGCCAGACGAAGCCTTCCGGATCGCCATCGTGGCCCCGAGTGCTTCCAATGACCTGGCCTTCACCCAGAGCATGGTCGATGCTGTCGATGCTGTCGGTGAGAACCACACCATCGAGGTCGACATCACCGACGGGACCTTCATAGTCGAGGACGCGGCTGCCGCCATTCGTGGCTACGCCGAGGACGGCTTTGATCTGGTGATTGCTCATGGTTCCCAGTACGGGGGTCCCCTCCAGGAGATTGCCCCGGATTACCCCGAGGTCTCCTTTGCCTGGGGTACAGCTGCTGACACCTTCGGTATCGACAACGTCAACTCCTACACCGTCCGCTCCGATCAGGGTGGCTATGTGCTCGGCACTATCGCTGCTCAGCTCAGCGAGAGTGGTGTGATTGGGGTCATCGGTCCGATCGAGGTCGGTGACGCCAAGCTCTATGTCGACGGCTTCGTCAATGGGGTCGCCGCTCAGGACGACGCCATCGATGTCAACGTCAACTACATCGAGTCGTTCAGCGACGTCGCCCTGGCTGCTGAGGCTGCCGCCGCTCACATCACAAACGGTGCCGATGCCCTGACCGGCACGGCTCAGATGGTGGTTGGCGCAACCGGTGTCGCTGGTGACGAGGGGGTGCCATGGTTCGGCACCCAGTCGAATCAGACCGCCCTTGGTGACGACATCGTCGTCGCCTCCCAGGTCTACCACTGGGAGGTCCTGCTGGAGGAGATCATCGAAGCCATCGAGGGTGGAACCCTGGGCGGCACCGTCTACACCGCCACCCTGGAAAACGGTGGGCTCACCATCGAGTTCAACGACGCCTATGGCCTCGACGCCGCCATCCAGGAAGCGGCCGAAGCGACCGCGGCTGGTGTTGCTGACGGCTCGGTCACCACCGGAGTCGAGTAGTCCCTATGCCTGACCGGGTGCCCAGCGACCCTTCCGTCATGCTGGAGATGAAGGGGATCACGAAGCGATTCCCGGGCGTTGTCGCCAACGACGGCGTCGATCTGGCAGTGGCACCTGGTCAGGTACACACCCTTCTCGGTGAAAACGGGGCGGGGAAGAGCACGCTGATGAAGATCCTCTACGGCCTCTACCGGCCCGATGAGGGGACCATCGAGCTAGACGGTCAAGAGGTGAGAATCACCTCACCGTCCGATGCCATCGAGCGCGGGATCGGCATGATCCATCAGCACTTCATGCTGGTCCCTACGCTCACGGTGGCCGAGAATGTGGCCCTGGGGCTCGGGGGTCGACGGGGTCTCAGCGACATGGGGCCGGTCAAGAGGCACCTAGCCGAGGTGGCGGAGCGCTATCGCCTTCACGTCAACCCCGATGCCCTGATCTGGCAGTTGGCTGTCGGCGAGCGGCAGCGAGCTGAGATCCTCAAGGCCCTCTACCGCGACGCCAGGTTGTTGGTTCTGGACGAGCCGACGGCGGTTCTGACCCCATCCGAGGTCGACGACCTATTCGTCACCCTTCGCCAGATGACGGCTGACGGCAAGGGCCTGATCTTCATCTCTCACAAGCTCCATGAGGTCATGGAGCTGTCGGATGAGATCACGGTCTTGCGCGACGGTCGGGTGTCGGGCCACACCACCCCAGACGAGGCAACCAGAGAGAGCCTGGCTGAGCTGATGGTGGGCCGTCCCGTCGAACTGACTCGCAAGGTGACTCCCATCGATGCCGGTGGCGAGAAGCTGGTCATCGACACCCTCCGTGTTGGTGGGGATCGTGGCAATGAGGCCATCAAGGGGCTGTCGCTTTCGGTTCGGGCCAATGAGATCGTCGGTATCGCCGGGGTGTCAGGCAATGGGCAACGGGAGCTGGCTGAAGCTGTCTTCGGCCTCCGCCCCATCCGGTCCGGGCGCATCGCCCTCAACGGCACCGACGTGGTGACCCACACCCCGAAAGCAGTGCGGGCTCATGGCTTGTCCTATGTGCCCGAAGAGAGGATGCGCGACGGGGCCATCGCCCAGTTCACGGTGGCCGAGAATCTCATGCTCGTCGACTTCGGTCAGGAACCCTTCTCCAGGAGAGGGCTTCTCAACCAGTCCGCTATCGAGGAGCACTGCGACCAGCTGGTTGCTGACTACCAAGTCAAGACCCCGACCTTGGATACCCCGACGGGTAACCTTTCGGGCGGCAATATCCAGAAGGTCGTGATTGCCCGTGAGTTCTCCCAGGACTCCGACGTACTGGTCGTAGCCCAACCGACCCGAGGGGTCGACATCGGGGCAGCCGAATACATCCATGAGCGCCTCCTCGAGCAGCGGCGCAATGGGGCCGCCATCCTGCTGATCTCGGAGGACCTCGACGAGATCATCCAGCTCTCGGACCGCATCATCGTCTTACTCGAAGGCGTGGTCATGGGCGAGATCCCACGTAGTGAGGCCAACCCCCAAGCGATCGGCCTGCTGATGTCTGGAGTCCAGGAGGACTCGGATCAGCAAGCCCAGTCAGCTTGACTCTGGCCCGGGATGGAGATGGCAGGCGATACGTCGCCCCGATTCGAGAGTGACGATCTCGGGATATGCCGATGAGCACACCTCCATGGCATGGGGGCAGCGCGGATGGAAATGGCAGCCCGAGGGAGGAGCGAGTGCACTCGGAACTTCGGCGGCTGCCTGCTCGGCTGTCGCCTGGTGATCATGGTCGTCAGGGTGGGCCGGTAGGGCGGCGGTGAACAGGGCCTCGGTATAGGGGTGGAGAGGCCGGGCCACGAGGGCCACCGCCTCCTCGAGCTCGACCATCTTGCCTAGGTACATCACCATGACGCGATCGGCGAGATACGACACCGTAGCGAGATCGTGCCCGATGTAGAGGTAGGCGATACCCAGCTCCTGCTGGAGATCCTTCAGCAGTGTGATCACTTGGGCCCTGATCGACACGTCCAAAGCGGAAACGGCCTCGTCGAGCACCAGCATCTTGGTGTCGAGGACCAGGGCCTTGGCGATGGCGATGCGCTGGCGCTGGCCGCCGCTGAACTCATGGGGGTAGAGCCGCCCGACCTCTGGTCGCATGCCCAC
The DNA here is from genome assembly GCA_024227975.1 of Actinomycetes bacterium. The sequence goes on from JAAETV010000356.1 coordinate 21,264, forward strand.
CATGTCGAGCACCGAGGCGACCCTGTCGGCCCTGTCGGCCTTCGACATATCAGTGTGGATGCGGAGGCTCTCGCCAATGATGTCGCGGACCCGCATGCGAGGGCTGAGCGATGAGTAGGGGTCCTGGAAGACGGCCTGGACGGCGCGCCGGTAGGCCAGGAGGCTCTTGCCCTTGAGGGTGCTCACGTCGGACCCGTTGAACATGATCCGTCCCGATGTCGGATCCTCGAGGCGTAGCAACAACTTGGCAATTGTCGACTTGCCACATCCCGACTCGCCGACCAGGCCGAGTGTCTCGCCCTCGGCGATGTCGAAGCTGACCCCGTCGACTGCCCTTACCCACTGGCGGGTTGCCCTCAGGCCTAGGCCAGTTCGACCGGCAGGGAAGTACTTGACCAGGTC
>JAAETV010000357.1 GCA_024227975.1 Actinomycetes bacterium
ATCACCAGCGTGGCCGGCGATCGTGGGCGGCGCTCGAACTATGTCTACGGATCGGCCAAGGCCATGGTCTCGACCCTGCTCGACGGGCTGCGGATTCGACTGGCGCCGAGCGGGGTGCACGTGATCGATATCCGCCCCGGGTTTGTCGACACTCCCATGACGGCCGAGTTCGACAAGGGGATCTTGTGGGCGAAGCCGGCGGCGGTGGCCAACCGCGCTGTGAAGGCCATCGACGGGTCTAGGAACACTGTCTACACGCCTGCTTTCTGGAGGCTGATCATGGGCGTGGTCCGATCGATCCCATACCCGGTCTTCAAGCGGCTCCCCTTGTGAACCGGTCGCTGGTGATGAAGCCGGGGCTCGGCCTCTGGTTGGGATTTGTCGCCCTGGCCCTGGCCACATTGTTCAACTGGACCCACAACGACTGGTTCCCGGTGACCGGTGACGAGCCCCACTATCTCGTTATGGCTGACGCCATCATCCACGACCACAGCTTCGAGCAGAGCGCTGCCTACCAGCGCGAGTTCGACAGCCATGCCATATACCCCTCGGGGCTGGCTCCGCCCGGGAGCGCCGTTGGCTCGTCGACCACCCACGCCGTCGACGGCCCGAATGGTCTGTACAACGTGCACAATGTCGGCCTTCCGGTCCTCGTCTCGATCCCATTCCTGGTGGCCGGGGCCAACGGGGTGAAGGTCTTCCTGGTCATGGCGACGAGCCTGATCGTCGCCCTGGCCTGGAGGTGGTCGGCCTTCTTCACCGACTCGACCAAGGCCCGGTCCCTGGCTGTTGTCGCCGTCGGTTGCGGTGCACCCTTTCTGGCTGGAGGGAATCAGATCTATCCCGATCTGCTGGCCGGAATCATCGCCCTCTACGCCGGGCTTCGGCTGATGACACTCTGCGAAACCGACGAGCTCCGCTACTCACCCAGGGCGTCGCTGGTGATGGCGCTGCCGGTGGCGACTGCGGTTGCTTTCTTGCCCTGGCTCCAGATCAAGTTCGCGGCGGCCGCCGTCATCTTGTCCGGTGGGTTGGCCGTCGGCGCCTACCTCAAGACAAGGGACCCGGTGCAGGCCGCCGTCTATCCCATTGTGACCGCAGTCTCTGGTCTGATGCTGGGGGCCTACAACCTCTGGGCCTTCGGGCAGTTCTTCGGCCCCTACGAGGACGGGGCATTGGAGTACAGCAGCCATTCGTTGATGGTGTTGTTCGGTCTCCATCTCGACCGCTTCCAAGGCATCTTCATCCAGAACCCTGCCTACCTCTTGGCCGTCGCCTTCCTCGTTCCCTTCGTTCGCCGCTATCGGTTGGTAGGGGTGGTGCTGTTGGTGACCTACGCCAGCTTCGTCGTGCCGAACGCTCTGCATCCCAACTGGTATGGGGGTGCCTCCTTCGCCGGCAGGTTCGCCTGGTCGGGTGCGGTCACCGTCGTGCCGCTGGCCGTCTACGGCACTATCCGCTTGGTGGAGAGGGCCAGGATCGGAACCTATCTCGCCCTCGGCTTCATCGCCGTCAACGCCTCGACCTATGCCACCTTCACTTTCAATCGGTTCGACTTCTACAACCGGGCCTACAACATCGATGCCCCCGGATTGTGGCTGTCGTCCTACCCATCATTCCACGGCGCCATCGCCGGGTTCTTGCCTGCCCTCTACGATCCCCGCTTCGCCTACCGGTATCTGGTCAATGCCGGCTACATCCTCTTCGTGGCCGGCGTCGCCGCCTGGGGGTGGCGCTATCGAGATGGCCGGTCGACCGAGTTCCTACGTACGTTGTGGGTACTCACTGGGGTCGCAGCTGTCTTCGTCGTGGCGGCCGCTGTGACCACCGACCACACCGACAAGCCGGCCGTGTGGGCCGCATCGGAACTACCGTCTCAAATCGGTGTGATCGACGGGGAGTCACGGCGAGCCGGTGAGTCCGATGGCCCAGGTTTCCTCAGCCACGGTCCCTATTTGAACCTGCTCAGAGGTTCCTATAGCTACGCCGTCAGCCTTATCGGCGAGGGCAACGCCGGTGAGCAGCTGGGCTATGTTGACATCTTCGCCAGCCCATCGGGGACCCAACTCGCCCTTATCCCGATCGAGCCCGGGGCGGGGGAGATGAGGCTGGACGGGACGTTCACCGTGCCCGACGATCTCTCCGGAAGCGCGGTCGAGGTCCGAACCTACTTCGCCGGCACCGGCGACCTCATCGTCCGTTCCATCGAGCTCCAACCAATCAGCAACTGATCGGTGGCTCCCGCCGTCGATGTGGCGGATCTGATCGGGACCAGGCCAGGTCCCTTGTCACCGGCGCCCCGGTTTTGACCGTTCAGCTAATAGATTGCTGGTTTCCGCTCAGGAGCGACTTCAGGAGGGAACCAATGACTGACACCCAGCCAACGACCGACCCCACCCCGGCCGGCCCAGCACCCACGGCCGCGGCTCATGCAGTTGAAGCCTCCAAGGTCTACGGCTCTGGTGACACCGAGGTCCATGCCTTGCGTGACGTTTCGGTCCAATTCGAGGCGGGTCGCTTCACCTCCATCATGGGCCCGTCGGGCTCGGGCAAGTCGACTTTGATGCAGTGCATGGCTGGCCTCGATCGCCTCACTTCGGGCGAAGCCTTCATCGGTGACCAGGCCCTTTCGTCCCTCACCGACAAGGCCCTCACCACCATCCGCCGGGAGAAGATCGGATTCGTCTTCCAGGCCTACAACCTCATACCCACCCTGACGGCCAGGGAGAACATCACCCTCCCCCTCGACCTGGCCGGCTCCAAAGGCGACCACGCCTGGATCGACGAAGTAATCGACACCGTCGGCCTCGTCGACCGCCAGCACCACCGGCCCAGCGAGTTGTCGGGTGGTCAGCAGCAGCGAGTGGCGGTGGCCCGCGCCCTGGCCAGCCGGCCTGCCATCATCTTCGGCGACGAGCCAACCGGCAATCTCGACTCCGTTACCAGTAGCGAGATTCTCGACTTCCTGCGGCGAGCGGTTGACACCTTCGGCCAAACAATAGTGATGGTCACCCACGACCCGAACACCGCCGCCTACAGCGACCGGGTCCTGTTCCTGGGCGACGGCCGGATCGTCGACGAGCTGTCTGACCCCACGGCCGATTCGATCTACGCCACCATGCGGGCGCTGGGAGACTGAGCCATGTTGAAGGCCAGCTTCAAATCCATCCGCGGTCACCTGGGCCGAGTGATCGCCACAGCATCAGCCGTAGTTCTCGGCATCTCATTCCTGGCCGGCACCCTGATCTTCACCGACTCGGTTCAGCGAGCGTTCGATGACCTGTTCGCCACGGTGTTCGAGACAACCGACGCCCAAGTTCGCTCATCGGAGACGATCGATGTTGGCTTCGGGATCACAGTCAGAGCCCGAATCGACGAGTCGATCATGGCTGAGGTGGCTGCTGTTGAAGGGGTGGAAGCCGTCGACGGGTACGTTCAGGGCACGGCAACCATCATTGACGCTCAGGGTGAGCCCCTGGGCAATCCCGGTAATGGTCCGCCAACGCTTGGTTTCTCGTGGACCAACGACGATGAGCTGAACCAGTTCACGATCTCCGAAGGCCGGGGCCCGACTGCTCCCGGTGAGGTTGTACTGGATGAGACCTCGGCCGACACCGCTGGTTTGGCCATTGGCGATCAGGTCCAGATCCTCAGCACTGTTGGCAGTGAGACTTTTGCGTTGGTCGGGGTGGCCCGTTTTGGAAACTCGGGTTCGGTCGCGGGCGCCACCACAGCCATGTTCGAGCTATCCGAGGCTCAGCGCGTATTGGGGGCCGAAGGCAAGCTCGACGGGATCGCCATCCGAGCCACCGAGGGGCTGAGCGAGCAAGAGGTAGCCGACAGGGTGGCCACCATCCTCAGTGGTGACACCGAGGTGATCACCGGCACCGAGGCCACCGAGGAGGCCCAGACCACCATCCGTGACGGGCTGAGCTTCTTCACGATCTTTCTGACCGCCTTCGCCGTGATCGCCATCTTCGTGTCGGCCTTCGTCATCACCAACACCTTCTCCATCCTCATTGCCCAACGGACCAGGGAGCTCGCCCTCTTTCGAGCCTTGGGTGCGGCCCGTGGTCAGGTCGTGGGCTCGGTGCTGGTCGAGGCAGTGGTAGTCGGCCTGATCGGATCAATCCTGGGTGTCGGACTCGGCATCGCCCTGTCCTACGGCCTGCGGGCCATGCTCGAAGGCTTCGGTCTGGAGCTGCCCTCGGGGGGCCTTGTCTTGTTGCCCCGGACCGTGATCGTCAGCCTGATCCTGGGTACGTTCGTTACGGTGGCCGCTGCCCTGCTCCCCGCCATCCGGGCCGCCCGGATCGCCCCCGTCGAGGCGCTGAGAGAATCGGCGGCCGAGCCCTGGCAGCGGAACAATGTTCGCCTTGCCGTTGGGCTCGTCATCTTGATCCTGGGAGCGGTGGCAATCCTGTTCGGACTCTTGGTCCCCGAGATCGCTCTGGCTGGAGTCGGGGCCGGGGTCATGTTCATCGGGGTCTTCGTGCTCGGGCCCACTATCGCTCGGCCGTCGGCCCGGCTGCTGGGCAAGCCCATCGCGCTCAGCCGTGGCCCGATCGGCAGGCTGGCCCGCGACAACTCGATGCGCAACCCCAAGCGGACGGCCCGCACGGCGTCGGCCCTGACGATCGGCGTGGCCCTGGTGGCCGGGGTGACGGTGCTTGCATCGTCCCTCCGTTCCTCGATCGAGGACACGATCGGTGAGCAATTCGTCGGTGACTTCGCCATCGACTCCGGCTCGTTCGGTGTTGGGGGCGGGTTCAGCCCCAAGCTGACCGCTGAGCTTCAGGCTCTGCCCGAGGTCGACGTCGCCGCCGGTATCCGGGTCGGGATCGGCGAGGTCGAAGGCCAGGGTGATTTCTTGACGGTTGTCGACCCCACCGCGGCGTTCGAGCTGTTCGACATCGGTGTGATCGAAGGGACCCCAGCCGACCTGACCGACGACTCCATCTTCCTCCTCGATAGCAAGGCCGAAGATCTCGGCGTCGGGGTCGGCGATACCCTCTCGGTCCTCTTCCCCGATGGTATCGATCGAAGCCTGACGGTTACTGGCCTCTACACCGAGGAGGCTCTGGTTGGAAATCAGGTGATCAACACCGGTCTCTATGAGTCGACGGGAGCTGAGCAACTCGATTTCGCCTCCTACGTGGGGTTGGCCGGCGGGGTCAGTATCGACGAAGCCCGGGTGGCCATTTCCACAGCCGCCGAGGCATACCCCAACGCCACCGTCCAGGACCGCGACGAGTACATCGAGACCCAATCGGCCAGCCTCGATATCCTGCTCAACATGATCTATGGCCTTCTTGGGTTGGCCATCATCATCGCCGCTTTCGGTATCGCCAACACCCTGCGTCTCTCGACTATCGAGCGGACGAGGGAGATCGGCTTGCTGCGCGCTGTTGGGATGAGCCGCTCTCAGGTTCAGGCCACCATCCGGTGGGAAGCCGTGATCACGGCCCTGTTCGGAGCCGTGCTCGGGGTGATAGTGGGGCTGTTCTTCGGCTACGCCATCATCTTCGCTCTGCGCGACGAGGGGGTGTCGACCTTCTCGGCACCCGTCGGTTCCTTGGCGGTGGTCGTGGTCCTCGCTGCTCTGGTTGGGCTGGTGGCTTCGATCATCCCATCCATCCGGGCCAGTCGTCTCAATATCCTCGAGGCTATTGCCACCGATTAGGGGCGATACCGAGAATCGGTTGCTGAGCGCTTCTAACTGGAGGGCGGTGGGCCGAAGATGAACTCCACCCGTCGGTTCAGCGCCTTGCCTTCATCAGTATCGTTGGGGGCGATCGGGTCGGTCTCGCCGGCCCCGATTGCCTGCAACCGATCGGGCGAGATCCCAGCCGCTTCGAGGTAGGCAACTACCGAAGCAGCTCGGGCTTCGCTCAACGCCATGTTGTAGGCATCAGGCCCGCTGGAATCGGTGTGGCCCTCGACAATCATGAAGATCGAGATGTCCCGAGCCATGACCGCCGCTCCGATATTGAGGACCTGGGCTGCTTGCTCGGTGAGCGCCGTCGAGTCGACCGCGAACCCAACGCCTCCCTGCAAGGTCCCTGACAGGACCCCATTGACCACCTGGACCTCATACTTGGGGAATGGGAGGAAGAGCTGGAAGACTCCTGGCATCGTGTACATCCAGAACGAGACGTAGGTGTCTTCGTTGATCGTGAGCTCACTGGTCACGCTCTCGGCTCCGTAAGCGGCCGCCGCCGCCCCTATAAGGCTCTGGCGAATCCCCTCAGACGGCACGAACCCCTCCAGAGCAATCTTGCCGTTGCCGACCTCGACGTAGAACTCGGGAGGGGTCAGGTCGGTGATGGTCTGGCCGACGATCTCGACTGGCATCCCGCTCAGGAGCGTCAACGCACCCTCCAATCGGGCCAGGTACAGAGGATTCGGTGACCGCGCCGTCAACTGCACCTCACCGTCGGCTACAAGAATCGTGCCATCGGTAACGCTGGGGAGAAGTCCGATGAGGCGTGGGCTTGTCTGGAGCCAGGGGACCGATCCCAACGTCTCGTCGACCTCGATGTCGGACTCGACGAAAGGGGCGTAGGACAGCTCGGCTGCTGCCAGCAAGGCGCTGGCAGTCTCCTGGTCGGGCACTCGGCCGGACAGTCGAAACAACCCTGGCCCGGGACCGGCGTCCAGATTCAAGGTGGCTTCGACGAACGCTCCATCTGGCTGGCTCAGGGTTGGGAGCTCGGTGGCATCGGTGGAAGTGGCGCTACTGGTTGGTGACGCCGGATCTTGCTCGGTGGCTGTCGTCACAGTCGCTTCCTGGGCTTCCTCTTCTGGCTCAGTGGTCAAGCCGGCGCCGCTGGCATCGTTCACGGACCCATCGTCGGTGAGGAAGACAAAGGCCATGAAGCTCAATCCGAACAACGTGATCGCCAGTAGACCCAGAACGACTGGATGCAGCAGGATGCTGCGCTCGTGCTCGCCAACGTTGCCCTCAGTGCGATGTTTCACCCGGTACCCGCCTTGCCGCCTGTGTACTACCATACGACGGCTGGCGCAGGTCCACTATGGATCGTGCGGCCAGGTCTCTGGAGGGCGGTCCGGTGAGCACCAAAGACGCGAATGAAGTCGAGCCACTTCCTACCTGGGCCGGACGAGCGCGCCACGATCGTGAATGGCAGTCGCTGGTAGGGGAGGTGGCAGCGGACGGTGAGGACACCGGCCCCGCGGATCCTGGTTCGACGAGCATCTTCGGCGATGACCGTGCCGCCATGATGGCTTCCCGGGTCGAGCAGGACTATGTGGTCGTTGATAAGCGAAGCTCGACGAGGCGCGTGTTCGTGGTGCTGCTAGCCGTTGTCGCCCTGTCTGTAGCGGCCGGGCTTCTGGCCGGCTATGTCTACACCGCGGTGTGATCCGACCAGGCGAGCAGAACTCGTTGCGTTGGGCCCTACCTGAGCCCCGTTTGCTGAGAGTCAACTAGCCGAATGTGGGGGGCGTCGATTGGATGGGCCTTGTTGCTCGTTGCTCTGTGCTCCGGGTGTTCGGACTCGCCCCGAATCGTGGCTCCACCGGACCTCGAACCTGAAGTGGTGGCCTCACCAGAGCCGATTGTGTTCGCTTCGGGCACAGTGAGGTGGGGATCGGGGCAGATGGATCGGTTCGACTATGAGGTCGAAGAGATACGTGGTTTCGCAACGTCTGTCACCTTGCGAGCATCGGCTGACAACAAGATCAGCATGCGCAGTGCGTCCCCCGTCGACAGCCAGGATCTCTTGTGGCTAGGAATGATCGTGTTCAGCGACGACGCGCCCCCCTTTGTATTCGGCGGTGTCGATGCCAGCGTCGATCAGGCCACTCTCATCAACACCACTGGTGAGGAGATACCCCTCGAGCTCATCGCCCTCGAAGGTCGAGACTGGTTGCTCTTCACCCAGGAGCTTCCCGTCTCCTGGGCCACGAACGGTGAGGTTGACTTTGAAGCCGTAGCCACCAGTGGCAACCTCGAGCTAGCCCGAGAACAAGTCACATCCCTCTGAGGTATCGCGGGCCCGCTCCCCTCTGCGATCCTCGTCAGCGGGGAGCACCCTTGTGCCTCTCGCAGCCGACGGTCTCCTTGGCCAGATGTAGCTGCTGTTGGCGGTGGGGGGAGAGCCGGTCGACCACGTCGGAAAGGACTTCGGCCGCGAGGGCATACTGGGCCAGTCGGACCACGGCAGCCTTCGTCTCCTTCACCGCCTGTGTAGCCTCACCCTCGACTATCCGGTGATCGGACCATGGCTGCTTGGTCACGGCCCGCTCGATCCGTTTGAATGCTGAATCCAGGTATTGGTCGCGTTCAGCATTGATCGCAACCTGCATCAGTGATGCCTGCAATCCAGCCAACCGAATAGGCGGAAGCCGACGCTCATGGCCGGCCGCCCACCTCTCCGCATCCCATCGAGTGAGTGAGTCGACCGACTCGATGACAGTCTTCTCCGAGAATAGCCAGACCTCTTCAGCTTCCAGAGTTGGATTGGGTGCGGTGCTCATCTCACGTCACTCCTTCCCCAGCCAGTCTGCCCCGCCCTGCTCTGAGGATCATGGATCCCCTTCTGTGTCCACGTTGTCGAGCCACGCTGCTACCGCTCGAGCCACCACATCGCGGGGCAGGAACTCCTGCTCGAGGCGGCCCCGCTCGAGCCCAACCAAACGGGCGAAGAGTGCTTGCTCAGCTTCGGAAAGCCCATCAGGCTGCTCCGCCAGCTCTGGTTCGACAACAGCTCGATCCGAGGCTGCGTCGAACGTTGGTTCATCCATCATCAAAGGGGTGAGGTCCGGACACTCCATCCGAGCAATGGCCAACATACGGAGCCCCCAGGTGTCCAGGTCGCCCCAGTAGGCCACCTGATGGTCAGCGAGCTTCTTGGCCCCCAACCAACCCAGGTTCAGGCCACCCCCGAGAACGGCGATTGTGTCCGTGGCTGCCGGTAGGGCGTGGAGGCACTTCTCGTTCTCCACTACCAGCAACCGACTCCCAGGGACCCCGCGAATGCTCAGCTCGATGTCGGTCACACGACTTCGACGGTAGGGCAGCAGCGACCCGTCGAGATCGACTACCAGCAGCCAATGCCCATCGGGCCCAGCCGCTCCCAGAAACGTCTCCAATCCCTGCTTGGAGACCGTGCCCCCGAAACGTTCGTCCAGCAGCGCCACCAATAGGACTCGGTTTCGTTCATAGAACTTGGTGTCGACACCGCTCAGGGCCAAGGCTCGCAAGGGTGCCCCTTCCGCACACCCGGGCGACACCAGATCCGCAATCCGAAGGGCCGCTTCCACGTCCTCGAGATCGCGGCGAACCAGCAACGAAAGCCGACGCACCAACAGCTGGTGGTACCGAGGGTCAGCCACTTCCAGTAGTCGTTCCAAGATCTTGGACTCAGCCCGAATCGATGGCTCGTCCATGGCGTCGATCCACTCCGAAGCGCTGGCAAACGTCCACCGGACAGGGATTTCGATCGGTACCCCGGTTGCCCGGTAGGTCACCGCTTCCCATCCGACCTGGCCTACCTTGATGGCCCGCCACTGGTCGAGATGGGCTCGGACCTCGGCCCCTCGGCGCGCCACGGCATCTGGTGAGGGTTTGGGCACTGCCAGAGCGAGCGGCCACTCCGACTCATCGAGCATGCGCCGACCCCGAACCTCGTTGCTGGTCCAGAGCTGAGCCTGTCTGCGGGCTAGTTCCACTGGTGACTTCATCGTTCAACCACCGGTTGTAGAGGGCCGATTCCCGCAGCCGCCGAGCGGGCACCGTCCAGCACAATGATGGACTCGTCTTCTTCGATGGGGGCGGACCCTGGCCGTTTCTTGTCGAGCTCTTCCCACGACAAGGCGGTCAACTTGGCCTCCAGGCCCCGCCGATTCACCAGGATCGCCGAGTGGGTGTTGGCCCGAAGGAGGCTCAGTTCCTTGTTGGGCGTGACAAAGAGTGGGTGGAGCCCGAACACGGCCAAAGCCTCGATGATCCGGGCCGCCACAGTCTGTGAGCTCTTGGAGAATGCCTCATCGAGCACGATCGTCCCAAACAGGGGCTGGGGAGCACCTCCGGGTGACAGTGCGTAGGACAACGACGCCGTCAGGATGTAGCTGGCGATGATCTCCTTCTCCCCACCGCTCCCACCCTCAGAGCTGGAACGAACCTCGATCGTTTCTGCCGTTGCCCGGTCGATCACGGCCACCTTGAACGTCAACCGGTGCCTCGGGTCGAGCAGGGCCCTGGCCGCAACGGTCGCTCGGTTGTCGGCAGCTTGACGGAGTAGTCCGATGACCTGTTTCAATGCCGCGTACTGGGCCTCCCCCTGGTCGTCGGTGAGGCGAGCAGCAGCTAGTGCTTTGCGGGCCCGCTGTAGATCGCGCAGAGCTTGATGAGTCACCCGATTCGGTTGCAGCTCCAGATACCGGCCCGGCTGGAAGTCAACCTTCTGCAATGTCATGTTCAGGTCTCTGATCCGCCCCACGATGGCATCGACCTCGGCCTCGATCGTCTCCAACAACGACGAGACACCCTGATCAGAAGACAGGTTCAAGTACTCGACGAACTTCTGCTGACGCTTCGGTAGTGACTCCTCGGTCAAGACCTGCAACCGCTCCAGGTAGGCCGGCAGATCAGCAAGCTCTTCGCCGGCTTCGATCAACTCGCCCGTGTCCTCCTTCTTGGCTTGGCCCATCTGCCGGGTCAAACGGAGGCCAAGATCCTCCAGACGCTCCTGCAAGGTTCCGATCCGTTCGTCGACCTCGGCGGCCAAACTGCGCTCCTCGGCTGGCAACTCGTCGGGTTCAATCCCATCGAGAGCAGGCAGTCGCTCCTCTGCCAGTTCGGCATCGTCGGCGGTCAGCCCCGTTCCCGCGCGCTGGGCTGCTCTTCGACGCTGGTCGTCGGCCCGCAGCCGTCGGTCGTTCTGCACCTTGATCTCGGCCGACACCATGGTCTGGGCCTGCCGCGCCTCACCCAACGCCCCATGGGCTGCATCGAGCTCGTCCTTCGCCTTGGCCGTTTCTGAACCGGGGTTGATGAGGCGACAGCGACGCTCGATCAAGGTCTGTAGCCGGCCCCGAGCCGCTACCAGGTCAAGGCGATCGAAGATGAACCCTTCTACCCGGTCGAGCAGCTGCACCCCTTGAACGAACCCGTCACGCTCGCGGCGAGGCTGTTCATAGTCGGCCCGGGCCCGTTCCAACAGACGATCGAGCTCGTCGAGTCGAGCCGACAGTTCAGCCAGACGGGCCTTGTTGTCGAAACCGGTCACCCACCCCTGGGTCAGTGGCTCCTGATCACGTTTCTCGAAACGCCCGGTACGCCCCGATAGCAGCCCCTGGGCGGTCATGCCGTGCTCAACCGATCGCAGAGCTTCGGCTGAACCCACGCAGTGCCGGTCGATCGAGACCAAAAGCCCCCACAGCGTCGCCCAATAGGGATGATCCTTCAGATCGAGCTTGTGGAGGAAGCTGTCGACGAAAGGCTCCCGAACCTCCCTCGATCCAGCTCCGGTCGCAGCCCGAACCGCCTCCAGTCGTACATGGAGCCGATTGTCGCGATGGTTGACCCAGGCCAACCCTTCATCGAGCCGTTCGCCAGGAACCAGGATCCGTAGTCGATGGGCGCCGATGGCCCGCTCGATGGCACCTCGCCAGCTCTCCTGGCCCGCGGAGACCGACACCATCTCGGCCGCGAATGGAAGGTCTGCATCGCTCAGCCCGACAGCGTCGGCTAGATCCGACCGGAAGTCTTGATAGCGGCCGGGAATGTTCGAGTCCGGCCGGGCCGCAATCCGGTCCCGCTCCTCCCGGCATGCCCTGGCCTCCTCATCGGCCGTGCCAACGGCGGAGGCTGCGGCCTGGAACTGGGCCTCCCGCTCCTCGATCTGCTGCTCCAAACGGGGACGCAGCCGACCGATGGCCTGGTGGACCGCCTCCACCCCCTCCCGGGTCGGATCGGCCCCAGGCTCGTCGACGTTGAGGTCGACCGAGATCCGCAACTGGTTGACGAGTTGGACGTAATCGTCGTAGTCGCGCTGCCGGTCGGCCATCGTCTGCTCTTGGCTGGCGATCTGATCGTCGAGAGCGTCGAGGTCGGAGCCCCCGAGGCGGAGGTAGGCCAACCGGAGGGTTTCGGCGGCCTCTTCCAGCGCTACCACCCGATCGGCACCTTCGGCCAGGTCAACCTCGAGGGCAGCGAGTTGTTTGTCGAACTGGCCGACTTGTGCACCCCAGAGGCGGGCTCCGGCCAGGGCGAACCAGGTGGCGACGATGGCCTTCAGCTTGACCTGCTCCTCGCGTTCGGCTGTCACCCGTTGGTGGTCATCGTTGAGGGCGACCAGTGGCTGCAACGAACGCTGCTGACGGCGGGCAATCTCCAGCTCGGCCCGGATCCCGGCCAGCTGGTCGAACTCGTTGGCCACCTCGGCCGCTCGCCTGAACCCCGAGCTGTCATCAAGCACGAGATCACGGAAGATCTGATCGACACTGTCGAGCTGTTTCAAACCAGCCGCCCGGTTCAACAGATCGAAGGCATTCTCGCCAATGTCGAACAACCGCCGGACCCGAGCCAGATAGCTCCGCTTGGCCTCTTCGATGTGTAGCCGCGGCCGGTTGCTGCAATGGTCCTTCAGTGCTCGAGCACCCCCGTCATGGTGGATGATGAGCCACTGCTCCAATGACTCCTCGTTGCCCTCATAGATCAGCCACCTCTTCTTACAATCGTTGGCCGACATCGAGGTGCCATCCGTCCACAAGATGGCGGCCAACGTCACACTCCGCCCGGGTCGGGCAAAGGTGGCAGCCAACCCGGTTACCGTCCGCCCCGGTCGGGCGATGTGGCGAACGTCGCCCGACTCGTTGCCATGACCGACAACCCCTCGCACATAGGACATGAGGTCGCGGTCGCTATCGTGGCCCCCGGTCGAAGCCAGGTTGTACTTGGGTAGAGCCACGATCAGGGTCATCAGGGCATCGACGAGGGTGGTCTTGCCACTGCCGGTTGGCCCGATGATCGAGGTGCCTCGAGGGTCGATCTCAGCCGTGTGATGTCGGGCGAACGGACCCCAGTTGTAGACCTCGATTCGTTCGAGGACGAGAGTCTCGCCCAGACCCTCCAAACCAAGGGACATGGGGACGGATCCGTTGGTCATTGTCGCACCTCGCTCCGCCGAGCCGGTTCAGTCGACAGGGCCAACCCGGCCAGATCGAGATCAGGTCTGCTCTCGTCCGAATCCGACCCGGCCCCATCTCCATCTCCAGCCTCGGGTCCGGGTCCGGGTAGAGAGGCTGAGTTCGTCAGGTTCTTGTAGTGCTCGAGCAAGGTCTTGAGCGATTCGATGTCGGCCAGGTGGCAGATCAAGGGCCGTACCGTGACCTGATCCTCCTCGATCCCCGACACGATCCCATGGTCCTTGAGCTGATCGAGAAGGCGACGGGCCCGGGTCAGCTCTTCGGCTTCACTTCCGGCATCGCCCAGGTATGGCTGTAGCTCGGTGATCAGATCCTCCACCGCGATCTTGAGTGGAGCCAGGGTGGAGCCGGTCCGCTCGTAGTCGACGTAGTGACGGCGAAGTAGGGCCACCAGTAGCGACTGGGCCAGCGTCAACCGTTGACGCCGAACCAGAGGATGGCTCCAATCCGTCGGCTCGGGTCGTTCCTCGGTCGGCTCGGTCACCAAGGGCGAGAGAGCCAGCACGGCCAGGCCTCGCACCTCGTCGACTCGCATCACCAGATCGAGCGGCTCCAGGATGGTTGCGATCTCATCTCGACTGGCCAGTACAGTCCGGTACAACTTCGGCTTGGTTTCGGCGTACAACACCCCGAGCTTCATCAGCTCCTGCACCGACCGCTTGACCGCCTCCGCTGTGCCCGGCTCGACATGTTCGGCAGAGATCTCATCGATCCTGCTTGTATTCCCCTCGATAGCCATCAGAGCTCCCAACCCTGCCCAACCAGTGACTCAGGTTCGAACACGACCCTCGGCACCCGGAACCGGATGGCGGTGTCGTCGGCCGTTTCGACGTCGATCGTTTCGCTGGTGTCGTCGAAGCTCGCCATCGATTGGTGCCCCATCTCGACCCACACACTGATCGTCTCCAAGTCATGCGTTGGGGGGAGGACGGTTGCGATCTCGGCCATCGTCATCGGTTCCCCTCGGGCCGCAACCACCGTCACTGTCTGGCGGGCCAGCTCACGGCGGTCGAGGCCATCGAGGGCGTGCCAGAACTCGTTGTCGACATCGTCGAGGTCCACTGATTGGGAACGGAAGTCGAGGGCATCGGCCTCGTCTATGTTGATGTCCTTGATCAGGAGACGCTCAGGAACAGGTAGGGCGACGGCGGGGCCGATCGGGGGCAACGGTGACGGTGAGCGGCGGACCCGCTGGCTCTCCCAGCCCACATCAAGAGCGTGTTCCAAGATCTGATCGAGGAGCTGGCTGACCCGCTGATGCTCCACCCCGAGGCCGGTCCGCAGATAGTTGCGAACGTCGCGCTCACTACGAGCCCGGGCTCGAACCACATTGCTTGACTCGCCCACCAGGCGGCCCCTCAACCGCCGCAGATCTGTCTGCTGCTTGCGGGACAGGGCAGTCTGAGCCGCGACTGAGTCCAACATGTCGCTCAGGTTGCGACTCATCCTTTCGAGATCGTCAGTCTCGTTGAGCTGGGCGTAGAAGGCCTGGAACACCTTCCCTTCCGGGGTTTCGACCAGGGTCTCGTGGCCCTCCAGGAGCTGGTCGATCACCGTCCCCCGGTGTTGTTGATCACGGATGATCGACACCCTGAGGTCCTGGTCAGCGGCCCGGTAGGAGTCCTCGACTCGCCCGAAGTCGTCATGGAGGCTGATGGCCAGGCTGTAGACCTCATTGATGGCCTCGACGGCGGCGTCTCCTTCGAGTACCTCGACGTCACCATCGGAGGCCCGGGCCAGCTCCTCTTCGAGCTCCGCGATCTGTCGACGGATCCGTTCAGCCCGAATCTCTGGATCGGGATCGAGCCGAGAGGTGACATCGGCGATCTGATACTGCACGGTGGCCAAGCGGGACGCCGTCGAGCTCATCAGTCGGTCTTCCATCCGCTCGACGAATCGGAACACTTGCTGGAGTGAATCGGTGGCCGACAGCTCCCCATCCCGCTCGACCAGCAGCTTCGACTTGATATGAAGCCGCAGCTCACGCCGAGCGAGGCGGGTGTAGTCGGCTGAGTTGATCTCGTAGTCGGGATTGTTGGCGTGCTCGGCCAGCATGGTGGCCAGGAGCTCGATGACATCATCGACCGTGACCCGCTCCGAACCCCCGTCGAACAGGAGCTTCAGGCAGGCGATGACCAGGGGCGCCCGCCGTGAGGCGAGAAGACGCCAGGCTGGATGCTGGTGGCGCAGTCGACTGTAGGTGTCAGCAACGGGGCGAATATGTTGCTGGTTCACATCCACGGCCACAACCCTAGCGAGGGCATGTGACAGCCAGAGGCAGGGCTGCCCTACCGCCCCATTGTCGCCCAAAGAAGGGGAGGAGCGCCGTTAGAGTTGGCCGGCGTGACCGTAGCGGTGATGGGACGAGAGCTTGTGGCCGATATGGGGTCGATGCTGGCCCGTCGAGGCCGCCGGCCTGGGGTCGATGACGGGGTTGAGCTCGGAGTCCTGCTCGAATCGGAAGCGACCCTGTGTCCCGCCGATCCGCCTCGCGACACGACCATGGCTCTCTGGTCGTCAGGGGGCCGTCACCCGCTGGCCGACGAGGAGCTGATCCTCGCCTTACCGGCAACCAAGGTGGTTCGGCGGCGAACGGTACCGGTCAAGATTGTCCCCCTCGATGAGATCCTCATCGACCTGCTCACCCTCCCGCCGCACGCCCCGGTTGGATCCTCGGTCAGGGCCTGGTCGGTGGCGGCCCGTCTCGCCCTCGACCTGGTAGCCCGAGGCCGGCTCACCCCCGACACCACCCCCGACGGCCATGACACCTGGCGCCTCGGCCCCCTGGATCCCGATGATCTGCGCCACCAAGCCGAGCTGGCCTCTGCCCTCCCACCAGAGGCCTATTGCCAGCCCCTCGATGGGTCCCCCCTTCGCCTGGCCGATCCCATCGACATGGTTCGTGCCTTCGGCGACGCCATCGCCGACCTCCTACCCCGCACCCGGGGCGCCAGCCAAGCCGTCGGCCAGCTCACCTTTGCCACCTCCGAACCCCAACCGGTGGCCGCAAACACCGACTGGTTCGACGAGTCCCGACCGGCCCAACACGATGTCGCCGTAACCCTCCGTCTCTGCCCACCCGACATCGTCATCGATCTCGTCGTCGATCTCGATGGCAGCCCTGCCTCGAGCGAGCCCACCGGTCACGAGGAGCCATTCTCGGCTGAGCTGGTGTTGCAGAGTGCCGACGATCCCAGCCTGGTGCTCTCGGCCGAAGACCTGTGGGATGCGCCCGATGTGGTCATGGCCCGCTTCGCCGACGCTGAAGACGCCGTCCTGCTCACCCTCCGTCGAGCGGCCCGTATCTGGCCTCCCCTTCATCGCCTCCTCCGGGAGGCCCGCCCCTCACGCCTGATCCTGACTGACGACGAGTGCGACGATCTGCTCGGACCCGTCGCCGCTGACCTGGCCGCCGCCGGGCTCTGGGTCCACTGGCCCGTCGACCTCCTCAGCCCTCTCACGGTCAAACCGACCGTCACCTCGCCCCAGGTCGAGCGAGTGACTGATGCCGGCCTGAGCCTCGATGTCGTCCTCGGTTGGCGAGCCAGCATCGACGGGGTCGACCTGACCCCCGACGAGTTGGAACAACTGGCCGCGGCCAAGCGGGGAGTAGTTCGAATGCGGGGCCGCTGGATCCAAGCCGATCCTGCCACCCTGGAACGGCTCCGCCAGACCCGATCCCTATCGCCCGGTGCCGCCCTCGGGGTCGCACTGGGCGGGACCCTGGTGGTCGACGGTGAGCCCATCGAAGCCGACGTCGATGGACCCCTGGCCGACCTTGGTCAACGCCTGGCCGAGTTCGACTTCGATCGCGACCAGCCCGAACCCGAAGGGTTCAAGGCCCAGCTCCGGCCATACCAACGCCGCGGCTTGGCCTGGCTGGCCGAGATGGCAACCCTGGGCCTTGGCGGGATCCTGGCCGACGACATGGGCTTGGGCAAGACCATCCAGCTCCTGGCCCTTCACCTCCACATACATACCCACCCAGTGGCGGCCGGCGAACAGGCGAAGCCGACCCTCGTTGTCTGCCCCACCACCCTGATCGCCAACTGGGAGCGTGAGACCGTCCGCTTCGCCCCCGACGTCGCTGTCCGCCGCTACCACGGGCGAGATCGCACCCTCGACGACATCGCCCCCGACGAGATCGTGATCACCACCTATGGGGTCGTCCGCCGCGATGCCGATGAGCTGGCCGCCATCGACTGGGGCATCGTGGCCGCCGATGAGGCCCAGGCCATCAAGAACCCCCTCAGTCGCTCAGCCCGTAGCATGCGACGACTCGAAGCAGGAGTCCGCTTCGCTCTCACCGGGACCCCAGTCGAGAACCAGCTCAGCGAGCTGTGGGCCATCTGCGATTGGACAACCCCCGGCATCCTCGGCAACCTCGACCAGTTCCAGAGGGAGGTTGCCATCCCCATCGAACGCCACGGTGACGCCGACGTTGCCAGCTGGCTGTCGACCCTGATCCGGCCCTTCGTCCTCCGCCGTCGCAAGACCGATGCCGGTATTGCCCCCGACCTCCCGCCCAAAACCGAGACCGACAGGATCGTCCCCCTCTCGGCTGAGCAAGCAACCCTGTACAAGGCAGTGGTCGATGAGTCTCTGGACCGCATCCATGAAGCGGAAGGGATCCACCGTCGGGGGTTGGTGCTGAAGCTGCTGACCGAGCTCAAGCAGATCTGCAACCACCCGGCCCACTACCTCAAACAACCGGGTCCTCTGGTCGGCCGTTCGGCCAAGCTCGATGCCCTTGGTGAACTGCTCGACATCGTGGTCGACGAGGGAGCGGCCACGCTGGTGTTCACCCAGTACGTCGAGATGGGCCGCCTCCTCGCCAACCACCTGGATGCCAGAGGGCTGAGAGTGCTGTTCCTCCACGGCTCGCTCGGGCTGACCCAACGCCAGGCCATGGTGGATGAGTTCCAGGCCGGCCAGGCCGACGTCTTCATCCTCTCGCTCAAGGCTGGTGGTACCGGCCTGAACCTGACCGAAGCGACCCATGTCGTTCACTACGACCGGTGGTGGAACCCGGCCGTCGAGGATCAGGCCAGTGATAGGGCGTGGCGGATCGGCCAGGACAAGCCCGTCCAGATCCATCGCCTGATCTGCGAGGGAACGATCGAGGACCGGATTGCCACCCTGTTGAACACCAAGCGGGACCTGGCTGATCAGGTGGTCGGCGGGGGCGAGGCCTGGATCTCCGAACTGGACGACGATGACCTGGCCGCCCTCGTGGCCCACGGTGGGCCCTCGCAGGGAGGCCGCTGATGGCGCGCCAATTCGGGGCCACCTGGTGGGGCCGGGCCTGGGTTGATGCCCTGGAGAACCGGGCCAGTCTCGATCCCAACCGCCTACCCCGGGGCCGGACCTATGCCCGCCATGGCCATGTGGCCGCGGTCGAGTGCGAGCCAGGTTCGATCCGGGCCCTGGTCAGCGGGAGCCGCCGGAATCCGTACCGCGTCGAGATCCGCTTCCGCACCTTCGACGACGACGAGTGGGGCCGCCTCCTCGCCGCCTTCGTGGCCCGGGCCGAGCGGACCGCCGCCCTCCTCGACGGTGAGCTCCATCCCGATCTGGTCGAGGTGGCGGCCGACGCTGGGATCGGCCTGTTGCCCCACGCCGGTGAGCTCCGGCCCCGCTGCTCGTGCCCTGACTGGGCCGACCCCTGCAAGCACTCGGCCGCAGTCTGCTACCTCGTCGCCGACGAGCTCGATCAGGACCCCTTCGCCCTCCTGCTGTTGCGAGGCCGCGACCGTGAGCAGGTATTGGCTGGTGTCCGCCGCCTCCGCTCTGGTCGCAGTGGCCGATCAGGCGAGGATGGGGACACCGCCGGATCTGGGACCGGGACCGCTACCCGTCGGCGGCCCAATGGCAGCGAACGCGGTGTGCGGGCCGTGGATGCGTGGCGCCGTCCCCTTGGATCGTTGCCAGCGGTCCCCACCCCGAGGCTCCATCCCGGCCGCCCGCCTGTCATCGGTGTGGAGGCTCCGGCCGGAGCCCCGTTCACCACCGATGGGATCACGGCACTGGCCGTCGATGCTGCCGAACGAGCCTGGGCCACCCTGACCGGTGACCCCGCCCTACACCTCGACCTCAGGGCCTCCGACGATCTGGCTCGACGGGCCGCCAGCTTGCTGGCTGACGCTGAGCCGAATCCGGCAGCCGCCGACCAGTTCAGATTGCTTGCCGACCAGGCCGGGGTGCCGCCTAGGGCCTTGGCTCGCCGAGCTTTCGCTTGGCGAGTGGCGGGCTCAGCCGGGCTGGCCGCACACGATGAGCCTGCATGGTCGCCCGAGCCTCTGCTCATGGCGGCGGCCCGCCAAGCCCTGGTCGAGAGCGGAGTGGAAGCGGCCTCGGTGAGGGTCGACAAGAACCGGCTGACCGTCGGACCGGACCAGTTCCGCTTCTCTCGTCGTCGCACCTGGTGGCGCTTCGTCAAGCGGGGTGGAGCTTGGGAATTGGTGGCTGGCCCCACTCCCGATCCCGACGAGCTGATCGACATCGACCCCTGACTGTCAGACCCCAGGCATAGGCTGCCGACTGTGCATATTCGACGCAATCCTTTCGAGACCGTCGCCGAGTTGGCCTACGAGTTGTTGCGGCACCCGATGACCATCGACGATCTCGTCGACGAGCTGGGCCCCACCGTGCCGACAAAGGATCCGTTCGGGTTGCTCGACTGGTTGCTGAGCGATGACCCTCGCCTGATCTGGATGCGGGGCGATCTGTTCTGGCGGCTCGACTCCATCTATGACGGGGTCACCTTCACCCACCGGTTGACCGAGAGCGAGGTCGAACGTGGCGTCCTCGTCGACGACAGTGAGTGGTCTGACCTGATCCGCCACTTCGAATCGGTGCAACTGGGTGACGACGAGATGGCTGTTGCCGTCAACTACTCGAGGGACGATGAGGAGGTCCTGGTCGAGGGCCTCGAATTGGTGATCGCCACCCTGTCTCAGGGAGCGTTGTGCGGCCTGGCCGCCACCGCTTCTGGTCTCGAATTCCTCCCCGTCGTCGATGAGGTGGAACCTTCGACCGAGATCTTGGCTGCCTTCAGCGTCGCTTTCGATCGGGCCAGCAACGGCATCATGGGCCCGATCGAGATCGCCGATGTCATCCGCGATGGGTTCTCAACTGATCGTGAAACATGGATCGGCGTCCTACCTCCCCAGGAAGAGCTGGCTGTGGCCGCGGGGTTTCAGGTTCGGGACGACCATCTCGCTCCGACCTCGTTCGACTGGGACAACTGGCAGACGACCGCACCCGTTCGGGCGGCTTCGGTCCGGTTCCGCTTGGATGCCGATGGCAATCGGAATCTGACCACGGTGGTTGACGACTACAGCAAGTGGTGTGACCGCGACCGCAGCTTGGCCGTGACGATCGGGGCCACCCCGTCGGCGGTACACCTGTCGGACCCGGATGTGGCCCAGGCCTTCGTCGCTGTCCTCAATGAGTACGGCGAGGAGGGGCTGGACGACCTGGGACAGTTCGTCCAGCAGGCCGCTGAGCTGGTCGATCTCGAGTATCGGGCTGGGTGCCGGTGGATCGAATCATTGGGGGTGGAGGCCGCGGGGGATCTCGTGGTCAACGAACGGCTCTTGCGTGAGTCACTTTCCATTGACCCCGACTTCGATCGGGCTCATGCCACCCTCGGCTGGTTGCTATTCGATCAGAGCAACTACGTCGAGGCCTACCATCACCTCGTTGCGGCCGAGAGTGGTAGTGAGCTTCTCGATCTGCTCGCTGCCATCACTGCCCCCGCTCGCTCTGGAGCTGGCCGAAACGATCCTTGTGGGTGCGGTTCGGGGCGCAAGTTCAAGCGGTGCCATGGGGCCTCGACGCTGCCGTTCTCCGACCGCCTCATCGCTTTGTATGACAAGGCGGCCCGTACCATCAACGAGAGCCGTGGCATCCCCGACTGGTGGGCATGGCCTGCTGACTGGCCCGGCGATAGCCACCTCTGGCGAGAAGGACTGCGTCAACTCGATGCTCTCGGCACGGTGGCCGACATCCTCCTGGCTGAAGGTGGCCAGATGCGAGAGTTCATCGAGCGGCGGGGCTCGCTGCTCCCAGCCGACGAGGTTGAGGTCCTCCAACAATGGCTGCAGACCCCGCGGCAGCTATGGCTGGTGGTCAGCGTCGATCCCGACCTCGAGCGTGTCGATCTCGAAGCCCTGAGCGGTTCGGGATCTGACCCTGAGAGCCCTGACCCTGAGAGCTCTGGCCCGCCGGCAGGCTTGGTGTCCCAGGGCTCGGTCGTGAAGCTGGAGGGGCGGGCGCTGACTGTGTTGGACGAGGGCGACACTGTGATCGCTCGACTGCTCCAGATCGGAGGCGACCAGTACCGCCCGGTTGGGGCGGTGATGTCGGTACGGGAAGGGGGCCTGGCTGATGCTCTGACCATGATGGCTGAACCCGATCTGTCGCCGAGCGAAACAGCCCGCCGGTTCGTCGAATTCGCCGGCCTCCACGAGGACCCAGCCGAGAGCCAGGTCGTCTGTTTCTCTCGCTTCGACTCAACCGAGGACGATCTCGAGAGCTGGCTGGCCGATCATGCGTCGGCAACAAGCCCCGCATCCCTGGACGATGGAGGGAACGGCGACGACGCCGATTACTCGGAAGGTGAGCCGTCCCAGATCGACGTCGTCATCGCCTATGAGACTCACTTCGGCATCACGAATGGCCACCAACTGGTGATCGTCTCGCTAGATGAGGACGCTCACCGCTCGGTGTGCAAGCGGATGGCCGACGATCAGCCTGCGGCCACCCTGGTCGCCGAGACGGGGGTTGTCATGGCCGTACTACGAGACGAAGCCGATGTTCGCTTCGGGCACTCGTTCACCGATGACGCCTATGACGTTGACGAGTTCTCTTCCAAGGAAGAGGCATTCATCAGCACCCTGCTGAATGAAGCCCTCAACCTCCTCCGCTCGCCTCTCGTCGAATCCAGCACCTGAGAATGTCAACGGGTGCTCTCGCGTTCGGCCAGTTCCAGGTCGAGGGGCTGGTTGGGAGAGTCGGCCTGCCGGCTCAGGTGCTGGGGGTAGTAGGGCACCGGCCGACGGCGGGATGGATTCCGGTCGATGATCGACAAGGTCAGCGCCCATGCGAAGCCAGCCAGGGGGACGACGGCCGCCAATAGGACCGCCGACCACCCGCTGACTCCGCCCCGCATCCCCAGAATGACAACCGCTGAACCGCTGAATGCAGCAGCCGTCATGCATGACGCATAGGCCGTCGCCCTCAACCAGGGAGAGGTTGGTTGGGGTTTAGCCTCGCTCCAGGGCTCGTTCACCACGCCTCCAATCGACGTACCTCTTGTCCCAGATCAGTGCTTGGGACCGAACCGTTCACTCACTCTGACTACGTCACCGAGCCCGTTGGGTGGCCACAACGGGTACGGATTGTCTTGTGTTGGAGTGTTGGTCCTTGCGCAGTGATACCCAATGTCGCCGATTTCTTGCCCATGGCGGCACGACTGGGTCGGTGACGGGCTTAAGATTCCGAGATCCAGCCGCGACTCAATGAGGAGTCCGAGTGTCGAATGCGTCTCCGGAGTCATGCTGGCCGCCGGCCAGCCGGGATGACGATCTCACCCTTCCCGAGGCCTTCGACTACTACCAACGCGTCGTCTACGACGCCCCTCGCCTCGCCATCAGCTTGGCTGCCCTCATCGATCGCACCGGAGCGCGCCGCATTCTCGACTGTGCTGCTGGGTCGGGCCTGCCCGCACTCCAACTGCGTGCCGCCGGGTACACCATCGACTGCTCCGACGGCGATCCGGACATGGTCGCTCGCTTCCAACGAAACGCGCGGGTTCTCGATGTCGACGGCTCGTGCCAGGTCAGGGACTGGAGTCACCTCGGACCAGAGACCAGCTCCAGCCCCGGACGCTACGACTACCTACTGTGCCGAGGAAACTCGCTGGTCTACGCCTCCTCGTGGGGTGGAGGCGATCGGGTGGCCGATCGGAGTTGCCTCTCGCGGTACCTCCAGACCTTCGCCTCGCTGCTAGAACCCGGCGGCTACCTCCACCTCGATGCGCCCCGGACCACGACCACGACCCGCTGTGAAGCATCGACCCTGATCGTCGACCCTGATCGGGACCGGCTTCTCATCGACGACCCTGCGTCTGTCCCGTTGGAGATCACGGTTCAAGAACAGGTGACAACGGGTCAGACCAGTCGTTGCTGGGAGTGCTCGGTGTCACTCCAACCAGCTGATGGGCCCGTCTCCAAGCGGGCCTTCGCCATGAACTCGTCGAAGTTGACAGTCACCGATCTTCTCGATCTTCTGGCCGACATCGAGCTCGATGTTGTCGAAGTCGTCGAGCTGGACGGTGACCGTGAATGCCACGAAACTGTCCTCGCTCGCAAGCCCACCTAGGGGCGCCGCAGGGGGCACCTCGAGCTCGCCAGGGGGCCGCTGCAATTATCAGGCAAACTTGGCCCATCCGTTCAAACCTGGTTGGCGGAGGCCAATTAGTTCAGATCGTCGACTCTGACCAGTGGAGCATGATCCCGGTGTCCGCTCCGAGGATGGCCCCATGGGTTCCGGCCACGATCTCCAGCTCCCGATCGTCTGGCTTCGACGCCTCCCAGCTGCGCCCCGACCCGAGAAAGGCGTAACCGCGCGGCGTCTGGGCCTGCCGGCTGTGTATGGCCAGAGTGATCACGGCCGGCCCCGCCACCTGATAGCCCTTGAACACGATGGGATAGACCCCGATCCCTCGGGGAAACGGGTAGGCCACCCTCAACCTGATCCGGGCCCGCTCAACCTCATCGTTGGGGAATTCGTAGACCCCCTGGTCAGCGGCCTCAGCCACCACGGTCACCGAGCGGCTATCACCATCCACCGGGGTGTAGCTCAGAGTGTGGCGCGATGCGTCTTCGTGGAAGAGGGCCCGTTTGAACAATTGCTCATCGAGCTCGACAACATCTCGAAAGACACAATCCTCCTGATCGAAGGCCGCGGCCAGATCGTCGTAGTCGGTCACGATGGCGGTCTTGGCTTTAGGGGGAAGATGTCCAACCCAATTGATGGCCAGGGCCAGCCGATACACCTCTGGGTCGTCACTGTCATGAAGTTCGACCCGCATCGAGAAATCGGACCGGATTCTCGTCGGGCTCATGATCAGATCGTCTCGGATCTGCTGAAATGCCTCTCTCTTGTCGTGGGGGGTCAGACCGCGGTAGCGAGTAACCACTGCCTTGACGTCGGTCGATGACGAGTCCTCCTGCTCCTCAACCCATGCCTGAAAAATCGTTGGCTCATCGAGGTGATCGGCCATGCGTCTGACGAAGTCTCGCCTCGACGGGATGGACCCCTCCAGCCAACGCCCCAGGGCGGTCCGATCATAGGACTCCAAATCGTTCTGATGATTGCAGAAATCGAAGGCGTTATTGAGGGCTCGACGATCGATGCCCCGGAGAGCGACAGCGAATCGGCGCTCACGCTTTGCCATCGAATTGAACTCCAAGCGTTGTGAGGTCCAGCCGACAGTCCGTGGCGGGAACCAACTCCGTAGCGTCAGTTCAGCGCGCCGACGGCCAGGGCACAACTCGACTGCCAAAACCGGTCCGAGCCGCTATCGCGTGTGGTGTGCACCCAGGTGTGCACAGACCCAATACGCACACCCATTCCAGCGCCACACCATGACAGACCAGAATCGGCACCATGGAGGACCCGTTTACGCCAGGCGAGTGGCCGAAGGATATTGACGCGAAGGACTATCAGCGGATGGTACGCCTCGCCACCCGCCGTCTCGTTGGCTACGAGCAACATGCCGAAGACGTTGTCTCCCGGGCTCTGATGAAGTGGGCCAACATCCCAGCCGATAGAGCAAGTGTTGCCAGAATTGAGCAGGTGATAAAGACCGAGGCGTACTCAACCCTCAGAGAACTTGGTCGGAGTCGGGCTCGTGATACCAGCTACGCCCTCCACCCGGCCGGGGACGCCGACCCTGATGCCGCGGCCCGTGACTATTTCGTCCTCCGTCGGGCCATGGTCGAAACCTGCAAGCGACACAACTTCACTATCACCACCACCGACGTCGAGTTGCTGGAGTTGCTCATGGCTGGCCTGACCCAAGAGCAAGCCGCCAAGGCCATGGAACTGCCCCGTCACCGGGTTCGCAGGAGCCGGAAGCTATGGCAGCGGGTACTCGAGCTGACCAACGTCACCCCGGCCCTCGACGAGCCGGCCTCCTCCTGAGACCGGACCTGGCGATCCCACGCTTCGGGATGGCCTTCTTCTCCAAGCTGGGTGCTAGTCCATCATCCAGACGTGGGGTTTGGTTGTCGAACCGGTTGGGCTCACTTCGAGATGGACGGCGACTCCACGCCGGGTTCCGATGGCGGTGAAGGCCCCGAGATCGACGACTAGGGCTGCCGGCAGGCGAGGGAACCATAGGTCGACAGCCCGGCCGCACAGGTGCTTGCAGTCAGGTGAGCCCCCGATCCGGTGGTTGTGGCCGACCGACCGGTAACCACTGGCGATTCGCACCGCCCCTCCAGCCAGGGTGCGGTAGGCCTCCAACGCCGACACCAGATCCCGTCCCACGCACACGACCCGGTTGTTGATGCTGAGCCTGTGGCTCCCGCCGGTCCGGAACTCGGTGAAGCGAAAGTTGTCCGAGACGTGGCCGCCGCCAGCAACACAGCGGGCCAGAGATCGGGTTGTGGTCCCGTCGGGTTGGCCCGTCGGCTCCAGCTCATCGAAGGTATAGCCCCGCTGGAAGTCACGCAGCGCTCGTCGGGTGAAGGTCCCCAGGATTCCGTCGACCACCAGGGGCCAGCCGATCGTCCGCAGCTGCCGCTGCACCATCTTCACGCTGGCTACTGGGGGTCCAGTTGGGGCAACCTCTCGCAGCGCCGCTTCGTACCTCCTGGCCTTGCTGGCGACGGACCCCGCCCGATCGTTGCCATTGATCACCCGCCGAGCTCCCACATAGTCGGTCCCACCGTCATTGACGAAGTCGGCCAACCGCTCCCCAGTGAAACGGCCCCACTTCATTCCCTGAACGGCGATTTCGGCCGCAATCGATGGTTTGGTCACCAGATCGGGTTCGGCCGTCAGGGGCAGCCTGAGGTGCTTCTCCCACGCCGTGTATTGGCGCCGCCCCACGATCCGGATGTAGCCCCGCCCCCGGAACCGAGGCCCGTCACCGGACTCGATGTTGCCGAGGTGGTAGCGCCCCTCGTAGGCCCAGCCGCTGGCATGGTCGAGCATCCACAGCCCCATCTTGGACTCATGATGGACGGTGGCCAAGAGGTAGGCGGTCTGAGGAATTGACAATTGCTCGCGTTGGCATATGTTGAGGAGGAGCCGGATGTGTTCACCGGCCCCCTGGTGGCTTCGCACCGCTCGGTTGATCCCGTTTGTCATAGCCGCTCTCCGCGTCGTGGTTACACACGCCTTACGTCGCCGCTGGCTCGGAATGGGTCAGCGAAAGATATTTCAGAGAATCGCGCCAACTTTGGTCCTCGGTGGCGTATGTATCCCGACGGGGGCCGACAACAAGGAAGGCAGACCACGCGATCATGAGGTTCCATCTCTGGTCGAGGTCCCATCCAGGACCGCGACGGCGTTGTCGTGAAGCATTGGGAACCGAGGCCGAGGCCGAGGTCGACCTCGATCAGTGGCTCGAATTGGCTTCCTCTGGGCTCCTCCCTCACGAGACCGACCATCCCCCGGTTGACATAGAAGCCGTCGTTGAGCTGAAGAAACGGTTGTCCAGAGTGTTGGCTGGCGACGAACACGCGATGATGGCACCTGCCTCGCTGGGAGCCGTTGACGACGCTATCTGGGCCTCCATGCCGGCTGGACAGCGGGCCAAGTTCACCCGCATGCAGCTCCGAAAGCTGGATCCCCGCCTGCTTTCCCGGGTGATCGCGACCTGGACAGTTCGCCGGTCGATCCGATCCGGATACTGAGTTCGCCCTTCTTGTCGATCGGCCGTCAAAGCTGAATCCGATAGTTTCCCTACTCGAGATCGTTCGCAGTGATGATATTGACCACTACATTGGTCGAGCGTTGATCGAAGCGAAAGCCGGTTCGGATCGAGAACAGGGAGCCACTGTCATGGCAGCGACCACCAAGAAGCCGATGAGTACCGACCACAAGGAGGCACTCGCCATAGGCCGGGCCGAGGGTCGTTCGGTGCGGGCCTACCTGGAGGCACTGGAATCATCTCGCCCCAAACGAGGCCGCAAGCGGACGAAGGACTCCATCTCGACCCGGTTGGAATCCATCACCACCGAGCTCGAGGTCGCCGATCCCTTGAAGCGCCTCCAATTGGCCCAAGAAGAACTCGATCTCACGGTTGAGCTCGAGGCAATGGATCAAGCCGTCGATCTCACTGACCTACAGTCAGACTTCGTTGATGTTGCCAAGTCCTATGCCGCCCGTAAAGGTATTTCCTACACAGCGTTCCGCCAGGTAGGCGTACCAGCTTCGGTCCTCAAAGACGCTGGCATCAGCCGAGCCGGCGTCTAGGTTGAGGTCCAACCCTGCGGGTTGAGAGACGGCCCGCCCACTGTCTATTCGCTTCCAACACTCAGGCAGTGGGCACAGCGGCCGAACACGGTGGCTTGGACGACTCTGACCTGGAACCCGAATGAGGTTTCGACCCGTCCAGTAGCCTGAGCGACGACTTCTGGTCCAGCATCGTCAACCGACCCGCACTCTTCGCAGACAAGTTGGACCTGGTCTCGTGCGTGGCTCGTCATCGGCTTGCCCTGAACGGTCGGCGTGGTCTTCCGTGCACGTCCAGGAGGCTACTCGGCCCAAGATTCTTGGGGCCTGCGGCTCCCAGGGCCGATTCAGACATGGCCCCCTTGGCCTCCATCGACACTGATCGCCGTCCCGTTCAGATAGGAAGCGGCCGGGCTGCACAAGAAGGTGACGACCGACGCCACCTCTTCTGCCGTTCCATAGCGACCGATGGGGACGCTCTTCCCGTTGCGCTCGATGATCTCCGCCGCCGTCGAACCGACAGCTTCTGCCACCTCGCCCGCCGCCCGGTCCCACATGGCCGTGTGGATCAGGCCCGGCAGCACCGAGTTCACCAGCACCCCATCTGACCCGTATTTGCCGG
The DNA here is from genome assembly GCA_024227975.1 of Actinomycetes bacterium. The sequence continues at coordinate 28,274 of JAAETV010000357.1, forward strand.
CCAGAGCTTTGCCTGTTGCCACCATGGCAGCCTTGGATGCGGCGTAGTCGATGAGGGCCGCCCCCGGGTACATGGCAGCATTGCTGGCCACCATCACCACCCGGCCCCACTTGGCCTTTCTCATATGGGGAAGGCAGTGGCGGGTACAGCGAACGGCTGACAGCAGGTTCAACTCGAACAGATCACGCCAGTCATCATCGGTCATGTACAAGAAGTTGCGTGACGGTGAGGCGCCGACATTGTTCACGACGATGTCAGCCGGCCCAGCGTCGGCTTCGGCTTGGGCCAGGAACCCCTCGACGGCGGTTCCCTTGGCCATGTCGGCCACATAGCCCCGCACCGATCCCGATGATCTCCCCGGTCCCGCTGTCGGCTGGTAGGCGGCTTGGCGTTCGACGACTTCGGGGCTGCGAGCGCAAAAAGCGACCTCGGCCCCATGATCGGCCAACATTTCGACCACAGCCGCTCCGATTCCGATGCTGGCCCCGGTGACGATGGCTCGTTTGCCACCCAGATCTAGATCGATCACGATACCCCCAACCCTCGACGAAGGGCATCGCCAGCGTCGCGAGCCCAGCGGAGCGAGATCTCACTCCCTGGAACAAAGGTACTCGACCCATGGAAGGCTCCTGGGAAGACCCGGATCTCGGTTGGTACCCCGGCTTGGAGGAGGCGTTGCCCGTAGCTCAGATCCTCGTCGAGGAACAGATCCAGACTGCCGACGGGAAGGTAGGCGCGTGGCAGTCCCGACAGGTTGGAGGCTCGCCCAGGAGCGGCGTAGATCGGGACCTCGTCACCACTGAGGGGACCAAGGTAGGCATCCCAACCGCTCCGATTGGCTTCCCGGTTCCACACCCGAGAGTCGGTGATCACCTTGCTGCTCGGTGTCTCGTTGCGATCGTCGAGCATGGGGAAGATCAGATGCTGGTAGCAGATGGCAGGGCCACCGGAGTCCCGGGCTCGAAGGGCAAGCCCGGCGGCTAGGCCCCCTCCCGCGCTCGCTCCCCCGATCCCGATCCGGTTGGGATCCACCCCGAGGTCTTGGGTCGCACCGGCCAGCCACAGCAGGCCGGCGTAGCAGTCGTCTAGGGGAGCGGGATAGGGGTGCTCAGGGGCCAGCCGGTAGTCGACTGAGACCACGACCGCTCCCAGGTCATTGGCCATGGTCGCGCAGTTGGCATCGTCCTGGTCGGCGTTTCCCAACACCATCCCACCACCGTGGATCCATAACAGGGCCGGGGCCGAAGGGTCACGCCCTGAGGGCTGATACAGCTTCAGCCGCACCGCTGGCCCCCCGTCGATCCCATCGGCTTCGACCTCGCTGATCTCGACCGTGGCTGGCAGCTCGGGAGTGGGCAACATGTCGAACAGTGCGGCCAGACGAGCCCGTGCCACCTCGATATCCGACAGATCGAGCAGGTCGGTGGGTAGGGCCGCCAGCACTGCCCGATGGTCGTCGTCGAGATGGTCCTCCAGGCGGAGCGGTTCTGTCATCAAGTCCCCCTTCTGGGTTCCGATCCTGTCGAGAAAGACTGGGTACGCCCCGGTTCAAGCAACTAGCACAGGATGGAAGCGCTGCGTCGTAGTCTGGCTCGTCGGCGATCTCGGGTACCAGTTGGCTGTGGGCCAACTGGCTGCATCATCGGGTCGTCGGCTGCTCGAGGGGCTCAGTATTCGAGCCGTTGGCCACCCCAACCAGACAATCGGCGAGGTGGATGTTGGCTGCCTGGGCTGCCCCTGGGGTGACGTTCACGATGTCGACGGTGGTGCCAGCACCCGTGACCTCGTTGACGATGCGCTTGAGGGCGACTGCTCCTGAGTAGTCGAGGCGGCCTACCCCGGCGAAGTCGATGATGACGGCGTGGAGATCAGGGTGCTCCGCGATCTCGGCTCGGATGATGCGATCGAGACTCGGGACGGTGGCGAACCACAGCACCCCTTGGGGGGCCACGGTGAGGGTCTGTCCGCTGAGGGAGCTGCGGCTGGTTACCGTTAGCTCCCGGTAGAGATGAACGGCAAGGGCCAAGCCAATACCGACCAGAACCCCCCGCTCGACTCGGGGGGCGAAGGCCAGAGTGGCCGCCAGCGTTCCGACCCCGACGATGGCCTGGGGCAGTGACTGGTAGAACAAGGTCACGACGTCGTTGACCTTGATCAGCTTCACGACAGCAACGATGACGATTGCCCCCAGAATGGCCCCCGGTAGGTTCTCGAGCAGTGGGGTGAGGGGAAGAGCGAGCAGGACGATAGCCCCGGTGATCGCTCCCGACCATGGCCCCGTCGCCCCGGCCAACCGGTTGAGCGAACTGCGCGAGAATGAACCGCCGACGGGGAACGCGCCTGATGCGGCCGCGGCCAGGTTCGCCACCCCCTGGCTGACCATCTCCCGGTTGGCGTCCCACGGTTGGCGTTCCTCGGCGGCGAAGGTCCTGGCGATCGATGACGGCTCGGCGAACCCGACCAGGGCGATAGCCAGGGCGGGTACGAACAGTTTGGGGGCGGAGTCCCAGGGGAAGTCGAATCCGAGCGATACGAAGCCACCGTCGAGCTCCCCAACCGTGGACCCGGAGTAGTCGGCCAGCGAGCTGATGACCACCCCGATGACGACGGCCACCAACACCCCTGGGAATAGGCGGTGGAGACGACGACCACCGATGATGGCGATCACGGTGCCGGCCGCGAAGGCCAGTGCCGTCCAACTCCAATTGCCGACGTCGAACAGGGCACTGGTGGCGCGGTGCAGCACGGTTGCCCCTTCGGGGCTGAGGTCGAAGACTCGGGGAAGCTGAGACGACAAGATGAGGATGGCGGCCCCGGTGGTGAACCCGGTCAGTACTGGTTCGGAGAGGAGGTAGGCCACGCTGCCGAGACGGACCAGCCCGAAGGCGAGACGAAAGAGGCCAACCAGGAGGGCGAGGAGGGCGGCCAGGCCGACATATTCGGCCGACTCGGTTGCCGCCAGCCCCGACAGGGCGCCGAAGGTCAGCAGTGAGGTAAGGGCGACGGGGCCCGTCTGGAGGTAGCGAGAAGAGACGAAGGCGGCCGCCAGCAGAGATGGGAGGGCCGAGGCGTACAGGCCAATCTGAGCGGGCAAGCCGGCCAGCTCTGCGTAAGCAAGAGATTGGGGTATGGCCACCAGGGCGACCGAGATGCCAGCGATGAGGTCACCGGTGCTCGGACGTGTGAACGTCATGGGTACTGCCTCCGCAGCGGACGATACCGCCTAGTGGGCGCCGGCCCCGGCATGGGGGCGCAGTCGCCTGGTCTGTGAGGTGGACCCGGGGCGGAGCGCTAGAGCATCGAGATCAGAAGGTCGCGGGTGGCGGCTCGCTGGCCTCGATCGCCGAACTCGGAGGCCGATAGTGTGGTCATCCCGGCGGTGGCGAAGGCCTGGATGCGGTCCTCGACCTCTGCTGGGCCGCCGATGATGGCGATATCGCCCGGCCCTTCGTAGCCCTCCCGATCGAGCATGGCTCGATACGACGGCAGGTCGCCGTACATGGCGAAGGTCTTGGCTGCCCGTTCCCGGGCGGAGCGGTTGTCGGCGTCACTCCCGTCAGTGACACAGATCGGAATCCCGGCCACTACCTCGGGCTTGGGTCGACCAGCGGCCGCTGCCGCTTCATTGATGGTGGGCGCAGAGTGGTCGGCGATCGTCTTGGGGCCCGTCATCCAGAGGATCGTGCCATCGGCCAGACGACCGGTCACCTTCAACAGCTGGGGGCCGAGGGCGGCCATCATCACCTTGGGAGCCGGGGCATCGATCGAGATGTCGGCCCTGGTCGTGAGTGACTCGCCCCGGAAGCGGGCCCTCTTGTCGTGGAGGAGGGGCATCAGGCACTCCAGATACTCCCGCAGGTGACGGATGGGTTTGTCGAACGAGATACCCCAAGACTCCTCGACGACCGGCTTGTGGGACGGTCCGATGCCGAGCACGAGGCGACCGTCGATCACTGAGTTCACGGTGAGGGCTTGCTGGGCCAACATCTGGGGATGTCGTGGGTAGGTAGGAACGACGGCGGTGGCAAAGGTGATGTCGGGCACCTGGGAACCAGTGACGGCGATGGCGGTCAGGGCGTCGATCCCAAAGACCTGGGGAACCCAGAGGCTGTCGAAGCCCTGCTCGTTTGCAGTAGCGGCCAGCTCAGTCAGATCATCAACGGAGTCAGCAAATGCGAATAGTCCAATCTTCATCCGCCCATCCTGACTGATGTCGAGCGATGGCGCCCATCGGCGAGCGACCCTCAGTCCTCACTGAGCCCCCGGGAGCCGGTTGCCTCGGCTTCGGCCTTGGTCAGGATCATGGTGCCGCCGGGTCGTTGATCAATGACGGCCTCTGCGGGTGGGGCGCCTCGATGGCCACAAAGGAAGGCCAACTCGGCCTCGGCCAGGCTCGGCCAACGAGCGAGGGCTTCGGCCGGCGTGGGATGGGCTGTGGCCCGATCATCGGCAACGGCGCCCAGATCGAAGAGAGCATGTTCGTAGTCGCCGTAGTCCATCCAGCCGGGGACCGTTCGCTCACTGCTGCCATCGATGGCACGGACGACGATGGTGGGGAAGACGAAGCGCATACGCCCATCGCGAGCCTCACGGGCTCGGCCGATGCCGGGCCGATCACCTTCCAGGTTGAGGACATGATCGTTGGGGGTGCGGGTCTCCTCACCGTCGGTCAGGTAGGCGGCTGCCGTCTTCTCCGATGCCGCCGCTGTCGCCAGGGCCTCGTGATCGAGCCCGGCCACACCCTGAACTGCGGCCAAGGCCCGGTCGATCGTGTCTGGTGGCTCGCCAGCAACGAAGGTGGCTTCTCGCAGACGCCGCAAGATGAGTTGGGCCGTCTCATCGCCCTGGTCCTGGGCCGCTTTGGCAACCAAGCCCGATGCTCGGCTGCCGCCGGTCGAGCGGTTGAGAGGATCTGGTCGGGGCATGCCGGTCTGGTCGCACACCACCTTCCAGTAGGCCTGCAACTTCGGGCCCTCGGCCTCCCGATCGCGTTCTGGCATGTACTCGTCCTCAACCAGGTGGCCCATCACAACCCTCCAGCGGGCAATCTGGGACTCGAAACGCCACCGCAGGAGGCGCAGCTTTGGCTCGGTGCCCCATGCCCACGAACACATCGCGTCGGTGTACTCGGTGATTTCGATCGGCTGGCTCATGGGTGCATGATGACACGGGCGTGGTTCCTCGGGTAAGACTTGGGTGGTGCACCCCGAGCCTTCATCGACGCCAACCGACTTCGAACGCCAGGCGGCCGTCGACCGTGTCCAGCAGGCGTTGGCCGAGGACATAATCCAGTTCGAGGAGGTCGACGGTCGGTTCGCCGCCATCTACGGTGCCACGACCCGACCCGAGCTCGAAGCGGCCCTGGCCGGCCTCCCGGTGCCGGTCCAGCCACCGCCCCCAGCACCCGCTCGTCATCTGGCCCCCCGGAGCAGCTTCACCCTGATCGGCGACGTGAAGATCGGGGGGTGGATGGCCTTCGATCCGGTCATCGACGCCACCACTCTGATCGGCGACGTGGTCATCGACCTCTCATCGGCTGCCTTTCCAGCTGGGGGGATCACGGTCAGTGGACGGGTCCTCATCGGTGACGTGCGGGTCATCGTGCCCGACGGGGCTCGGGTCCAGGTCGAGGCCACGGCTTTGGTCGGAGGCCGCAAGGAGCGTCTGACCCCTCCGGTGGCCAATGGCCCCGTGGTACGGGTGAAGATGATGTCGGGGGTTGGCGAGTGTGCTGTCTACTCCCTGTCCGAGGTGCCGGTCGGGCCCTTGCGGAGGCTGTGGGCTGCCCTTCGTTCGTCGAAGTGACGGGGTGACGGGCCACTGAAGGGGCGATGGCCCTAGCCCTGGCAGACGCAGAACTCGTTGCCCTCCGGATCTGCCATCAGGATCCAGGACAGGCCGTGTTCGACGAAGGGTTCGTCTTGGAGGCGGACCGCGCCGAGATCAGCCAGCCGTGCTGCCTCGGTCTCGATGTCGTCGATCTGGATGTCGACGTGGATGCGGTTCTTCACCGTCTTCGGCTCATCGACGCCCTGGAAGATGATCTTGGGCGACACCCCGTCGGGATCCACGATCGAGCGATAGTTGTCGGCCTCTCCATAGCGCTGGTAGCCGAGGGCGGCAGACCAGAAGTCGGCCTGACCATCAGGGTCGGCGCAGTCGATGACGAGCTCTAGGTTTCGGGCCACACCTACACTGTGCCAGCTCGCGTGCTCGTGTCGTCGGCCGGCGGCACGACTAGTGCTGTGATCTCGTTGCCGTAGGGCCAGAATGGAGGCTGATGCCCTCGCCAACCCCACTCACCGACCGTATCCGGCTGCCCGGGGGTCATGACGAGCCTCTGGTCGCGGTCCTGCGTCGGGTCGGATTAGCCTTCGGGTTGGTCATCTTCGTGGCCCTGGTGGTGAGGATAAGCGGAGACGGCTATGTCGATGTCACCGGCGACGAGATCAGCTTCCTGGACGCTATCTACTACGCCTCGGTCACGGTCACCACTACTGGTTATGGCGATATCACCGCCATCAGCAACGGGTCCCGGCTGGCTGCCGTCTTGCTGATCACGCCGGCCCGTATCCTCTTCCTCATCCTCGTAGTGGGGACCACCGTCGAGGTTCTGACCGACCAGTCCCGACGGCTCATCTCGGCCCGACGATGGAGGCGATTCGTGGACAATCACATTCTCATCTGCGGCTTCGGCGCCACTGGCCAGAGCGCAGCCGACGAGCTGGTGAGTCGGGGGGCTGAGCGGACCTCGATCGTCGTCGTCGACATCACCGCCGGGGCGGTCGAGCGAGCCAGCCAGCTTGGCTTCGCCGCCATCCAGGGTGACGCCACCCAGAACGCGGTCCTGGAACAGGCGGCCGTCGACCGGGCCCGGGCCATCGTCGTCACGCCCAATCGTGATGACACCGCTGTCCTCATCATCCTCACCGCTCGGGAGATGAACCCCCAGGCCCATATTGTGGCCGGAGGTCGAGAGCGGGAGAACTTGCACCTTCTACGTCAGGGTGGGGCCGACCAGGTCATCGACTCCACGGCTGCCGTTGGACGCATGCTCGGTCTGGCCACCGATGCTCCGGGTGCTGTTTCCGTCCTGGACGACCTGATCGATTCCGGTAGCGGGCTGGAGTTGGTCGAGGTGGCCCCTCACCTCAGTGGAGGCTCGGCCTCGGTGCCAATGGGGGCCACCCTGGTCGCCGTGATCCGAGCTGGGGAGCGTATTCCTCAGGCCGATCTCGATCCGGCAGGACTCCAACCCGATGATCGCTTGATCGTGTTGAGAGATAGCTCGGTTCGCTGACTACAAGAAGCCCGCCGACAGAAGCTTGTCGACGAATGTTCTCGCCGGTGCGGGCCGATGCCGTCCAGCAGATGTCGATCTCGGCCCGTATCCTGGTACAAGAATATGGGTGCCAAAGGGAGCAACCCAGATCGTCCTTGGGGCTTGGAGCGCAGTAGGAGTCGTGTGATCAGTGCAGATCGCGCCGCACGGTATGGCCTGATCGCCGTGATGGCATGTTCGATGGTGGCATGCGGGGGCGACTCCTCCGATTCGTCCTCGCAGCCATCATCGTCTTCGACGTCTTCGTCATCTTCATCGGTTCCCTCGGTTCCGGGACCTTCGTCAACGACCCCTTCGTCGACCGGGCCCTCATCGACGAGCGGGTCTTCGTCGACTGGGTCAACGTCGTCATCGATGAGCCCTTCAACCCAGGGGACTTCGTCGACCGACCCACCAACCACCGATGGACAGGGGGAGGGGATGGATGTGTACTTCGCTGTCGAAGGCGGGATCGCCAATCTGACGCGGAGCGTCTCGATCGACGCCGATGGGGTGGCCCAGATCGAGGCCAGTGGTCGATCCTCGGAGCGGACCCTGGATGCCGCGACGGTGGACGCAATCAGGGCCCAACTGGATCAGTCAGAGTTGTTTGATCAAGACCGAACCTACAAGGCCGAGGGGGCCGATCTCCAGCGCTACGAGATCCACTACGCCGGCCATACGGTCGTCTCCTACGACACCTCGGTACCCCTGGTGTTGACTGAAGCCATCCTGTTGCTGGAGGAGGCCGTCCGCGGCTGAGCGGAGCCAACCTGGTCTCAGGGCTTCAGGACTGGGTTCGGTGTGGGGTCTTCGTCCAGACCGAGAGGTGCGAGGTGCTTTCGCTGGTGAAGGGGTCGCGGTTCCAGTTGGCCCAACGATGGGTGAGGGTCATGCCGGCGAGTCGGGCCATGAGGTCGTATTCGGCGGGCCAGGCGTAGCGGTGAGGCGAGTCCAAGCTGTAACCTCGCCCGTCGTCGACCCAGAAGTGGTGGGAGGTCAGCCGCTGGTTCACGATGTCGTACTCATCGACGCCGATATGGCCACCGCCCACGTCGAAGGGGACGAACCTCTCACCGACCGGGAGACGTTGCAGAGACGGGACGAACACCTCGATCAGGAAGTGGCCCCCCGGGTCCAGGTGGGCGCTGGCATTGGAGAAGCAGTCCACTTGCTCACCTTGGGTCAACAGGTTCGTGATCGTGTTGTAGACGAGGTACACGAGCTGGAATGTGCCGGCGATCCGGGTCGTTGCCATGTCGCCGATGGTGATCTTGATCCGTTCTCCGCCCGGCTTGGCCCGGAGCTGATCGGCCATGGGTTGAGACAGCTCGATGCCGGAGACCTCGATCCCGCGACCGCTGAGGGGCAGCGCCACCCGTCCCGTCCCGACCGCGAGCTCTAGGGCTCGACCGCCGTCAGCCAACTCGGCCAGAAGATCGACGGTGGGGCCCAGCACCGCATCGTCGAATACCTCGGCTGAGGTGGCGTCATAGCGGGCCGCGACCTCTTCGTTCCAGTACTGGTCTGCCACGGCCCGCAGTCTTGCACGCGGTTCGAATCCCCGGCGGGGAGTTTGTTCACTTCCGCCTCGCTAGAGCTGGCCGATGACGAGGGCAAGGCCTCCGAGGAGGGCAATCACGAGTACGGCGGGGCGGAACCAGTGACGGTCGATGATGGGGCGGACGAAGCGGGCCGACAACAACCCGATCCCAACCCCAGGGAGCAACCAGCCGGTCAGGGCCAATTGATGCCAGCCGAAGTTGCCCGTGATCACCAGCGAGACGAACCCGAAGCTGGCCACGACGACCACGAACGATGACACCGTGGCTCGCAGAGACGGTGGGGTCATGTCGTGGTAGGTGATGATCAGGGGTGGTCCGGGGAGCCCGGCCGTTACGGCGGCGAATGTGCACGCTCCACCACCGGCGATCTCAGTGGCCGGTGTTCGATGGGGCCGGAATCCGGCCAGCAGCACCGCACACGAGACGGCCGTCAGCCCCCCAACCAGCAGGGCCAGGTTCGACGCTGACATCGCGCCCAGGATCAACAGGCCGATCCCGAGACCCACTGGCAACCCCAGAAAGGCGTGGCCGACGGCTCGTCGATCGACCTCGTGGAACTCGGCCACGATATGGCGGACACTGATGAGCTGGGCCACCACCAGGAACGGGCCCGGAGCGAAGCCGGGGTCGAGGGCGACCAAGGCTGGGCCTGCCACCAGGGTGAAGCCGATACCGGTCGAGCCCTGAATCATGGCTCCGACCGTGGTGAAGGCAAGGATGATGATGATTTGCGTGGTGCTCACCCGGAGTTGTTTCTCCTTGCGGAGCGGAGGCGGCAACCAATCCTTGCGTCGAGCCGCAACGGAGGTCAGCCAGACGGATCGAGAGGCTCGATCTTCAAGCCTAGGGCAGTGCCAAAGTCGATGAAATGACCACGGGCGGCAGCCAACCGTTGGCTGGCCTCGGGATCAAGTTGCTCCAACTCGGTGATCCTCGCTTCGAGTTGGGCGATGAGGGTGGCGTTCTCGGTGTTGACGTTGTTGGCGTCGTCGAGTGAGACCTGGAGGGCGTCGCGTTCAGTGATGGCCGCGTCTCGGGCGGCAATGGCCACATCACGCTCGCCGACGGCCGTATCGCGGGCGGTAGCGGCGGTGTCGCGTTCGCTTCGCATCTGATTGCGATCGTCCCGCAGGGCAACGAGGGCCGCATTGCTGCCCGTATACCAGTCGGCATCAATCGGGCCTGTATACAAGCCCTCATCGGCCAAGAGCTGTTGGGAGCCTTCGATGACGGCTTTTCGATTGCCGGGGACACACCAGTCGGCCATGGGTAGGTCGCCTCCTGCGTAGAGAACATATTGATCGAGGAATCGGTTCCAGGGGAACTCGGCCCCCGGGTCGCTTCGGCGGCCCGGGTCCAGGTCGCCATGCCCGATGAAACCGGGCTCACCGTTGCGGTATTGAGTCGCCGTGATCCGCTTGGCGGGAACGGTCACACCGACCGTCGACTTCACCCACGCCGCCATCGTGGCCGCTTCCAAGGCCGCGTTGCGGAGGGCCGGTCCCACCCAGGTCTCGGGAAGGTTCGGCCACTCGGCCGCCTCACAAGCCAAGGCCAGACCGAGTGACCAGCGGTTGCCCCCAGTGCCTTCGTGGAACATCTCCCACTCATAGCGACCCACGTCAACGACCGAATCGGAATCCACCACCGTGTGATACGACCCGGCCGCATCGGTTCTGATCGAGATGAAGCGGGCTACCCCTTCGGCTCCGCCGTCGGGGAGGGACGTGTCAGTGGTGTTCTCGGCGGTGTGAACCACGATCGCCCCTGTCACCGCCGCCCGTCGGGTTGTACGGAACTGGGTGCGGGCGGGCGGGTGGTCCTCGAGGTAGATACCGCTAGGCACGGCCCGTCAACCCGGAATCGAGGGTCGCTGGCACCTGGCCCCGGCGACCCCTTCCACCACTTTCTGGCACCACTGTGTGGTGCTCCCGCCTGGTGAGCACAAGCGCAGGATAGGCCACGGGAGTGGTCGAGTGACGGACAGCCGCGCTGGTCTGGGGGTGGGTTGTGGATTCGCGTTGGAGCGACAACTTCGAGACAGCGACCATCTACGGCCCTGGACGTTGTCGCTGCGACGCGAACTGGCTGGACTCACCAGCCATACTGGTTCGATGCCTGCGTCTGCTCTCGAACGTGCTCATCGCTCCTACGTGATCAGCACCGACAAGAACCGTCTCGACCTGGATGTAGTCCATCAGTACCTGTCACAGGAGTCGTATTGGGCCAAGGGGCGCACTCGGGATGTTCAGGAGCTAGCAATTGAACATAGTCATCTCGTTGTCGGCGTCTATGGGGCCGACGGTGCCCAAGTTGGCTTTGCCCGGATGGTCACGGACCTGGCTACGTGGGCTTGGCTGTGTGATGTGTTCGTGCTGCCCGAACACCAGGGAGGAGGGCTAGGAACGGCTCTGGTGGAAACGATCGTGGAACATCCCGACGTTGCCAACATCGGGTTGCAGTTCCTGGCAACGGCTGACGCTCATGGCCTCTACGCAAAGGTCGGCTACACGCCGTTGGATGACCCGACCCGTTGGATGCAGCGTGCTCGCCGCTAGTGATCGGTGCTGTTGATGCCGCATCAGGTCGATCGCTCCATTGCCGTTGAGGTCGGGTGTGGTGCCGGCGAGCGGCCCGCTCCTCTGACTCAGGCCGGTCCGGCGCACCTCGACATCGGTGTCGATGTCAATCTGGCCGTTCTTCAGGCGGCAGCGCGGTCAACCAGGACTGAGTTGGTGTGCGCCGACGGAATGCGGTTGCCGTTTCGTAGCGGCACGGTTTCCGCGGTGACCCTACGGGCCGTCCTCCATCATCTGCCTCGAGTAGATGATGCTGTGCGGGAATTCGCCAGGGTCCTCCGGGTCGGCGGCGCCCTGACCATCGTCGATGGTGTGGCCCTATCCCGGACCGATGCTCAGGCCCTCGATCACGAACTTGCCTCAGCCGGTCTTCCCGCCGAGCCGTGGTACGGGTTCGACGTTGAATGGTTGTCGACGGTGACCACCAACGCCGGATTGGGCGTTGAGTCGATCGATCTGGACGGCACCGCCACATTCGCCACCCCACCGTTCGTATCCCGACCCTATACCTCGGCCCGCTTCATGCTCGTCGCCACACGAGGTCCCGCTCCTACTGCCTCCGGCTAGGACATCGCTCAGAACAGTGAACTCACGGAGAACAGCAAATTGATCACTACCGGCGCGGCAAAGGCAAGCAAGAGGATCCAGGATGCCACTCGGGCCCGGCGTCGGACCCTGGGCGATCCTGTGGCCCCGGCCGTGGCTATGGTCTGGTCCAGAGCCAGTTCGGGAATGCCCAGGTGTAGGTATTCGCTGTCGGCATCCCAATCGGAGGTGTCAGGTTCGGCCCAAGTCCCATCGGTGTGCTCTACAACTTCCTCGTAGTAGTCACCATCGTCGCTCATCGTTTGCCTCACTGAGATGATCGTCTTGATCACCGATGATCTGGTCATGGCGGCCAGACGTCACCTCTCGAGCGACTATCAAAGGATCTGGTGCTGGTCGGGCCCGCTCCGTCACGAGAAGAGTGTCGGCGGCTGGGGACTTCCGATGCCGTTCTCTTTGGCCTGTCGGTGTCCTAATCGCCGAGTTGCCGCAAGCGCTTCAGTCGATCCAGGCCGAGCGCTTCAGGCTAGGACGTGACCAGGAGCAGAGGTGCTGAGAACTCTGAGTCGAGGGGCGGGCCTTGCATCGGGCCATTAGATCGGATCTGGTAGGTCGTCGTGCCAGAGTTCGGCGAGATGTCGATCCATGACCCACCGGTGGCGGTGACGTCGAAGCAGATGCCATCGTTGCTGGCGATCGGGCACGTCCACTGCTCTTCGCCGTCGGCGAAGATGGTGAATCCACTCAGTCCCGTTGTGTTCGCCGGTCCGGTCCAGCGAATGATCGCCTCGGAGGAGAACTCGCTGTAGTTCCCGGTGAGCGATCGGGG
>JAAETV010000358.1 GCA_024227975.1 Actinomycetes bacterium
ATCCAGCTTCGACTCGAGCCGTACCGAATACTGGGATGAGGACTGGGGGATCTACCGATGCGATACCCAACGCTCCGACTGCGAGCTGGCACAGGCAATCGCCTTCAGCCCGACGAACTTCAACCAGGTCGCCCTCGTCGGCGCAGCGAGATAGCACAGCCGAACACGAATACCGTGCCTTCGCTCACATTCGGCCGAGCCCTAGATCACGGTTTCTCATCACCGGCGGAGCTCAGGCCTCGTCTGACAGATCGAGGCGGATGGGGAATCGGGCGCGAATCGCCTCGTCGGTGCCGGCCGCGATATGTCGAGGCCGGTGCCGGCCGAGTACATCGCCGACCATTTCATGAGCTGTCTGGCGGGCGTCCTTGGCCCCGGCATCCAACCAGTTGTTCGGTGCTTCCCGATCGCCGATGAGGGGATAGAGGTACTCGGACCGCATCAGCTCCAGGGTCTGGTGCGAACCCAGGAAGTGACCAGGGCCCGAAACCACCTCGGCAATGAGGTCGGCCGACAGCGTCTGCTCGTTGACCTCGATGCCGCGAATGGTGCGGTTGATCGAGCCCATCATGTCGTTGTCGATCACCATCGACTCCAGGGAGCAGGTCAAGAGGCTGGCCAGCATCCCCGCCGATTCGTAGACCAGATTGGCCCCCGCATGGCCGGCCAGGGCGACGTTGAGCCCCTTCTCATAGCCGGCCTGGTTGTCGGGGACCTTGGCGTCGGCCATCCCCGCCGCCACCCCTGATGGCAGTCCCAGCCAGTTTGTCACCTGGGCGGCCGCGGCGTTGAGCACACCCTCCTCGCCCGAGCCGCCACTCATGGCTCCAGTCCGAAGATCGGAGACGAAGGGCCACAGCCCCATGACACAAGGGTGGCCGGGCCGGAACAGGTTGACCGTGGTGAGAGCGGCCAAGCACTCGGCCAGGGCCTGGGCCAACGAACCGGCCAGAGCGGCCGGCGAGGTCGCCCCGGCCTGGCCGGCCGACAACAAGTTGATGGGCATGCCCGTCTTGACCTGGGCCACCATACAGTGAGCCGACTCCTCGGCGAAGCGCATCGGAGGCACGACGAAGGTGTTGTTGGCGACGATGAAAGGGCGTCGGGCGAAACGCCCGGGCCCGCCGGCGGCCAGATCGAACATCTCGGCCGCCTCGTAGACATGGGCCGGGTCGAAGAACGATGTGCCTCCCGGCTTGGTCGTCCCGGCCATGACCGCATAGGCCGTTGTCAGGTCGAGCTCTCGGGAGTCCTCGATATCGCCAGCCACCACCGTACGGACGAAGAAATGGATGTTGTCGAGCGTGTCAACGAGACGGGCGCAATCGTAGAGATCGCGGGCGGTGGATTGGCGAAAGGTGTTGGTCTCATGTTCAAGCATGAACACCGCAGCCCCGGCCGTGCCGAAGTGGACCTTGGTCCCACCGACCTCGATCGATCGATCGTCGTCGAATCCATGCCAGATCCAGTCCTTGGCCGCGGTGTCGATGGCCCGCTCTACCACCCCTCGGGGGTAGTGGAGGCGGCCTTCATCATCGAGCCATCCTCCGGCCTCGGTGACTACCTCGATGAACTCGGTGATCGGTGACCCCATACCCACCGTCTCCAACAGGAGTAGGGCGGTGTCGTAGACCTGCTGCATTGCCGATTCAGTCAGGGGGCTGAATCGGCCCCCAGGGAGGCCGGGCCACACCGGACGGGTCGCTGTCGTAGCCGGTGCCTGGTGATTGGCGATCCGGGCCGCTCGTCCGCCTGAGCGTCGCCGTCGAGACTCTTCGGTCATCGTGGTCGTGTCCTCCTCTCACGCCCTGAGGGCGAGGTTGTCATCCCCGAAGGGCCAGATTTGCTGGGTCGTAGGCGGGTTCGGTCATCACGGTCGCCATGCGCCGCTCGCCCAGGAGGTCGAGCTCGAAGGCAGAGCCAGGAGCCTCGAAGGCTGGGTCCACGTAGACGAAGGCCAGGCTCTTGCCAACGGTGTGGCCCCAGGCCCCGCTGGTGGCTACCCCCATGACCCGGCCGTCGGGGGCGAAGGCGGGCTCATTGCCGCGAACATCATTGTCGGCGGCGTCGACCTCGCAGTACACCAGCACCATCGACAGGGCGTCGCTCTGATCTCGGCGCTCGATCGTCGGTCCGCGGCCGATGAAGTCGGAGGAGAAATCGACGAAGCGCTCCAAGCGGGCCTCGATCGGAGTGATCTCGGTCGTGAGCTCACTGCCCCAGGCCTTGTAGCCCTTCTCCAGCCGCATGACGTTCATGGCGTAGCTGCCGAAGTGAACCAGACCATGGGGAGCACCGGCGGCGACAACTGAGTCGTAGAGCTCGGCCATCCGGTCGATGGGGCAATGGAGCTCCCAGCCCAGCTCGCCAACATAGGAGACGCGCAGGGCGATGCAAGGTACTCCGGCCACGGTGATCTCCTGGCCGGTGAGCCACCGGAACGAGTCATTGCCAAGGTCAGCGTCGGTCAAGGGGGCGAGGAGATCGCGGGCTCGGGGCCCGGTGACCGCTAGCAGTCCCATGGAGTCGGTGACGTCGGCGATGGTCACGTCCTCTCCTGGCTCCATGTGCTGGGTCAGCCAATCGAGGTCGTGGCTCTGGCCCATGATGGCCGAATTGAGGTAGAAGCGATCCGTAGCGAGGCGGGTGATCGTCATCTCACACTCGATGCCTCCCTGCTCGGTCAGCATGTGGACCAGACGGATGCCACCGTCGACGCCCGGGAGCCTGTTGGCCGAAAGCCGATCGAGGAGCGCCCCCGCATCGGACCCCGTCACCTCGAACTTGGCGAAGGCGGTCAGATCGGCGACACCAACCGCCTTCCGTACCCCTCGCACCTCTGCGGCCACCGCATCGAAGGCGTCGGAGCGGCGGAATGTGTGGTGCTCCGGAGTGCCATCGGGTGAGAAGTACTGGGGCCGCTCCCAGCCATAGACCTCCTGCCACTGGGCCCCGAGGGCGTCGAGGCGCGTGTAGATGGGGGTGGTCTTCTGGGGTCGCCCGGCCGGCCGCTGCTCACCCGGGAGCCGGACCTGGTACATCTCGTGGTACTCGTCACGAGCCTTGTCGTAGGCGAAACTCGACTTGGGCCCGGTGTGACCGCCGAAGCGGCGAGGGTCCATCCCTCGCACATTGATCTCGGTCTGGCCGTGGACGATCCATTGGGCCAGGTACTTGCCGGCGCCCGGACCCTGAGTAATGCCAATGGAGGCCCCATTACAGTGCCAGTAGTTTCGGACGCCAGGGGCCGGACCCAGCAGGTAGCCGGAGTCGGGGGTGTGGGTGATCGGACCCGACACCACCTGCTTGATCCCCGCCTCGGCGAAGGCCGGGATCCGCATCATGGCGTAGTGGATGCACTCTTCGAGTACATCGAGATCGGGCTCGGTGAGATGGAAGTGGAGGTCCCAGTCAATCCCGTCGACTCCGTAGGTCTGGGAGTTGCTCATCTCGTAGGGTCCAACGAGAAGGCCGTTGATCTCGCGGCGGTAATAACATGAAGCGCGAGGATCGCGCACTACTGGAGGCTCGAAGTCGAGGTCGATCATGGCCTGGAGAGGTTCGGTCACGAGGTATTGGTGGATGACCGAGACAATGGGTACGTCGAGGCCGATCATGGCCCCCAACTGGGGGGCGTAGTGGCCGGCGGCGTTGACGACTTGCTCGGCCCTGATCGTGCCCTTGTCGGTGATGACATCCCAGCGGCCGTCGGTCAGCTGGTTCATGCCGGTCACGAGGGTGTGACGGTTGATCTCACAGCCCAGTTGGCGGGCCCCTTTTGCCATGGCGTTGGTGCAGCTCGTCGGGTCGGTCCAGCCGTCGGCCGGGGTATGGAAGCCGAGCACGACATCGTCGAGCTCGAGCAGGGGATGGAGCTGGGCGATCTCGGCCGGTGAGATGAGGTGCGACTCGATACCGACCTGAGTCAGCATGGCGTGGACGTATCGGTGCCAGTCGACCTCATCGGGGGTTCGAGCCAGGCGGACGGCGCCACAACCATGCCAACCCGCTGACAGTCCCGTCTCCTCCTCGATCGAGGGGTATAGGGCGACGGCCTCCTGGTGGACCTTGGCCATGTTGAGGTCACCGATGAAGTTGGGAACGAGCCCGGCCGCATGCCAGGTCGAGCCCGAGGTGAGTTCACCCTTTTCCACCAGAACGGTATCGGTCCATCCCTCATGGGCCAGGTAGTAGGCCAGGCCAACCCCCATGGCTCCACCGCCGATGATGACGCACCGCGCCTCAGTTCTCATAGGCACCTCCAGTGGAGAGTGTTCCACTGAGTGGAACGTTTCAGATGTGTTGGATAGACTGTAGCAGAACCCGCTATGAAGACGATCGAACGAGCCTTTGCCGTACTACGGGCACTGGCCGAGCACGACGAGAGCGCCGGGGTTTCCGAGGTGGCTCGCCGGACCGGTCTGCCCAAGAGCACTACGTCGCGCATCCTGGCCAGCCTGGAGGGGCTCGGCATGGTGGAGCGGCTCGATGACCGATTCGCCATCGGGCCCGGCCTGGCCACCCTCGCCCACGATGCAACACCGGTCAGCTCACTACGCGACATCGCCCGTCCATACCTGGCCGAGCTAGCCGAATGGGCGGAAGAGGGGGTGGCACTGGCTGTACCTGACGGTGACGAGATCGTCTATGTCGACACCGTTCAGGTGGTGGCGGTTGTCCAAGTCCAAGACTGGACCGGGCTGCGTTTTCCGGCTCACACCACCGCCGCCGGGCTGGTTCTCATGGCCCAGTGGCCCGACGCCGAGATCGAACGGTACGGACGCCAGCCGCTGGAGGCCTTCACCGAGGCCACCATCAAAACGGGAGCCGAACTCGTGACCCGTCTGGCCAAGGTGCGACAGGAGGGCGTGGCCTGGACCGTGGCTGAATTCAGTGGAGAACTGAACGGAGTGGCGGCTGTGATCCGCGACGCAACCCAGCACCCAGTGGGAGCCATCAACATCTCGGGTCCCACGTTCCGCTTTCCCACTCCTGGCGACAAGGCTGCCGTTGAAGCCCAACTTCGGGCCACCGCCACCCAGATCAGCGAGCGCCTCTAGCCCCGGGGCTACATCCGTACCCGACGGGCTCGCCGAGATGGTGGCACCTCCGGGCCCCTCAACCGCACGGCCAAGGACTCAGCCGCTGGACCCACGGCCCAGTAGCCGGCGGGCCAGGATCACCTTTTGGATTTGGGCCGGCCCATCGCCGATCTGCCATCCGATGACATCGCGGAGGCGCTGCTCGATCGGCAACTCCTTCGTGTAGCCGTAGTGACCGTGCAGGAGCAGGCATTCGTGGATGACCTCGACACAGAGCTTGGGGATCCACCACTTCGCCATCGCCCCTTCCACATCGCAGCGCAACCCTTGGTCCTTCAGCCAGAGAACCTTGTAGGCGAGTAGTCGTGCCGCCTCGATCTTGGTTGCCGCTTCCACGATCGGGAACGAAACACCCTGGAAGCTGGAGAGTGGGGTTCCGAACTGGCTTCTAGCGTTGACGTGCTCGATGGTCTCGTCGAGCGTCTGCTGGGCGGCCCCGAGGCACATGAGGGCGATGAAGGCTCGATTGAGATCGAAGAACTCACGGATCATCGGAAAGGCCCGCTCGTTCCCACCAACCATGCAGGTCTCGGGGATCAGAACATCGTCGAGAAACAGCTGGCCGCGCGGCACCGCACGACAACCCATGTCGTCGTATTCGTGGAAGCTGAGGCCGGGGGTGTCACGCCCGATCAAGAAGGCCGAGAGACCGGTCCAGTCAGTGGTCTCGGGGTCTGTACGGGCGAATACGTAGAACACGTCGGCGTTCAAGAACGACACCGAGTTCTTCTCACCGTTCAGGAGATAGTGGTCCCCTTGTTTCTCCGCTCGGGTGCGGATGGAACCCATGTCGGATCCGGCGTCGGGCTCGGTGAGACCGAGGCCGATCATCTGTTCTCCGGATCGGAGTCCCGGAAGCCAGCGGGCTTTCAGTTCGGGGGATGCCTGGGAGATGAACTCCCCGAATGTGAAGGGGCCAAGAGCCGGCAGCACGCAGTTGAAGTCGCCGCGAGCGATCTCCTCGGCAACGATTCCCGCCGTGACGAACGAGACGTCGTCATCGATCTCACCTATCAGCTCGATCACCCTGATGATGCGATCTCGGGGATAGACACCACCGTCACCCTCGGAGTAGTGGGGCAGGAGTTGGGTGAGGGAGAAGTCGCGCAGCACATCTCGAAAGGTGTCTTCCTCGGGAGTGAACGCGAAGCTCAACATCGACTGTCTCCATAGATCCGTTGGACTGCGAGATGGTCCACCCTCTGTCCGGGGCCTGTCAAGCGACAGCAGGAAGGAAGGTTCATCGAGGGCTGCCGGTTGTCAGATCGGTCCCGGTCCACTCACCAATCGTTGAGGATGGTGATGCCCTGCTGCCGAAAGCTGTCCTCCACCTCGGCCAGTCGCTGGGGCAACAGTGGTGCCAGCCCCAGTCGCGGCTGCGACCCCTGAATGATGTCGATCTTCACTTCGCCCATGTCGTGGTAGGAGAGCAGGTGGATGCCCGTCTGCTGTAGCTGCTCGAGCAAAGCGATCACCGCGTCGATGTTGGCGTCGGTGTCGGTGAAACCCGGAATCAACGGCATGCGGAACTCGACGGGAAGCCCGTTCTCCACCAGGGCGACAGCGTTGGCCAGGATCCTCTCGTGACCCCTCCCGAGGTGTTCGACGTGTTGCGCGGGATCCATCAGTTTGAGATCGAAATAGATCAGATCGAGCTTGCGCAGGATCGGCAAGCACATGTCGAATGAGAACGTTCCCGCCGTTTCGATGTTGGTGTGGATCGACTCCGTCCGGCAGAGATCGAGCACCCGATCGAGAAAGCCAGGATGGAGCATCGGCTCACCCCCGGTGAAGGTGACGCCACCTCCCGAGCTCACAAAATAGGGGAGGTCGGGCCGGAGCTTCTCCATCAGCTGCTCAGGTGTGAGCGCCTCTCCAATCAGTCGAAGAGCGGTGCTCGGGCAGGCGCTGACGCAGTGACCGCAGGCCGTGCAGCTGGCCTGATCGATGCGGTAGCTCCCCCGGATGATGGCGTTCTCCTGACAGGCAGTCTCGCACTCGAAGTACTCGCAACAGCGATCCCGGTAGAAGGCAACCACCGGCGCATGATCTTGTGACTCGGGGTTCTGACACCAGGGGCAATGCAGGGTACAGCCCTTCAGGAACACCAGTGAACGGATACCGGGCCCATCGTGCAAGCTGAAGCGCTGGACGTCGAAGACCGGCGCGGTGACTGTCATTGGGCGTGCTGGCGTGTGCGATCAATCAGCTCCTGCTGCATGGCGGGGGTCAGGTCGACGAAGTAGGCGCAATAGCCCGAGATCCTGACGAGCAGGTTGCGATGGCTGTCCGGATCGCGCATCGCCTCCTCGAGGACGGCCCTGTCGAGCACATTGACCTGCACCTGCATCCCGCCCTGGGCGAAGTAGCCGCCAACCAGTGCCCGCAAAGCGGCACGGCCTTCGGCATTGGCGACGGTGCTGGCATCGAACTTGATGTTCAGATTGATCCCGTTGCCAAACCGGCTGTGATCGAGGCCAGCCACCGAGTTGAGAGACGCGGTCGGGCCCAGCAAGTCCGAACCGTCGGTTGGTGCTAGCCCATCAGCGAGGGGTCGGCCCGCCAGGCGCCCTGACGGCATGGCGGCCATACGTTGACCGAAGCCTTGGTGGCAGGTCATCGAGTAATAGCCCGGCATCCAGCGACCGTGGCGCGTGTTGGTGTGGCGGGAGACGACATGATCGAAGAGCAGGGCCACTCGATTGGCCAGTTCGTCTACTCCCGGGGAGTCGTTTCCGAAGCCAGAGACCTTGCGCATACGCGCCAGCATCAGCTCTTGACCCTCGAAGTTGGTGGCGCAAGCGTTGGCGATGTCCTCGAGGTCGTAGAGGCCTTGGTCGAAGACGAGCTCGTCGATGACGGCCAGAGAGTTGGCGAGATCGGCAACTCCGACGGCCTGGATGCCAGAGGCGTTGTACCAGGCTCCGCCAGCGGTCGAGTCGATTGCGTTCTCGATACAGCCGCCGATCAGCAGCGACGAGAAGGGGGTCGGGAAGTAGTCGGCGTTGGCTCGCTCGATGGCATCAAGCGAGCCCTTCAGTTGATCGACCCGCTCTGTTGTCTGCTGCTCCAGTTCGGCCAGCATGTCGTCGATACTGTGGAGCTCCCTCAACCAGGGTCGCTCGCAAACGTCGTTCTTGCCGAGACGATCGCGACCGGCCAGGAGCCATTCCATTGCGATCCCAAGATTGAAGATCGCGGCATCTGAAGACGTGAAGCTCTCGCCCGAGAGGGCGGGCTCGACACAACCAACGGTGGCGTAGTTCCAAACCTTCTCCTTGGCGTTACCGCGCTCGACCATGGCGGGCATGATGACGTCATCGTTGTAGAGTGCGGGCGAGCCGCCACCCCCCGCCACGACCTCGATCACGCGTTGGAGGTACCTGGGGCTGGAGGTACTACTGATGCGGGCATGCCAATTCGGTTGGCGGGTCTTGAATCCCTCCATCACATCGAGCATCAGGAAGCTCAGCTCGTTGGTGGCGTCATTGCCGTCGGCATCCACACCACCGATCGTCAGGGCTTGCCCGCTGGGCAGGCCGGCGAAGTACTCGGTGGCCCGCTTCGAGAAGAGGGGGATCACTTCGGAGAGTTTGATGCAGAACGCCGCCATCAGCTCGCCCATCTCGTCGTCGGAGAGCTCGCCCCGTTCCTTCTGTTGGCGGTAGAGGGGCAGCAGATACTGATCCATCCGCCCCAAGCTGATGCCCTGGTCGATCGACTCGATCTGGATCACGACCTGGAAGAGCCAGACCAGCTGCAACGCCTCACGGACGGTGCGGGGCGGCTGGCGAGGTACCTGGGCGAGCACCTCGGCGATATCATCCCGGCCGAGCCGATCGGCCTCGACCCGATAGCGGTCGGCGAATCGCTCGATGGCGTCGAGGACGATCAAGCTGGCTTCGAGGTATTCGTCGCCGTCGGGGGGCAACGCGCCCTCATCACGGCGTTGCTCGATCTTGTCCCGCAGCCCCTGGGTACCCAGGCGTATCAGCTCACCGTAGTCAGGCAGGAAGTGGGCGATGCCACCCGCCTCGTTGACGACGAAGTGGAGCGCATTGAGCTGCTGAGCGGCGTAGGTGACCTTCTTGCGAAGAGAGAAGGCGCGCATCGGGAGGCTGCGGTTCAGCCAGTACGGAACGACCTTGCGCAATACCGTCCACTTCACGCCGGAAGGGACGGCGATCGGATTGACTTCACGCTTCTCGAAGCTGAGTAGGTCCTCGAGCATGGCCGCCCCGGCCTTCTCGACGTGACAGATGGCTCCGATGCGGTGCTCGGTGTGGGTGCCAACGATCAGCTCATCCTCGTAGATCCTGATCGAACGATGATCCAGATGGTGGGCCAAGCTCTCAGCGCTCTGCCTCAATGGGGAGGCGCCGCTCGGCACCAGCTTCTTGTAGTAGGTCGTGTAGTGCATGGCGCGTTCGATGCCGATTGTCGGCACGCTGTCCGAATGGTCGGCATAGAGCTTGTGTATCCGGGCCGACGGATGCCAGCCTGACGAAGCTTCAGGAGTAGTCATCGGTAGTCCCCTCGCCTTGGGCGCTGCAAGCGATGCGTCTAGCGCTATCTACTCTCTCGTCACACTAGTCGCCCGCCCCAGCCGCCGTCGTGCTGCGCCGGGTCCGTTTCTCTCGCTGCGCCTCTGCCCCCTACGTCGGGGACAGGGCCGCGCCCTACGGGGCGAACTGGCGAAACTGGGGTGCCCGCTTTTCCTTCAGAGCATTCACTCCCTCTTGGGATTCGTCGCTCTCGTAGTAGAGCTTGAGCGCATACATTCCCATGCCAGCGATACCAGCCTGGTGAGCGGTGTCCATGTTGAACGACCGCTTGGCAATGGCGATCGCGGTGGGGCTTCGCTCACAGATCTCCTCGGCCCAGGCCTCGACGGTGGAGTCGAGCTCATCGTCAGCCACACAGATGTTGGCCAGACCAATGGCCTCGGCCTCCTGGCCCGAGTAGCGGCGGCACAGATACCACATCTCCCGGGCCTTCTTCTCACCGATCACCCGAGACAGGAAGGCGGTTCCATAGCCTGGATCGACCGACCCCATCTTCGGGCCAACCTGCCCGAATACCGCCGACTCACCGCAGATAGTGAGATCACAGATGGTGGCCAACACATTGCCCCCACCAATGGCGTAGCCCTGGACGCGGGCAATGATGGGGACGGGGACGTCACGAATAGCGGTGTGCAGCTCCTCGACCGGAAGGCCGATCGTTCCCCGGCCGTCGTACTGGCCTTCGTGGGCCGACTGGTCACCCCCGGTGCAGAAGGCTCGGTCGCCGGCACCGGCGAGCACGATGGCCCCGACTTCGGTGTCGTAGCCGGCACGGTGCAGGGCGTGGATGAGCTCATCACAAGTCTGACCCCGGAAGGCGTTCATGACCTCTGGGCGATTGAGCGTGATGTAGGCGACATGGCGCCGGATCTCGAAATTGATGTCGGTGTATTCCATGGGGACTCCTGTCGGGTTGTTGGATCTGGTGAAGACGGCGGTCAGCCCGCCATGGTCAAGCCGCCAGAAACGCTCAGCACTTGACCGGTAACGAAGGAAGCGGCGTCGCTGGCGAAGAACAGGATCGCCCCAGCCAGATCCTCGGGTTGCCCCAGGCGCCCGAGCGGGATCGCCCGCCGGAATGCCTCACGCAGCTTCTCCGGATTAGCGGCCGAATCGGTGACCGTAGCCAGCAGGGCGGTATCGGTTGGGCCCGGGCACACGACGTTGAATGTAATCCCTTGACGGGAGTGCTCACGGGCCAGGGTCTTGGACAGGGCCACCATGCCCGCCTTGCATGCGGCGTACACTGCCTCACCCGAGGAGCCGACCCGAGCCGCGTCAGAGGCAACGTTCACGACCCGGCCACTCCCCCGCTCGACCATGCCAGGAAGAACGGCATGGTGCATGTGGAGGGCGCCGATCAGGTTGATGTCGATCAGTCGAGACCAGTCGTCCGGCTCAGTGTCGAGGAATGGTACGAACAGATCCCAGCCCGCATTGTTGACCAATACGTCGATTGGGCCGAGCTCATCTGTGACCCGTTCGATGGCACCGTCGACATCAGATCGTTCGGTGATGTCGCAGGCGACGGCCAGTGCCCGGCCCCCAGCGTCGGTGATGCGCTGCGCGGTTTCTGAGGCAGCATCGAGAGCCCGATCAAGGACTCCAATTAGCGCTCCCTCGGCAGCAAAAGCGCTGCACACGGCGCCCCCGATGCCCCCACCACCGCCCGTGACTACAACCGTACGACCCTCGAACCGATTCATGATCTCTGCCTCCTTGACGATTTATAGCATGATCATGCTATAAATCGTCAAGGATGGGTAGGACCAGTTGGGAATTGTTTCCGTGCCAGATCGACTCACAAACCCATGACACCGCAGGAACAAGCCCGGCATGACCTGGCCAACCGTCTCTTCTTCCGCCTTTATCAATGTGCCAACATGTTGCACAAGACCGGGACTCGGGCGGTGGAAAGCGAGGGACTGACGACCCAGCGATGGGCTGTGATGGGCGCCTTGTCTCGACCCGAGGCAGTGGACGGTATGGCGGTCGGCGATCTGGCCCGCTACCTGAAAGTCAGCCGCCAGAGCCTTTCCGGCATCACCACCAGGCTCGAAGACGACGGCCTTATCGCCACTGATCTTGACCCTGCTGACCGACGTAGCCGACGGCTGCGCCTCACCTCGCACGGAGAACTGATGTGGCACGAGCGCGCTCTCCCCCGCATCCACGCCTTCTACGACCAGGCCGCTACCGGCCTTTCGGTTGAGGACATGAGCCACGCTCTGCACTACCTCATGCGCCTCCTCGACAACATGACCACCATCGACGAGTGCACCGACTGACCGGATAGCTCACGACAGCCGTCTCCTCGAATTCGATCCCCCGTTCAACCCACGATCTGACCCGGCGGAGGCGGTCTGCGCTCGACTTCCTCATCGATCTCAGCTTGCTGGTCGGCTGTTGGCAAGTATCGGTCATCCGGCCTGTTGTGCAGTAGCCGTCTGAAGAAGCCACGCAGATCCTTGGTCAAACTCACGTTTGCCTCCTTGGCAAGACCAGAATCACAACATCGTCAGCCCGACCATCCGGGGCCTCATCTGGCCGGTGAACGCCAGTCAGGGAGGGTCAACGCCTGGTTGGTGGCGGCCCGCCCTTGTAGAGGTTCTTCACCCCACCCTCCCGGTAGGAGGCGGCGGCTGCGTCTTTGAAGCGAGCCGATGCCTCGTATTCCTCGATGGGGTACTCATCGTGTTCGGCGATGATGCGGATCTCGGTGACGTCTCTGAGCTCGAGTCCGAGTTCCTCGGCGATCTCTGCGTCGGTCATGGCCCGGCGGCGGACGCCTTCGGGAAGGAACTCGTTGATGTTGACCTGGTGCGAGTTCGACATCTGCACCACCTGGGCCCGGTAGCGGCGATAGAGCTCCGGGTCGACGATGTGAAAGCCGGTGAGCTCGCCGCGGTTCGGTCCAGTGGTCACTTCAACATCCTCTGCTCGGAGCCCACGGGGCAGGCACGCAGGCACTCGAAGCATTGTCCCTGGCTCACATTGGAATAGGTGATCGCCCACATGGTCCGGGTGAAGTAGCTGCCGTAGAGCATCATCTTGCGCCGATCGGGATCCGGCTCGGACAGGACTCGTTCGAGGACTGCCTGATAGCCGGGAACCCAGTAGTGATACACGCGGTCACGGCACCGGCTGGCATCGTAGGTCCGGTCGATGACCAGTCCGTCCTCGATCCGCCCACCGAGACAGCCACCGTCGTCGATGTTGCACACCTCGGCGCATGGTGTGACACCTTGTTCCTCGTAGATCTCGACACATTCCGGAGCTGGGCAACAGGGCTGGTCGAGGGGACCGTCGGCCGTGAGTGGGAGTGATGTCAGTATCACGGTGAGGTAGAGGAAGCCGTGCTTGGGATGCAGTACGGGGCCGGCCAGGCTCTGGCTCCCGGCGCCGGCGGCCACGGCGGCAGCGGCAAAATCGAGAAATGCCTTGTCGTCCTGATCGGTGGCGGTTGGCACGTTGAGGGCGTAGTAACCGAGGTTGTCCTCGATGTTGCGGGCCAGGGCGCTGCCAAGCGTTGCGATGCGGTCGGCGGTGCCCACCGTCTCCATCAGCTCGGCGCGGGGGCTGTTCCACTCCCCCGCACGTGGAGCGCTGCCGCCCAGGACGATCATGGACCGGACCTGGGGCAGCAGATCGGTGGGACGTTGACCGGGGGCGGCATCGCCAAGCCGATCGGGATCGGCGACCTTGGCAACCAGTGCCCCCCGTTTCCGAGCTTGCTCGAGCAATTCAGCCTTGATGGTTTGCCAATCCGGGTCCGGTTCGGTCATTTCAGCTTCCTCCGGTAGCGCCCCACTGGACAGACGCGCATGCATTCGAAGCACTGGGCGACACTCTCCTTGTAGCGTCCGACTGCGGCCAGGTTCCGCCGGAAGTCATCGGAATGCAGGATGGCCCTTGCCTCCGCGATGTCGCCTGACGCGGCAGCGAGGAGCTCGACCTGCTTGATATGGCCCCGGATGCCGAAATTCATGGCTCGGGTGGAGCAACGTTCCCGGTTGAAGTAGCTACTTGTGATGGTGCCGTCCTCGACCGTGGCATCGATGCATCCCCCCTCATCGGCTGGGCACACCGCCATACAGGGCGTCCGGTTTTCCATCTCGTACATCTTCACACATGACCGGGCGGGGCAGACGTTGTCCTGTATCTGTTGGTCAGGTACGAGCGGCATCGTCGTGACGGCGGCCGCGTAGTAC
>JAAETV010000359.1 GCA_024227975.1 Actinomycetes bacterium
GCGCTTCACGACGACGCCTCCTCGGACTCGGCTTCGGCCAGTTGGATGAGCTCTTCCTCCGTGAGCACCCGGCCGTTCTGCTTGAACTGGAGGACAAGATAGGTCGTGTCGGACTCTTCGCCGGCGGCTTCCGCGGCGAGGGCCTCTCGGTAGTCCGCCAACGAGAAGGTCACGGCGAACTCACCGGACACGCTCAGCGCATCTGCGGACTCCCCGCCGTCTTCGACCGAGCCGACCAACCCGACTTGGGTGATCGGGAGGCCGTTATCGTCAATCACCGCGACAAGGTCGGTCACGAAGTCGGCGTCTTCATCTCGCTCGTTCGTGATCTGGAGGTCGCTGTCGAGGTCGTCGACCTTCATGACAAACAGCTGACCGTCGGCGCCCGCGACGTCGAACACGAACATCCGGAACCCATCGAGCACGTATCCGAGATCGCCCAGTTGTGTGGTCAACATCCGAGTGAGGCCGCGGTCGGTGCCCATGATGGTGCCCGGCTCGGCTCCGGCGGCGCCGACGTCGTCCCAATCAATCGTTTCCCAGTCGCCCACACCGGTGGCGGCAGCCGCATCATTGCTCGACCCACCACCATCTTGGGTCGCCGTATCGGCGGACGACTCGGCATCATCGCTCGTCGTGTCGGCCGAGTC
This sequence comes from Actinomycetes bacterium, assembly GCA_024227975.1. Next base: position 651 of record JAAETV010000359.1, read on the forward strand.
ACCACCCGAGCACGAGGCGAGCATCAGTGCCACTGCAAACAGTGACGCCACCGCCGCCCACCACCGAGGTCGAGCGGTTGTTCCCCGGAAGCGTCCCACTCGGATGACTATAAGGGGTGTCGCTACGGAAGCTGGGGACTACTGCAGCGTGTGTAAGTGGGGTGGTCGGTGTTGTTGGTTGACGGCGGCCAGGCGGTCGCCGTAGTGGATGGTCAACGTGTTCAGGATGGACTTCCAGGCGTTGATCCGTCCAGTGGGATCCTGTCGGTTCTTTCTCCTCTCGATCGATGTTAGGTACATGACCTTCAACGCGGCCTGCTCGGTGGGGAAACGGCCCCGCCGGACGGCAGCCTTGCGGAACCTGGCTTGAGGCTTTCTATGGCGTTGGTGGAATATACGATGCGGCGTAGCTCGACGGGGAACTCGAGGAACGGGATGAAGTCGTCCCAAGTGTCCCGCCATGATTTCACCATCGCGGGATAGGTCTGCTCCCACGCCTCGGCGAACTCGTCGAACGCCACCTCGGCCGCGTCGAGGGATGGGGCGGTGTAGATCGTTTTGAGTTGTCGGGTGATCGGTCCCCAGTGTTTCTTCGACGCGAAGCGAAGACTGTTGCGCACCAGGTGCACCACACACAACTGGACATCAACGAGGGGCCAGGCGGCCCGGGCCGCGTCGGATAGGCCCTTCAAGCCGTCGCAGCACAACATCGACACATCAGCCGCTCCGCGGTTCTTCAATTCGGTCATCAGTAGGCGAGTTCGAGCATGTGTATTCGGTGGTGGTTCGCGCCGCGCTAGACATGTTGGCCAAAGGCTGCGCTGAGAAGTCCGAGGAATTCGGCGCGGTAGTCGGCTCCGTCGATGGTTTCGAGGTAGTGCGTGACGAATTCCTTCAGGTCGATTCTCCCCTCTGCGAGTTCGAGGAAGGCCGTGTAGTCCAGACGCGCGGTCAGCTGCGCGATTGTGTCAGAGGGCCCGTATTCCACCTCGACACCAGACTGCGTGGACGTGATGGTGAATGTGTCGTCATCGACGAGTAAGCGCACCGCGAAGTTGGCCCTGGGCCACACCGGTTCGAAGAGCATGCGCAAAGGGAGTGCCATTGTTCTCAGGTTCGCCGGCTCGCGTGGATCCGGGTCTGGGTCCAGCAGACTGCCGAATCCCGTCAGTTCCCAGAGGACCCTGTCCGTTCGGCGGCCGAGCGCGGTGAGTTCGTAGGCGCTCCTCCCGGGGTTCGGCTTTTGTATCAGGCCTGCGGTCGTGAGTTCAACGAGGCGGGTGCTGAGCAGGTTGGTGGCCATGCCGAGGCCCTCTTGCAGTTCCTGATAGCGCGCCGGCCCCGCATGCAGGTCGCGAAGGATGAGCAGCGTCCATCGGTCGCCGATGACATCGAGAGCTCGCGCGATCGGACAGAGGAGGCGGTAGCTGCGTTTCTCAGACATGTGTTCTCCTCCGACCGGTGTCTCGGCAAACGAGATCAAAGACATCTCAACTTTAGGTTGCTTTTCTCAAGGTAACTCATTAGCTTTACTTTCTAACGTTAAGAATCTGTCTTCCGCAGCCAACGATCAAAGGAAACATGACATGTCGAACCTAGAGCCGCTTCTCGAACGCAACCGAGCATTCGCCGCGACCGGCGTACACGAAGGCCAGCCACCGAACCCGAACCGCAATCTGTTCGTGATCACCTGTTTCGATGCCCGGGTGGATCCGGCCCACCTTCTCGGAACCGATTTCGGCGACCTCGTTGTCATGCGCAACGAGGGTGGCCGCGTGACCAAAGAGATCATCGAGAAACTCACCTTCGCAGGCATCCTGCTGGAGGCCTTGCAGGGGAACCCGTTTCCGTCGGGTGAGGTCGCATTGATCCATCACACCAACTGCATGACCTCGTACCTGGCCGATGACAACCTCCGCAAACTGTACGCCGACCGCATCGGTGCCGACGAGGCTGAACTCCTCGAACTCGCCGTCATCGATCCCGTCGCCACCGTAACCCACGACGTCGCTGTCATCCGCGCCGCAACGTCGGTCCCGCAGTCGCTGACCATTTCCGGGCATGTCTACGACGTGGAGACCGGCTTGATCTCCACCGTCCTCGTGGACAAGCCCAGCGAGGACTACCCTGATACCTGTGCGGTACCCAACGCCGGCGCTTGATGATCCACCCCTGCCCACGACCCGCGACGCCGTGTTCGTCGGACCCTACCGCCCGAAGTGATGGCGCGACGGAGCTCAAACTCATCGGCAAACAAGACGCAACGAGAACCAGCCGAGCTGTGATAGACGGGGAACCCGGGGGGAGTAGCTGTATGAGGTTCCTCAGTTCTTCTGTCCGCAACTGATCGAGCCCCGTATGAGCGACGAGATCCGATACGCCCCCACCCCAGATGGCACACAGATCGCTCACCGAATCGTCGGTGAGCCAGACGCTCTGGATATCGTCGTCGTGTCAGCTGCGTTCTTTTCCTTCGAGATGTTGGCGGAGGATCGCATCACCTCGAGGTTCCTGAACGCGCTTTCCGCGATGGGTCGCGTCGTAGTGTTCGATAAACGCGGCGTCGGCTGGTCCGACCCAGTCAGCGATTGGGACCGCAGCATCCAAGATCAGTGGGCCGAGGACCTCATCACTGTCACGGAGGCGGCTGGACTTGTCGATCCGGTCGTGATCTCGTGGGATTCAATGGGCGTCGCCCGGCTTGCGGTGTCAAGACGGCCCGACCTGTTCTCAAAGATGATTCTCATCAACCCGGTCCCCAGCACCGACGGCTCGGTGCGCGACCTCTTTGGCATCAACGACGACACGTTCGAGACCCGCTCCGTCGAAGAGCTGGCGTTTCCCAGTCGGATCAACGACCCAGATTTTCTCGACTGGCTCGTTCGCGCTGGACGCGTAGGAGCAAGTCCATCGATGGCGCCGCGGATTTGGAACGACCTGCTCAGCTACGACAAAACCCTCACCCCGCTGGGAATATCGCTTCCCACGCTGATTCTCCACAACATCGACTCGATAGTCCGGCCCAAAGCCGTTCACGCCGTTTCTGCTGATCTCGAGAACGCCGATGTCATTCCCGTCCCCGGTGCAGACCTCTACCCAGTTTCTGGCGATATCGACCCGCTCCTCGTTGAGATTGCCCACTTTGTGGAACGCGACACCCACCTCGCTTCGCCACGCCTTGTCCGTGCGATTCTCTTCACAGACCTGGTCGCCGCAACCGAACGAGCCGTCCGCGAGGGAGACCAGTCGTGGAAAGCGATACTTGAACACCACGACGCGATCGTCCGACGGTCAATCGCCCAACGAGACGGGACCGTCGTGAAGTTCACCGGTGATGGGGCGCTCTGCATCATGCCTTCGGCCACCGCCGCGCTCGATGCGGCGTTGGAGCTCCGACGTGCTCTGGCAGCCATCGACTTGTCGATCCGATGCGGGATCCACATCGGCGACATCGACGAACGTGCCGGCGACATCTCAGGCATTGCCGTCAACGTCGCTGCCCGCGTGATGGCCCTTGCCGGCGATGGCCAAATCATGCTTACGACCAGTGCAGCTGAATCCGCAGCCGGATCACCGCATCGTCTCGAACCAGCCGGTCGACACATCCTCAAAGGCGTCGCCGGCGAGTGGCAGCTCCACCAACTCAGCTAGAGCCCAAGCAGACACGCTCAACAGAACTAGACGTCACGGGCAGGCACCCGTTGGTGAGGGCTGAAACGTCGTCGCCGATTCACCAGGTGAGAGGCCGCCCGACTTCGCGCTCAAGGGGGACCGGAAGGCCACCGCGTGAAGTGGCTCACACGTTGGAAGCGCGCCGCGAGCGACGCGAGGCGACCGACTCACCACTCTTCCAGGGGCGGACCACCAACATGATTGCCGCTACGAGCAGACGCAGTTCTGCGGGAAGATCCTCGGTTCCGGTCAGGGTTTGGGTCTCGGGCACGGTCCAATCGAAGCGGTTCGGCCGACTTGTGCTCTCAACAGACGCCCAAGCCTGGTGGGTGCCGTCGAACCGGAAGCCGGCGCGATCTGGTGCCGAGTTCCGGGTGGCCAGAAGCGCGCCGTCAGGGTCGAGAATGTCGACGAAAGACAATGACCCTCATGCTGGATCCTTCTCTCTGCGATGCAAGAACTGGCCGATCGGTGCGTCTTCGTTGCCCAGGACCGTGTAGCGATTGACGTCGCCCTTCAGCGCCCGGGATCGTCGGACTGTGCACAGGACCGATCCGTCGGTGTCGACTAGCTCGATCGGGAGTCGATGCCGAAGCCCGCTCAGGAGTGTGCCAATGCCTTTTGTCCGCCTCGCGACTGACGGCCGAACCAACTCGCTACACCGTCGGTCCCCAGTTCGCCGCCCGGCTCGCCCTTGTGTTCCCCGACCCTCTCGATCGGCTCGCATGGTACGAAGAGGGCCGTCCCGATCTCGTCGGATCGGATTTCGTAGAGAACTGGTCATAGCTCTTCGTCGCACCGGGCAAGAATCCAGAACGGTGGCGCAGGGCCGCCTTCCCAGCGCGGCCACCGTTCCAACAGCCCGGCTGGGCTCGCTACGAAGGTCGACTCAGCGACGACGGCACCGTCGAACTCCGCCGAGTCGAGTACTTCCCCATCGAGGACAACTGACCTGCCCCGATCGGAAGACGTCAAGAGAGTTCTAGTGCGAGTCCGCATTCCGACTGAGCTGAGAACATTCCGAGAACAAGAGCCCTCTGAACAGAGGTTCCCAAGGGACATCAGGCATTCGGGCTGAGCCGCCGTTCGCCCTGGTCGGAAGCCATTCCCGACGCTTCGGTGACCGCCAGCATGTATCGGGAATCGGCTTTCCTCCTGCTACGGATCAGAAGGTTGGGTATTTCGAGTACCTCAAGCGCGCAGAGTACCCCCAGGTCAGAGTGCTGCCGGGCGCTTCTTGGGGTTGGCGGTCGGCCCTCGTGAGAACATGGCCACCGTCAGGTCTCGTCAGCGAGCGTCAAGTTCCGCTTGACTATCTCGTACTCATGTTCGACGAGGGCAACAAACTCCCCCACGCTCTCATCATCGGTCCCGGAAGAGAGCCATCCAGCTCTCACTTTCTCCCACCAGTCCATGCCCGATTGGCCACGAAGGACGTCCACCCGCAGGCCCGCTGACACCTGGTCCGCAGTCCAACTACGCCACAAATCCGGATCTCCACGCATGGTCTGATCTCGTGCGAGGGATGCTACAGGAGTCGGCCCGATCCCCTGGCTGAGTAGATCTGCGAACTCACCGAGTCGGGGGCCCGCACGACGCCGCTCAGGTCCGCGTCCGTCCGGTAGGCACATGACGCTAGGGCTGGCTATCACCGTTCAAGCTTTCGTGCTTCGCTGTCGCTCTCCTTCGCTTCGGCCTTTTGGCCCAGTCCTCGCAGCGCCGCACTCCGTGCTCGGTACGCCGAGGCGAGGCTCGGGTCGAGGCTGATAGCACGATTGGCGGACTCAAGTGCCTCGCGGTGGCGCATTAGTCTGTTCAGCGCCATCGCTTGGCTGTAGTGGGCATCCGCGTCATTCGGATCCTGTTGGATGGCCTGGTTGGTAGTGGCCAAGGCTTCGGCCGGACGTCCGGCCCAGTCAAGGATTATGGCTCGGCTGTGCCGGGAAACAGCTGATGACCGTCTGGCGGAGCGAACTTCTGGTGCGATCTGCGTTGGTTGATTGGAAACGTCAAAAGGCTCCGGGCGCCACAGCTCGGTCTCCCCGGTGTCTGCCTCCGGGGGTCCTGATCGATCGAGAGAGGACGATTGCTCCGGGGGTACAGACTGGTCGGTCGGGGCTGTCTCGTTCCGGGCACTCTGGCTGGGACGAACCGGGTCATCCGCTGGTCGGATCATGCCGCTGGGAGCGACAACGGTCTGGGTCTGCTCTGACAATTCGATCGCCTGCTGGAGCTCATCGGTGAATATCGCAGCCGATGCCGGACGGTCGTCGGGTGATTTTGCCATCGCCCTCTGCAGGAACTGGTTCAGGCTCGGTGGCCCGTCGGCTAGATCCGGCACAGGGTGGTCTGCGATCCGGACGACATAGGCGAGCTGGGAGTCGTTGGCGTCAGGGTCTTGGAAGGGCGGTGCTCCTGCGATCAGCTCAAAGAGGGTCGAAGCCAGGGAGTAGAGATCAGATCGCTCGTCTCGTTGGTCTCTGCCTCCGGCGAACGTTTCCGGTGGGGCGTGAGCCAGGGAGAAAGCGATGCCCTGGGTTGTCGAAGTCGCCTCCCGAATCGCCGAGATGCCGAAGTCGGCGAGCTTTGGTGTACCTGCCACACCGAGCAGGATGTTGGCAGGCTTGATGTCCCGGTGAAGGATCCCTTGTGAGTGCCCGTGCTCGAGGGCGTTGGCGATTGGCAGAATCCAGTCGACCGCTTGCGCCCAAGGGACAGTCTGGGCAGACAACAGTTGGTCGTGGAGCGAACCGCCCTCAAGGTACTCCATCAGCAGATAGGGGTTTCCTGCCGTCGTGTAGCCGGCAGAGTGGGGAACGACGACGTTGGGATGGCCGGTCATCCTCCCCATTGTGAGGCGCTCACGTTCGAAACGTCGCCGGCCGCCATCGTCCAGCTGGTGCAGCACCTTGACCGCCACAGTTCGACCAAAGCTGGCATCAGTCGCCGAATAGACCTTCGCGAAGCCACCGGCACCAATCTCCTCGGCGTCAGCCAAGCCATCTATCCCCAGATCGGTCTCACTCACCATCCCTCCTGACCTACGGTGGCAATCGCCGCCAGGTTACGTCGTCGGGAGTGAGCGTGCTCAGCCGCTGACTTCAATCTCCTGACCTGCAAGGCGGGAGACGTAGCTCCGGCTGAGATCATTGCTCCAATCGGCGAGGGCGAGCCATTGCCCAAGCTCATCTAGCGCCCGGGTGGTCGTTGTCGGCCACGAGCAGACAGATCCTGGTGACCGTCCACAGTCGGCCAATTCACCGCTCAGAACATAGTGAGAACATGAGCTTGATTCTGAGGGGTCAGCAGCGGATGCGACCGATTCATCGCCCATCGCAGTTCTCCCAGCTCAGGGCACGTCCGGCACCCAGTGCAATCCCCCGGTCAACACCGTTCCGCCCGCTACGGATCGGAAGATTGGGGTTTCGAGTACCTCCAAGCGCGAAGAGTACTCCCCGCTGAGGAGTGCCTGGGTCCGAGGAAGCTGCTGGTCAGCGAATCGGCTCCGCGCTGAGCCTCCGTGAACGGCGGGATCCGGCGCGACCTTCTGGATTGCCACTACCCATAACTGGAACAACACCCATCAACCAGTACAATCGTGCGCTGGCAGGATTGCTCTGCACCCGACTTCGGGTCGTGTGTGCCGTGAATCTCTCGGTGGAGAAGGCGGATTGGTGCAGAAGGACCTACGCGTATCGCGAGTTGCCGTGTACATCGCTGCATCAATAGTAGTTCTTGGCCTCGTCATCAGTTTCAGCATCGGAGGCGAGCCTGGCCAGCACGTCTCAACCCCCGACGTCAGCACTGCTGCGCTGGTCGGTGAGGTCCCTGCTGTCACCGTCCCTGATGTCGAGCTTCCAACGACCACCTTGTCTGGCTCCGCGATCGCTCCAGAATTCGATGCTGTTCCAGGAGTCGTAGACGTGGCCGCCGGCTCCGCCGTCGTCGCCGATCCCTCCGCTGATTCGGAGTCCACCTCGGATCCGGGCACCGACCCGGAGCCGACTTCGACTTCCGCCCCCGCCTCGAATCTTGCCAGCGGTTCGGCGTCACCCAGTGGCTCCGCACCTATCACTGTCCCTGGGCCTACTACGTCCACCGCAACCGATGTGGTCTTCGTCAGTTCGATCACGGGCAATGACGGCAACGACGGACGGACGGCCGAGACACCCTGGCGCTCCCTCCAAAGCTCCATCAATCGGCTACAACCGGGCCAGACCCTCTACGTGATGGATGGTGACTACTCAGAGCAACGTGAGCCAGGCAACCCCCACTATGTGGTCAACGTAAGTGGGAAGCCTGGTAGCTGGATCCATATCGCGGCCGCTCCCGGCCACCGTCCAAGGCTCGTACCGAGGAGTGGGAACGGGATATCCATCCTGGGCGACTACATCGAAGTGAGTGGGCTTCGGATCGACGGCGAGACCTTCGATGCTGCCAACTCCTACGGCTGGGGCATTCTCGTCCGTAGCTCTCACCATGTCCGGTTGACCAGCAACGTGATCTCGGACATGCCTGTCGGGGGCATCTCGGCTGTCGAGTCAACCAATCTCGAGATCTACCGCAATGAGGTCTTCGGCAATTCGTTCTGGGGTACCGAGCAGGGGAGTGGGATCTCCATATGGCACAGCCGTGACCACGGCACCCAGTCGGCCGCTGATGGCTACCACGACAAGATCATCGGCAACATCATCTACGGCAACGAGAACAAGGTGTATTCCCGCTGGGCTCCGGTCTCGAACGCCATAACCGATGGCAACGGCATCATCATCGACGAGGCCTCGCACTTCAACTACCAGGGCCGGACCTTGATCGCCAACAACGTTGTCTTCGACAACGGAGCCCGGGGCATCATTGTCTGGGAGTCAGCTGGGGTGGACGTCGTCTTCAACACCACCTTCCACAACGGCCGGACGGCGGCTCTGACTGGTGCCAGGGTCGAGCTCGCCGTCGGACGTTCGACTGACTGCAAGCTGTTGAACAATGTGGCCTGGAGCCGGCCTGGCCTGGCCGCCTTGACATCGGTGGGCACCGAGAAACCGACGATTGGGGGCAATGTGTTCATAACCGACACTCCCTCGGGCCATGAAACCAGCCTGGATCTCGTTACCACGGCGGATCCCGGCATGGTTGCTCCCTCGACGAACCGTGCAACCGCTGACTTCCATCTTGTGGCCGGCAGCATCCTCGAAGCGCGAGCCGTCGACATCGGGCCCCGTGTTGCCGTCGATGCCGGTGGTGGCTCTCGCCCTGCGGTCGGTGCCGATGTCGGGGCCTACGAGCTTGGCGCCTCCTAGCCCTTTTCGCTGAACGATGCTCGAGAACATGGTCGAGCGGGACGCC
>JAAETV010000360.1 GCA_024227975.1 Actinomycetes bacterium
AGCGGGTCGGCCCTCGTCGCCGCCGCCAGTTCGGGTCGGCGCTACATCGGCTATGACCTCGATGAGTCCTATGTCGAGCTTGCTCGTGAACGGGTAGCAAATGAGCTGGCTCAGCGGGCCCCGTCCCCAGTGGAGGTACCGGAGGAAGTAGCGCTGGTCCTGCCACTAGATGATTTCGAAGCCGGAGAGGATGCACACAGCCAGGCCACCAGAGAGGGAAAGGCTGCACAGAAGCTGGCAGAACACCTCCTCGAAGAGGCCGGATTCATCATCGAGGAGCGCAATCGTCGAATCAGGAAGACGGGTGTGACGGTCAACTTCATCGCCACCGACGCCAATGACACCACATGGTTCTTCGATGTCTCAGGAGCCTTCACCAGCTATCGAGGTGGGCTGCTCCGCAACGAAGCTGTGTGGAAGTGTCTTGGGCGAGCCCATGCACTGAGAGGGGCCAGAGTCGATGCACCACTGGTCTTTCTGACCAGTCATCTTCCCAAGAAGCGGAGTGAGGGTGATACGGCTCTGCGGTCAGCAGGTCCAGATGCCTTCTTCGACGCCATCGAGATGTTGTCGGAGAACGACCTCAGTCGGCTGAAGCTCTATGCATCCGGTGGATACGAGGGGAGTCCCCAACCAGGTTTCTGGACAGAAGACGACCTGGCTCGAAGAGCTGGACCGCTCCAAGGGGCTTCGAGGATCTAGCAGCCAAAGCCTTGTGGAACCTCGGAGTCGAGCAACTCGTCGTCGGCCCACGCTTCGATCAGGGTCGGGGTTGGGGGGCAGGGGCCGAGATCCCTTCCGGTCAAGGGGAAGACTGCCTGGCCTTCGACGGCGTTGATGGCGATCCGACGGTCTTCGTAGACGATGATGAAGTGGGTCATCGTCGGCGGGCCCGACAGCTCGAAGATGGCATAGGTATCACTCCCCATGCTGCCTACGAGGAGGCTGGAGGGGCCGGGACCGACGTCGCCGACCGGGCCGCATCCCATTCCCGACCCATGGTGGTCGAAACTAACTGCCCTGCACCGTTGGGGTCCGTTCCCCCCAGGCCCGACACCGGACTCATCTGGACTGATGATCAACTCGAACACGTCGATAGGGCCGTCGGGGGTCGAAGTTCGCAGCACGTGTCGAGCGAACAGGATCTCCTGCGGGCCGAACATGCCAACCTCAGCCTCGGCGAATCCCCCGGCCTGCATCACCACGATCTCGTCGACGTCGAGGCCCAGAGCGTCGAGATCGACTGGGGTCGTTGCCTCTGTGGTCTCGGTTTCGTCGTCGACGGTACCTTCATCAGACGAGCGCACCAGGGCGCAGCCGCCAGCCACTGCGCTCAGCAATAGGAGCCCGACCGTCCAGCACAGCCGATCCAGCCTCGTGGTTGTCCGTTGAAGGTGGTCGCCGTGGCCAACACCAGCCGATGAGCGACGTCGATGGAGGGGCTTGGCGGGCCAGCTCATGGCCCAAGTGTCCCACGCCGGCCGATCTCTTGTCGGTCGGTCGAAGGTGATCCGGCCCCGAGCCAGCGCAGCGCGGCGAAGGCTCCGAGACCGTAGATGATGGCCCCAAGACCTAGGCCCAGGGTGGGTTGGTCGAACAGGCCCAGAGCGATCCAACCCAGGGCCGGTCCGCTGGCAGATCCGAGGTCGGAGGCCGTGGCGAAGCGGGCCAGTGCCCTTGATCCCTCGCGGCCGGCATAGCCGGTCAGACCGGCGCCAAGGGCGGTTCCCGAGACGAAGAAGGCGACGACAGCCAGGACCAGCACAACCAACGATGGAGACAGGGCCGCCACCACCAAGGCCACCGACCCGATGGCAAAGGCCGCTGAGCAGGCCACGCGAACCCCTCGCAGGTCGAATAGTGCTCCCAGCCGGGCGGCCGCCGTACTCTCCAATACAAACCGCAAGGCCAAGACACCTCCCGTCAGCGAAGCAGCCGACAACCAGCCCGAAGCGGTCACCCGGTCGGCTATCACGGCTCCCAATGTGGCCAGAACCAGACCCGGTCCGACCATCCCGTGGGCGAAGCCGAGCACCCAGCTGGCCCGCCCGACTTCGCCTTTGCCATCGGCCTTCGCTGGCCATTCGACAATCTCCACGAAGCCGAACCAGGCCAGCGGCACGGCAACCGTCGACAGGGCGGCCAGGACCAGCATGGCCGGCCCGAACCCGAGCCAATCGACGACGAGGGCCCCGCCAAGCAGACCCCCAACCGAGCCAATCCTCCCGATCCCGCTCAACCGTCCAGCTGAGCGGCCGGCCTGATCATGACCGGTCGCGGTGAGCACGCTGAGGATCCCAAGGTGGCGGATGAACGACCAGCACAATCCCCACATCATCCGGACGGCCACGAAGAACACGAATCCAGGAGTGGTGGCGTAGGCCGCGGTGACGACAGCGCCTAGCCCTACGGCCGCGACGAACAGAAGGTGCTGGTTACCCCTGGTCGTCAGTCGGTGAGCCAGCTCGTTGGTGGCCAGCCGGATCCAACGATTGGCCGACAACACGATCCCGACCTCGAACGGGCGGAGGCCGAGCTCCTCGAAGTAGATCGGCAGCGTCGAGTACAGGGCCTGGTCGCCCAGGAGTGAAAACGCCGTGGCCGCCCCGACCAACCACACTGCGGCTTCTCGCCTTGCGACTGTTGGCACGACCCAGTGTTGCTCGACC
>JAAETV010000361.1 GCA_024227975.1 Actinomycetes bacterium
GCGGGCGGCGACACCCGTCAGCCATGGCTCTCGGGCATAGGCATTGACGATGTAGGTCCCGACCCTGACCCTCTCGGTGGCATTGACCACTGCGGCGGCGGGGACGAGGGCGCTGCGCCCGGCCTCCACGGTGTACATCGAGCCAATCCCTGCCGCCTCGCCTTCACGAGCCAGGGTGACAATGGTTTCAAGTGAGTCCTCGAACCCCAACAGCAAGCCAAGACGCATACTGCTGACGCTAGTAGGACCAGACGACGGGTGCCCCTCTCGCCCTCAGCCCTGCCGCCCCGTGACAAGGGGGACAGCGACGTCGGCTCAGGTGCTGACTATGGTGTCGAGGTCATCCATCTGATCCTCGAGCGCACTAGATGCCTCCCGTGACGCGGGCGCTCACGGTGCCGCTCATTGCCTGGTTCTCGTCGAGGAAGTTGATCTTCAGGCAGAGATGGTTGTCGGAGAAGGCGATGAACTCGACAGTGCCGGTGGGGTCGATCGGACGGTTTTCGGCCCCTCCCCCCGAATCGATGATCACAAACGATTCGTCGTACACGACACCGGGTTCGATCTCCTCGCCGTCCACCCCCCGGGCCGCGAAAGTGACCAGGACCTCATCGGGTGGCGCTTCCAGGGTCGTGCCCATGTCGTCGTCGTCGATCTCGAAGCTGGCCACATACACCGTGTACTGGTAGCCGGCACCGATCGCGAACGCGGCGGCATCGACCAGGTCTCCGTCTGCCAGTGCGACATCGGTGTGGCCGAGGTCGGCCAGCGCCAATCGTGACAGCTCACCGGCGAAGGGCTCGGTCGGACACTCTTTCGGCGTTTCACCGCCGCTTTCCTGCTCGGTGGCCTGGGGACCATCTTCGGCGGTGCCCGTTTCGTCGGTGGCGCCGTCGTCCCCGCACCCCGCGGCCAGAACCACGAGACCCACCAGAACTACCAGCACTGCCATCTGTTTCGGCATGGGTCCTCTCCCGATCGAGTCTTCCGTACCCTACTTCTGGCCGCGAGCCCGCCAACCAGGGAAGGCTCCCCTCATTGGATGAGGGTCTCACGTCTTCGGGAACGAGGACGTGGGTGAAGACATCCGGGAGGGTCTGAAAGTTGACTCCCGCGGTCTTGTCAGGTTGTATACCCGTCCGTTCGGGCCAGTATCTGGAGCATGACCTCGTCGGCGCCACCGCCGATGGAGATGAGCCTGTTGTCCCGGAAGAACCGGGCGGTCCATGTCTCTTCGACGTAGCCCATGCCGCCATGGAACTGGAGGCACTCGTCAGCTATTCGTCGGACCAGTCTGCCAGCTTTCAGCTTGGCGATGGTCGGCTGGCGGACGGGTTCCCGGCCGGCCTGGTAGGCCTCAGCGATGCTCCGGTTGTACACGCGAAGCAAGTCGACTTCGGCACCGAGTTCGGCGAGCGTGAACTGGATGTGCTGCTTCGCCAACAATGGTTCTCCGAACACTATTCGCTGACGCAGGAACTCCGCTGTCCGCTCGAGAGCACGCTCACAGGCTCCTACCGATGTGTAGGCAGCCCACATTCGCTCGACTACGAACTGGGCCATCTGTTGCTGAAACCCCCTGCCGATCTCGCCGATCGTGTTGGCCACGGGCACTCGGCAATCATCGAAGCTGAGCAGGGCGGTGTCAGAGGCCCACATCCCGAGCTTGTCGAGTTTTTTGGACACGCTGAACCCGGGAGCAGTGGTTGGCACAATGATCTGGCTCATGCCCCGGTGGCCACCCTCATCAGAGGTCCGAGCCAATAGGCACAGCCAGTCAGCCTGGACCGAGTTGGTGATCCACATCTTCGCCCCGTTGATGACCCACTCGTCGCCATCACGGACAGCCTTGGTTCGGATCGCGGAGACGTCGGACCCTGCGTCGGGCTCACTGACTGCGATCGAGGCGACCATCGTGCCATCCAGGGCAGGCCGCAGGTACCTCTCCTTCTGTTCTACCGTTCCGAATCGGGCCAGCGATGGTGTGGCCATGTCCGTCTGCACCCCGAGCGCCATCGGCAACGAGCCATGATCGCAGCGTCC
>JAAETV010000362.1 GCA_024227975.1 Actinomycetes bacterium
AATCCCCTCTTCGTTGGCTGTGTGGTTCGGCCCGGCCACCAACGCTTGATTGAGGAGAGTTTTGATCAGGGCTGCTGACACCGGACGGGCCGAGGATCCTCTGCGCCGCTCGGCCGATCTTGGAGGGTCTTTCAGCTGCTCGTCAGGGGCCCGGTTCTGAATCATCATGGCTCGAACCGGTAGCCGACGCCTCGGATCGTCTTCAGCCGGGCAGGGCCCAGCTTCTTTCGCAGGTAGCCGACGTATACGTCGACGACGTTCGAGTCGGGTTCGTAGTCGTATCCCCAGACGTGGCTGAGGATCTGTGGTCGAGTCAGGACATGACTCGGGTTTCTGAAGAAGAGCTCTGCGAGTGCGTACTCGCGGGCGGTCAACTCCTCGGAGACCCCGTCGACCGTGAGTCGGCGGGTTCGCAGGTCAAGGGCCGTGTTCCCGACAAGAAGCTCCGTTGAGACGGCTTCTCCGCCATCGCGAAGACGCAACCGGATCCGTGCGAGGAGCTCCTCGAAGCTGAAGGGCTTGGTGATGTAGTCGGCGGCACCGGCATCAAGGGCCGACACCGTGTCCTCGACCACATCGCGCGCAGTCAGGACGATCACCACCTGATCGGGGAACCACTTCTTCAGCTCGTGCAGAACCTCCAATCCGTCGATGTCCGGTAGGCCGAGGTCGAGGATGACGAGATCGAACTCGCCAGAAAGACCCTTCTCGATCGCGGTGCTGCCGTCTTCGGCGAGCGTGGTCGTGTAGCCGTGGCCTTGCAGACCCTTCACGAGGAATGACGCGATTCTTGGTTCGTCTTCGACGACAAGGACTCGATTCATTGATCATCCTGCGCTTTGCTCTCGGGTGCCGACGGTATGTGAATGGTGAACGTCGATCCGCGCCCCGGGCTCGACTTGACCGTAGCGCTGCCGCCATGAGCCTCTGCGATTCCGGCGACGATCGCCAACCCAAGCCCCGAGCCTGGCCGTTGCCGAGCTCCTCTACCTCGGTGGAATCTCTTGAAGATGCTCCCGAGCTCCTCCGGGGGGATTCCGACGCCCGTATCTCGGATCCATAGCTCCACATCGTGGTCCGTCAATCGAGAGCCGATGTTGATTTCGTCGGTCGGTTCGGTGTGCCAGACAGCGTTCTCGGCCAACGCCATCGCGGCCTGGGTGAGCCGATCCGGGTCGATGTCAACGACGCCGAGCCCTATCTCGTCGGTGCCCCACCGTCGATCGCCGAGTGCTTCGGCCTTGTGGATGATGTCAGTGGTCAGAATATCGAGATCGACCCGGCGGCGACTCAGGAAGTCGTGACGTTCCGATCGTGCGAGGGTGAGAAGGTCTTGGACCAGCCGCGCCATTCGATCCAGTTCGCTGGTGACCAGATCAATGGTCTGGGCCCGCTCGGCAGGGGTGTCGCTCATGAGCTCGAGATGTCCTCGGACCACCGTGATCGGAGTCCGGAGCTCGTGGCCCGCATCGGCCAGAAAACGTTGCTGGGCGGTGAACGCATCCTCGAGGCGGATCAGCATCTCATTGAATGTGGCTGCGAGGCGAGCTAGTTCGTCGTCGCCGGTGACTGGGACGCGTTGTCCGAGGTCGCCAGCCGTGATCCGCCGGACCGTGCTCGTCAACTCGGTGACCGGGCGGACCATCCGACGCGTGAGGGTCCACGCCAGCATCGCCGCGATGGTCAAACCGACACCGAGCTCCGTTGCGGCGGCCAACGCGACCGGGCGTTCGACGTTTCTCCGGCGCAGGTCGGTGAAGGCCGTGACGACGAAGACTGCCGCGGGCTCCGCGCCATCGAGCCGAACGGCCAGGTAGTCGACCTTGCCGTTGCTGGTTTGCACGTTGCCCCGGGCGGATTGGTCGACCGACGTCCACTCCCGGACGGTATCTCCGATCTCCTCGAGATGAAGGGGAGTCGCCGTCGAGCTCTGGCGAAATGGTTGCCCGCCGACGAACGTCTGAAAGGTCTCGTATTCGCCGGGAAGGTTCCGGTCGAGAAAGACCTCGAAGATTCGTCTGGCGTCATGGTTGAAGGGTTGCCCTGAGTTGGGGTCGTTGCCACTGGCCAGCGTGAAGAGCTCGTCCACTTCCTGTTGGAAGTCCGCTTCGATCGTCTGGTCGAGATCGATGAGGACGATCGTGCGCAGCACGAATAGAGACGCTATCGCCGACACCAGGACGAGCAGGACGTTCCAACCCACTAGCCGGAGCCGCCACGATGACAGAAGGCGCGGCTTGCGGTCGCCGAGGTCCTCGACGCTCACCGCGGCACCCTAGCCGAACGGCATCGGACATTGATCTGGCTTCGGGGCGGGGCTTCATTCCTCAACACTGGCTGCCTTCCGTCATTCAATAGTCTGCTGCTACGAGCATGCTCACTGTGCATCGGACGAAGATGAGCTGACAGGCTCGCGTTTCCCTATGGGGCAACCCCCTCGATCCGCAGGAGCCAGTAGTCGGCCGCTGAGTTGCCTGCCGCTGGTTTGAACGTGTCGTGGTCAGCTCCGCCGTCGACGAAGGCGGTCTGTGAGTTCGTGGGGAACCCCGCCCCGACGGTCACGGTGTCGTCGCCCTTGCCGCCGAAGATGACGATTTGCAAACCTGCCACATCGTCATCGGCGTCGATCGACGCAAGATCATCACCGTCTCCCAAGCTAACGGTGAGACTGGTGAATAGCGTCGCCTGACAGGGACAGGCTGTCGACAACCGCCGAGTCGTTGCCTTCCCCCATGTCGACATCGACTGCGCCAACGTCGACACCTCACACAACGACGTTGTCATCGTTGTTTCCAAGATCGACTGTCAGGTCGCCGGCGAACTCGCTGACCCGATGCTCGCCAAGAAGATGTCCGCTGCCGGCGAAGACCTGAATAGCCATCATCCCGGCAGGAGCCGAGGTGATCGAGATGAAGTCCTGTTCGGGGCTTCCCGTGATCACGAGGTCATCACCGCTCTCGGTGATCGAAACACCACCGATACGGCGGCACCAGCTGCCGTTATGGCCAGAGCCGCCTTCTTCTTGTTCTCTATTGGGTACAGCATGATGAATTCCCTTCGGACGCTCCCAGATCTCAACCGCGGAATGTCGGGTTGTTGGCGAAGGCATCACAACAACCCGACCTGAAGCATCGATGAGACAACGGTGAGAGTGCTCTCATGAACGGCCGAGGCACTGTGCTCGGATCGTTAGCCGATCTCCGAGAGCAGGTCTGTGTTCGTCACCAGGTTGCGAACCCCGTGCGCGTGGTCCTCGTCAAAGACGTTGTCTTGCAGCCAGGCGTCGACTGAGGAGATGCTCACTCTGGCAACGCCAGGGCGCACGCTCCAAGTCACCTGAAATGGCGAGCCCACCTCGTTGTATCCCGGCCCGGTTGTTGAACCGGCGTATTCCACTGGTGTGCCGGTGTCCGATGGAATGCTGACCGCCTGGTGTAGACCGTCGATCTCGTCCAGCCGTGTGAGCTCTGTGAAGTCACGAGCGCCGTCACCGTTCACCAGCACGTACACCTGGGTCTCGACTCGGAGCTGAGGATTCTGGATCGATTCACTCAGACACGATTCGAGTGTCGGCCCGGGCTCTATCTCAGCGGAGGTGTAGACGTAGTGAACCTCGATGGTGTCGCCGGGTTCGAGGTCACCGTGCTCGCTAGCGCCGACGACGCTGTCGTATGGCGCAACTTCCAGATCCGTCAGTTCACCGGAATACGCGAAGCCGGTACCGTTGCCCTCACCGTCGCCATTGCCGGCATAGACGGTGAACTCGCCGCCCTTGTGCTCGGCATTCTCATGGAAGTGGATGTTGCAGAGGTTCATCTCGGTGTACGGAGGAGCGGCTTCGAACAGGCGAGCGTTGTTGCCTCCGGAGGAATCGATGTCGCGGGGCGACTGGGGGCCAAAACCGGCCCCGTCGGTGCTGGCGGCGAGCGCTTGACGTTGTTCCGTGATGAAAGCATCCGAGACGGGGTCGACTGTGACCTCGTGCTCCGATGAATCCTCATCCTCCTCTTCCTCGGTAGTACTAGTGTTGTCAGCCTCTTCCTCGGTAGTACTAGTGTTGTCAGCCTCTTCCTCAGTAGTACTAGTGTTGTCTACCTCTTCCTCAGTAGTACTAGTGTTGTCAGCCTCTTCCTCGGCAGTACTACCGCACCCTGCAGCGAGCATCAAAACAACCAGCAGCGCCCCAGTGAGCCGCCGAAAGCCCGCCTTTGTTATCGGGACCTGGTGCCTGAGCGCTCGGTTAGTAGCACTCGCCCGTCTCAGTTGGGCTTCAGTCATGGTTGCTCCTTCGTCCTTGTGGCTGGCAACAAGCTCCCAACCGATGATGAGCACCACATGGGCGTGCCATGAGATTCTTCTCACCTGCCCAGCGGTTGCCACCAGCAAAGACGTCAGCGCGACGCCAGATTCGACTGGCGTTGTAGCATTCCGGTGATGAGTGTTGGCGGCTCTACGCGTTTGAGCAGTCGTAGAACAACCGCAACGATGACGCGACCCCTGCACCCGCTCCAGGCCGAGCAGGTCGGCGAGGGCGGTTCGGCATTGCTCGTCGAGCGCGCCTAGGTCGATAGTGGGAACCGCCCGGTCTCCGGCCTCGGTCACCCGCTCCTCCTACACGATCTGGGTCGGCATCTCGAAGGTGAAGCGTTCGATCATTCCGCAGATGATCGTAGGCCATTCCCCATGGGCCGGGCCACAGGCTCGACCGCTCCCGGAAGGGCTCTTGTGTCGCTCACTTGGCCTGAGCGGGAGGGCATCGGTGGAAGGGCCGGCCAGATACGGAGAGCCTCCCCGTGCATCTGGGCCAGCAACGCTCCAGGAAGTGGCGCTCGCTACTCGCAAGACAATCCACTGAAGTCCCAATCGCCGCCCAATCTGGGCGGACAGGACACGGACACGGCATGGATAGCGACGGGCGGCCGACCTCAGTCTCGACCGTGACACGGCGGGCCGGGCGCTCGCTGGCGATGTATACGCCGCCGATTCACGGTGTACGCAACGTCTTGAGCCGGCGGCGAACCTCCGACGGGGGCGCACCAACGGGCCCCGCGACTCGGCTCGATGACTCCTCGGCAGCCGATGTTTGGGCGGCGCGGGCGGTGGCGAGGATGTCTCGTCCCTGGGCCAAGGTCAGGAGCGGCTCCTCACCGGCTGCGATCGCGTCGAGTAGGTGGCGGGTGGCTCCGATGAAGGAATGCTCCCATCCCTGCTCGCAGTCGTATTCCCGATAGGCGCCATCGGCGTAACTGGCGACCGGGGCAGGATCGCCGATCTGCCCATGGCCGCGGTTGACCCAGATCACGCCCCGGGTTCCCGTGATCTCCATCCGATCGTCTTGGGCGTAGTGACGGGTGGCCTGTATCAAGAGGTCGGGTGAGTGCACCACCTCGAGTGATGCGATCTGGCCACCGGCGTAGCGCATCGAAACCAGTGAGGGGGCATCGAGATCCCCATCCGCAGTCGATGTCGAGCCGATCCAGGCGTGGACCTCGGACGGTTGGCCGAGGATCAGCCACGCGAGGGCGAACTTGTGATGGCCGTCGTCGAATGTGAGTGGGCCACCACCACAAGCATCGGGGTCCATGCGCCACTGTTGAGCTGACGACGGAATGGCCCACGCCTCCGGGCTGATCCCACTGTTGCTCTTGAGTCGAACCGCCAGGGGCTCGCCGATCACACCGCTCTCGACGAGCTCCACCGCCTTGAGCACCGGCGGATAGAAAATGAAGTTCTCATAGAGTCGGACAACACGCGACGACTCCGCGGCCGCATCGATGAGATCGTCGGCATCCTCGACGCTCAGCGCCATCGGCTTCTGTAGCGACACGTGAAGATCGCAGCCGATCGCATAGCGGGCGACCTCGTGGTGGAGGTTGTGAGGAATGATGATCTCGACGAGATCGACCATCCTCGACGAACAGAGCTCCCGGTAGTCGTCGTAGATCAACGCATCGGGAAGGCCCCACGCTCTCGCTCGGCTGGTGGCGAGATCACGATTCACATCGCACAAGGCGATGACCGATGCATCGCTCCGGCCTTCATAGCCGAGGAGGTGAAGATCAGAGATCCGACCACAACCGATGATTCCGACTCGAGACATATCCCTACCCCTCTACTGCTCCCACCATCTGCCGGCATTCCACCACCCGGCCCGACATCGCCCCCGTAGCACCAATGCGCTGCTGATCTAGCTCAGTGCAGAGTGCGTCGAGGGTGTGCTCGAGATCCCACCCGTGGCCCACCGCCCTCAGTCCATGATGGGTTGCCGGACAAATTGGAAGGTTCTCTCGATGCTTGGGTTGTGGTGCTAGCTGACGGTGAATGCGGATGGGTAGGTCGAGGTTCCGTAGGCGATCCAGAGGTCATCGTCGGAGTTGCCGGGCACAGCAATCTTCAACATCAATCCCCGACCACTTGTGAGCTGGGTGTCGACCTGGCCCATGGT
>JAAETV010000363.1 GCA_024227975.1 Actinomycetes bacterium
GGCGTGCTCGGTCGTACCATCGGAGGGACCAGGATCGACACCACCCTCCAGCTGGCTGAGGTGGCCTTGGAACAGGCCAAGGTGGCTTTCGTCCCCGGCGAGGCCTTCGGCAGCCCAGGCTATGCCCGCTTCTCATTCGCTCTCGGCGATGACGACCTTGGCGACGGGCTCAACCGGCTCAACGATCTGCTGGCTTCCGCCCAGTAGCGGCCCTCTGATGGCCGAACACACTGCACCTTACGGAACCTGGCCGTCACCATTGTCGGCTGAGGTCCTGACGGCAGGAGGGGTCCGCACCGACGGGCCCATCCAACACGGGAACGGCCTCTGGTGGTTGGAGCTTCGACCCGAAGAAGGCGGGCGCTCGGTCCTAGTGGCCGGTGGAGATGGCAGGGAGGCACGAGACGCGCTGGCCGCCCCCTGGTCGGTGCGATCGCTGGTCCATGAGTACGGGGGAGGGGCATGGTGGGCCGGTGAGCAGGCCATGTACCTGGTCGCCTTCGACGACCAGCGCCTCTATCGTCTGACCGAGCCTGGCGCCGAGCCTGTCGCACTCACTGCTGAATCGCCTCACCCTCGCTCCTGGCGCTACGCCGACGGGGCCGAGCATCCCGACGGAGGCTGGGTGGTCTGTGTCCGGGAACGCCACCCCGACCCTGAGGGCGACGATCACGAGCCGGTCAATGAGCTCGTTGCCATCGCTAGTGCCCCTGGTAGCCCCCTGGTCGAGCCTCGAGCTCTGGGGGTTGGACACGATCAGGTCCCGACGGCCGACTTCGTGGCTGCCCCACGGTTCTCGGTTGACGGGCGTTGGATGTCTTGGATTCGTTGGAACCATCCTCGCATGCCGTGGGATGGAACCGAGCTGTGTGTGGCCCCCGTGTTCGGGGGGATGCGGCTTGGCAATGTCCAGGTCATCGCCGGCAATGACAATGAAGCCATCCATGGTGCCAACTGGACCAGAGACGGCCGGCTGGTCTTCTCGACCGACCGCTCCGGATTCTGGAACCTACATGCCTGGACCCCAGGATCGGACCGTGATCACCCTCTGACTGATCTCGACCGGTCCGAGATCGGGGGTCCCCAGTGGGTCTTCGGCGTCCAACAGTGGGCTGAGCTCTCCGATGGTCGGCTCGTCGTCGTCGTCACAACCGACGCCGCTGACTCCCTCGGCGTGTTGCCAGGAGACGGCACCGTCACCCCCATCGACACCCCGTTCATCAACATCGCCCACATCGCCACCACCGACCGCGACACGATCCTGCTCAACGCGGCTACGGCCACCGCGGCGGCGGCCATGGTCGAGCTCGACCCGGGCGGCCATACCGTTGCCGTCCATCGGGTGGCCGACGACATCGGGGTCGGGGCCGAGTGGTTCTCGACAGCCCGCGCTTTCACCTGCGCAGTAACCAACACCGCTTCGGGTAGCCCCGATCGTGAGGCCCATGCCTTCATCTACCCACCGGCGGCGCCCAACTACCAGGCCCCGCCCGGCGAGCGGCCGCCCCTTGTCGTGATGGGCCATGGAGGTCCGACCGACCACGCCTCACCGGGGCTGAATCTGCGAATCCAGTACTGGACGAGCCGAGGGTTTGCCGTCGCCGATGTCAACTATGGGGGCTCGAGTGGGTTCGGTCGCGCCTACCGGCGCCTGCTCGACGACGCCTGGGGCATCGTCGATGTAGAGGACTGCATCGCAGTGGCTTCGGAGCTGGCAGCCGATGGGATCGTTGATCCCGCCCGGCTCGCCATCCGAGGAGGTTCGGCCGGTGGATACACGGTGCTGTCAGCCCTGACCCAATCTGAGGTCTTCACCGCTGGTACCAGCTTGTTCGGGGTTGCCGATCTCGAGGCTCTGGCCCGCGACACCCACAAGTTCGAGAGTCGCTACCTCGACGGGCTGATCGGGCCATACCCGGAGCGGCGCGATATCTATATCGAGCGGTCACCCATCAACCACGCCGACGCGTTGTCGTGCCCCTTGCTGGTGCTGCAGGGGCTGGAAGACCCCATCGTGCCCCCGAATCAGTCCGAGGCCATTGTGGCTGCTGTGGCGGCCAAGGGGCTGCCCCACGCCTATGTCACCTTCGAGGGTGAGCAGCATGGCTTCCGCCAGGCCGTGAACCTGATCCGCAGCTATGAGCTGGAGCTCTGGTTCTACTCGCGGGTCTTTGGCTTCACCCCCGCCGATCACATCGAAGCGCCCGACAGCGCTGTCGGTCTGTGAACCTCTAGCCAGGATCGATCCTGTCGGCGAAGCGGGTCACCAGGTCCAGGACCTCTTGGCGGGCCTCCTTGTGGGGCCAGTGGTCGACGCCGGCCAGTCCGACCCTCTCGGTCGGACCGGAGACGGCGGCGACCAGCCGGTCGATCTGGGTCATGGTCCCATA
>JAAETV010000364.1 GCA_024227975.1 Actinomycetes bacterium
CGATAGCTTCAACGCCTCGGTGTCGGACGAAGGTGAGTTCGAGCCGTTCGTGAAGGACGGCCGGAGCACGACCCCGGGTTTGGTGCCGCCGAAGTCCAACTGGGCCCTTCCCCTCGATTCACCGCCCTATGTCGCCTACCCGGTCTGTTGCGGCATCACCTTCACCTACGGCGGGCTCAGGATCGACACCGAAGCCCGGGTAGTGGACACCACTGGTCGGGTCATGCCAAACCTCTATGCCACCGGCGAGATCGCCGGCGGATTCTTCTACCACAACTATCCGGCCGGGTCGGGCCTCGTGCGAGGGGCCGTGTTCGGCCGCATAGCTGGCCATAGCGCGGCCAGCGGCGCATGAGCGAGGTCACCATCCCCACCACCCTGATGCGGGGTGGGACCAGCAAGGGGGTATTCGTCAACACCGCTGATCTCCCACCCGCCGGCGAACCGAGAGATCGCTTCATCCTGGCCCTCCTCGGCAGCCCCGACCCCATGCAGATCGACGGCCTCGGGGGTACCCATTCGAGCACCTCGAAGCTGATGGCCGTCTCGTCATCGGAGGACCCCGATAGCGATATCGACTACCTCTTCGCCCAGGTCGGGATCGACGAAGCCATTGTCGACTACCAGGGCAATTGTGGAAACCTCACCACCGCCGTTGCCCCCTTTGCCATCGACGAGGGTCTCGTCGGGGTGGCCGGTGAAGAGGCCGTCGTGGCCCTGCGCAATCTGAACACCGGGGTACGGGTGAGGGCCACCGTGCCCCTCGACCAGGGGCGAGCAGCAGTCGAGGGCGAATGGTGCATCGCTGGGGTGCCAGGCTCCGGACCTGCCATCACGACCGACTATCTCGATCCTGGCGGGTCGGTGCTCGGCGCCGTGCTTCCGACCGGTCGATCCCAGGATCGGATCGAGTTGGCCGACCACAGCGCCATCGAGGTGTCGATCGTCGACGTCACCAGCCCCCATGCCTTTGTGCGGGGCATCGATGTCGAGGGTGCCGACCTGGCTCGTTTGGAGATGATCCGGGTGGCCTGCGGCCAGGCCGTCGGTCTCGACTCGCTGGCGGTTCCCCGCCTGGCCATCGTCGATCCCCCGTCGGACA
>JAAETV010000365.1 GCA_024227975.1 Actinomycetes bacterium
CAGCATCGTCGTCGCTGTCGCTACCGCAAGCGGCAGCTATCAACGCAAACGCGAACAGCAGGCTCAATAATTTGGTCAGTTTGCTCATTGGTTGGTTTCTCCTCTCGCCAAGCCCGTCAAAAGTCGGACCTAGATCATTCACAGCTAGATGGTGCCGCACGATGCCTGGGGGTAGGCACCTACGAACGTTGGAAAGCGGAACTGCTAAAACTCACACTGCCGGTTCGGGAACCGCTTCTTCCCCTTCTCCCCCAACTGGATCCACAGTCAGAAGCTCTAGCGCCCGGCTGGGTCCACAGTCAGAAACTCTAGCGCCACTCCGACCGGGGGTTGTGGCACCACCTGGATGACAAGCGCCTTCACCTCCTTCGTGAGACCATTGACACGATCACGACTGGAGAACGTAACAAAATCGAGATCAGCCCGAACAACCACCCGAGACAAGATGTCGAGTCCAAGATTCTCGGCGAACTCACCGGCAAACACCAAGCCGAGGGGACGGGGGCCAGAACAATGGCAACGAGGAGGAGTTGACAGACCTTGCCCTGAGGTCGAGGCTTCGTTGCTATTGCTGACACCGGCTGGTGTTCCGGGTCGATTGGTCTCGTCACCGCAGGCGACGTTAGCGCCGCTCCCACCGTCTGATCAGGCCAGCGATGCCATCGGGCGAGACAAACGTGAGCAAGACGAGGCCCGCCCCGAACACGAAGACATCATTCTCCAGTACTCCGAGGGCGTCATTGATGACGGGCACGATGATCAGGGCGATGACTCCGTACACCGCCCCGGCCAGATAGCCGACACCCCCGATCACGGCTGCAGCGTAGAGTCGGAACGACAGAAACACATTGAACTGCTCATGGCTGACGAACGGGAACAAGACAGCCTGGAGCGCTCCCGAGGTGCCAGCCAGGGCAGCCGAGAGCCCGAACGCACCTGCTTTGGTGGTGACGAGATCGATACCGAAGGTGGCGGCAGAGGTCTCATCGTCGCGAACAGCCTGCATGGCCCGCCCCATCCGAGACCGCAGCACATTGCCGGTCAGCCAGAACATCAGGACGCACACGGCCAGGCAGAAGAAGTATCGCCAGACGATGGTGTAGTCATCGCCAAGCCATGCCGGTGCCTCGAGGGTGCTGTCGATGGGACGGCCGGTAACACCACCCGTGATCTTCGGGAAGCGCTTGGCTAGAGAGGGAAACACCACCCCAAGACCGAGAGTCAACAAAGCTAGGTAGATGCCCTTGACCCGCAGAGCAGGCAGCCCGAACAGCCAACCCACGATCCAGCAAGTGACAAAAGTGGCGACCAGCGCGACGACAAGCGGCAAATGGACGAGGTCGAGATAGGCACCCATAGCGAACGCACCGAGTCCGACGAAGGCACCGTGGCCGAGTGAGATAAGGCCCCCGTACCCAGTGGCGACCACGACTCCCAGTACAGCCAGGGTCAACACGATGATGCTAGCCATGCGGCGAAGGGCGATGGCATCGACCAAGAACGGGAGGATGAGCAGGAGGACCACCACGATGATGTTCACCCATCCGGTCACCCGAGACCGACGGGTCGAACCCTCGGCCGTCCGCACGGCGTCGTCAACTCGTTCCTGTAGCGATGCTGCTTCTTCAACCGCTGTCATCAGACCCGCTCCACTCGCTTGGTGCCGAATAGTCCGGTGGGGCGGATGAGCAGCACACCGGCCATGACCAGGAGGGGAGGCAAGAGGCTCAGCTCGGTAGGAATGAAGGGAACATAGCCGGGGATCAAGGTCTGGGTCATGGCGACGATGACACCACCGACCAGCGCCCCCAGCGGACTGTCGAGCCCACCGATGGTGGCGGCAGCGAAGGAGAATATCAGGAGCCTGATCATCATGAACGGCTCCAACAGCACCGAGTCGGCGACCAGAGCGGCAGCCAACGCACCGATGCCGGCAGCGACGGCCCAGCCGAGCATCAGGGTTCGGCCGACCCGGACCCCACACAACTGCGCCGATTCACGGTTGCCAGTGATGGCTCGGAAGGCCAGCCCGACCTTGGTTCGGTGGAGGAACAAGCCGAGCACGACCAACAGGGTCAGCAGGGTCAGCCAGACCCCGATCGACTCGATACGAAGACGAGCACCCCCGATACCGATGAAGTCCGCAGGTTCATTGGGGAACGGGCTGGGGAACATACGAGACCTGGTACCCCAGAACTCAACGGTGAGAGCATTGATAGCGATCAGCAACCCAATCGTGACGTTGACCACCGACACGTCGGGTCGGCCCTCCAACGGGCGTATCAGTATTCGTTCGGTCAAGCCCCCGGCTACAGCCCCGAACACCACCGCACCGACAATGGCCAAGGGAACCGGCCAAGGAAGCCCGGGCAGGAAACTGATCAGCCCAACGCCGGTCACGGCCGCCCCGGTTGGCGAGAGGAGGAGGAACCCGAAGTAGGCACTGAACGTCGCCAGCTCCCCCTGGGCAAAGTTGAGCAGGCCAGTAGCCCGGTAGATCATCACGAGGGCAATGGCCAAGGACGCATAGATGGCACCGTTGAACATGGCATCGAAGATGCGCTGTAGCAGTAGCTCCAAGATCGTCCTCCTGGTCAATCGCCGATCGAGACGCGGGTAGGGCCGAGGTCTCGATTCGAGTCTCGGCCCTACTCAGGTACTCGTTACATTAGGCAGCTTTCGCGGCCCGTATCACTCGCACGAGGCGAGATCAGCAACCTTCATCGCTCCAGGAGCAGTTCGGTGACGAACCATTCAAGTCAAGGGCAGCGCCGAGCGTTATCCAGGACTCGTTGGCAGCGTCATACTGAGCGAACTCAGAGCCCTCGATGTAGTAGCCATCCTCGGCCCCGTTCACCGCGA
>JAAETV010000366.1 GCA_024227975.1 Actinomycetes bacterium
CGACGAGTATCGCCCATCACGGCAGTGGAATTGGCAGTGCCGTCACCTTGGCGACATGGTTTCCGGACGCTGTTGGTGCCGCCGAATACTGACCGGAAGGTGGGTGGCGGACCGATCTCTACGGGCGACCCACCACGGTGCGCTCCAGTTTGCGCTTCTGCCAGACGGCACGGCGATGCGTGGCAGATGGGTCGGCTTCGATCGCAACAACCACATCCAAACCAGCTCATGGGAGTGGACACTCCACTCGCCATCGATTCGCCAGGTCAATGGCGAGACGGTCCTAGCTGCTGCCTCCGGAGAGCAATCCTGAGAGCGCCCGGCAACGAATCAGGCACTTTCCAGACGATCGGAAACGTGCCGCTCCCCCAAGGCGATAACGGCATCACTTGCCGAATTCGGAAACGCTAATCTGGCTGACTTCTCGCGTGTCGACCCCGGTCACCGTCCGGAGCTGGCGGTTTGAGGATCTATCTCAGGGTAGGCGACAATTGAAGTCGAACCGGTACACCCGATTCAACGAGCCAAAGGGGGGTCCGGTGCGCGACGACAAGTCCGACGAGCCCCAGGAGCCAACGCTTTTTGACGAGCTGGTCGACAAGCTTGATGTCGAAGGTGTCGAGCAGGCCGAACGCTGGGAGCGAGGCCTCGACCACGTCCGAGACATTCAACGATCGCTTGACGAGCCAAACTCTCGTCCTCATACCGCCCGTGAACCTTGTCCCAAATGTCAAACCGCCGAAGCCCGGATCGTAGTCAGGGGCAACCAGAACACGGTCAGATGCGCTAGGTGCTGGCGGATGCTGTACAACGCTCCAAAGACCGAGACGGGCCAGCGTCCCCGGACGGTCAAGACGCTTCGACGACGAATCAAGCCCAGCCAACAAGCCCGGATTCTTGACCGGGATGCAGGTCGCTGCGTGCTGTGCGGGTCGACTGCCGATCTTACGATTGGTCATCTTCTATCGATCGAGGACGGTGCCGCGCTCGGCACATCAGCCACTGAGCTGAACAGTGACGGCAACCTTGCCGCAATGTGCGAAGCTTGCAACATTGGGCTTGTCAGATGGCCCAAGAGCGTTAACCCACGGACCTACGCTGTCATCATGTGGCGGCTTCTCCAAGCGGAGATGGACCGCTCAAGCGATGGGCCTAGTCATTAGGGCATTCACGTTCGTCATCCTGGTGGCTTGCAGTGTTGTGACCTTGGCGGACGGGAGTCGACTCGTCCATCTGGTCCTGTGAGGTTCCCCCTGATGGCAATAGGTTTGTTGGAAGGAATGTTGGATCTGACACCGCCCGTCGGCTGGCAATCCGATTGGACCCAGCGACCGTTACCGAGAGCGGTCGCGTTTCCGCTCACCCGAAGCAATCGGAATCGCCGGTTGAGCTGCGAATTGCTCGGAGCCGCCCGAACAGTGGATGGAACTAAGCCGAACCGTCCGGTGCCGGATTCTCGTCGCCTTCACAGACCAGCTCAAGCTCAGCCACCGGCCGCCACTCACCATGATCTGAAGCGCTTACAGGTTGTTCGACAGGGAGGCCGCTGGCCTCACTAAGGATGAGGCTCCGACCTACACCCTTGAGCAACTTGAGAATCCTTGCCACCCCGACCACAGTAGTCGACGACGTGGAACGCACGCATAGCGGCAC
>JAAETV010000367.1 GCA_024227975.1 Actinomycetes bacterium
CCAACACCATCGTCAGCTGAGTCGGCAACGACATCGGCCGCTGGCTTCTCGGCGGGGGCTCCTGGCTCGGTGGCCTCGGCCACCACCACCTCAGCCTCATCGCCAGCACCGTCTGTTTCAGCCGCCTCAGCGCCAGAATCGCCAGCACCGTCTGTTTCAGCCGCCTCAGCGCCAGAATCGTCTACACCATCTACTTCAGCCGCCTCAGCGCCAGAATCGTCAACACCATCTACTTCAGCCGCCTCAGCGACATCAGCGACAGCACCATCTACTTCAGCCGCCTCAGCGACATCAGCGACAGCACCATCTACTTCAGCCGCCTCAGCGCCAGAATCGTCAGCACCGTCTGCTTCAGCCGCCTCAGCGTCAGCGACACCACCGTCAGCGACACCACCGTCGGCTTCGGCTTCGGCTTCGGCTTCGGCACCTTCTGCCACCGATCGGTTCCACTCTTCAGCCGACATGGCGGGGCTACCGTCAGCAGGTTGCCATAGCTGAGCTCCGGTCTCGGGATCGACGATCCACTCCCCTTCGGCCCATTCCTCGTCGGCGAACTCCTCGCCGTATTCCTCGACCCGGCGAGCTTCCTCTTCGAGCTGAGTCTCGCTCTTGATGTCGATGCGCCAGCCAGTCAAACGGTGAGCGAGGCGAGCATTCTGCCCCTCCTTACCGATGGCAAGTGAGAGCTGGAAGTCGGGAACGATGACTTCGGCCGTTCCGGTATCGAAATCGATGCGGACCTCTTTGACCTTGGCCGGAGAGAGGGCCTTGGCCACGAACTCGTATGGATCGTCGTTGAACGGGATGATGTCGACCTTTTCCCCGTTGAGCTCGTTGACGACCATACGGACACGCGAGCCCCGGGCGCCGACACAAGCACCAACCGGATCGACGTTCTGGTCGTTTGACCAGACCGAGATCTTGGTCCGATGCCCCGGTTCACGAGCGCAGGCCTTTATCTCGACGATCCCATCAGCGATCTCCGGGACCTCGAGCTCGAAGAGGCGCTTGATCAGGCCGGGGTGAGTCCGGCTGACCACGATCTGGGGGCCCTTGGCCGTGCGCCGGACCTCGACGATGTAGGCCTTGATCCGATTGCCGTTCTCGTTGCGGGGACCCATCGAGACCTGCTCAGCCTGAGGCAAGAGGGCTTCGACCCGACCGAGGTCGAGCAGGGTGTAGCGGGAGTCGGTCTGCTGGACGATGCCGGTGACGATGTCGCCTTCGCGCCCCGCGTACTCCTCGTACTTCTGCTCTCGCTCCACCTCGCGGATTCCCTGGGTGAGGATCTGCTTCGTCGTCTGGGCCGCAATGCGGCCAAAACTGTCCGGAGTCACATCGAGCTCGGGGCCATAGGGCTCACCGTCCTCGTCGAGCTCTTGGGCGAAGACCCGGATGTCGAACGTGGCAGGGTCGATCGTGACCCAGGAGTACTCGAACGAATCCGGCATCCGCTTGTATGCCGATTCGAGCGCATTGGCCATGATGCCGAACAGCTTGTCGATCGAGATGCCTCGATCCTCGGCCAGGGCCTGAAGGGCCTCTGTCATCTCATTGCTCATCGCGCACCTCGCGGTTGGGAGGGGGTCTTGGACTTGTCCGCCGTGTTCTTCTTCGTCTTCTTGTTCTTCTTGGCCCCAGGTGGATTTGGCTTCTTGGCCCCGGGTTGGCCTGGTTTGGGGCCAGGACCCCATTCGAAGAGGGTCCGCCCACTGGCGATGGTCTCGATGGCCACCGTCCGGTGCTCCGACTCATCGAGCTCTACACCATTGATCTCGACGGTATCGATCACAATCGAACCGTCTTCGACCGAGACGAGAGAACCCCGCAGCCGGCGAGGCTCACAGTCAGGGACGAGCTTCACCACTACCTGCTCGCCAACAGCCCGCAAAAAGTGCTCAGCACGCTTCAGTGGTCGTTCCAGGCCCGGGCTCGACACTTCGAGGGTGTAGCGGCCGGGAACAGGGTCGTGTTGATCAAGGATCGGTGAGACCAGTCGGTTGACTTCAGCTAGTCGCTCCGAAGTAACCCCACTATCGCCCTCTTCGACCGTCAGACGCAAGGCGTTGCCGCTGAACTCGACTTCCAAGAGCTCGACTCCAAGGGTGGCAATGATCGGAGCCAGCAGTTCCTGAACGCGCTCCTGTACCGTCATGACCACTGCCTCCTCTCGTACGTTCGGCTCCGGGTCCATTCACTGGTGAAACCAAAGGCGTGGGCCAAAGCCCACGCCTTTCAGCATCGCTTCCACGATACCGGGCCCAAGCCGAGATGGTGACGTAGCCTGATCGGATGGGGTTTCTCGACTCATTGAAGGCATGGTTGCGGATCGAAAAGGCGGATTTGGCCGAATCGACAGCAGAGCTAGAACGGCGCCTCGACGCCGACCTGACCAGGCGCGAAGCTCAATTGGGCGAATCACCGACCGAGGCCATGGAACGGCTCCAGGGCGAGATCGCCGACAACGAATCGTCATTCGACGCCATCCGAGACATCGTCGACACCGATCCTGGAGCCAAGGACTGAACCTGTTCCTGGTTCGGAATCGACCTCAGGCTCGCTGCTTGCGCAGTAGCTCAACCAGTTGCTCGGAGGCGTTTGCGTCGTCGCCACGGTCGTCGAGATTGCGCTGACGATCTTCGTCGGCCGCTCGACGGGCCGCATCACGGGTGGATTCGGCTCGAGCCAGAGCGGCATCGACACCCTCGGTGTTGATGAACTCGGCCCACTCGATCAGGGTCGGCACCATCTCGTCTTCGCCAACGACGGCCACATTGGTGCCCTTGACGAACAGGTGGCCGCGCTTGTTGCCGGCGGCGATGCCGAGGTCGGCGTCGCGGGCCTCACCGGGGCCGTTGACCACACAACCCATGACCGCGACCTGAAGGGGCAGCTTGCGGTCCTCGAAGGCTTCCTGGGCTTGTTGGGCTATCTGGTAGACGTCGATCTCAGCCCGGCCACAGGAGGGACAAGCGATCAGATCGACGTTCTTGCGCTCCCTCAAACCAAGCGATTCGAGCAGGGTCCGGCCCATACGGGCCTCGTCGACGGGATCCGAGGTCAGCGAATAGCGGATGGTGTCGCCGATGCCTTCGGTCAACAGGGAGGCGATCCCGGCGGTCGACTTCACGATCCCGGCCGGGGGTGGCCCGGCCTCGGTGACCCCGAGATGGAGGGGGTGTCTCGTCACCTCGGACAGTTGGCGGTAGGCCTCGATCATCAGGGGGACGCTCGACGCCTTGACCGAGATCTTGATCAGATCGAAGTCGACCTCTTCGAAATAGGCGATCTCCTGGCGGGCCGATTCCACCATGGCCTCGGGGGTTACGATGTCGCCGTACTTGCGGTAGAGGTCCTTGTCGAGACTGCCCCCATTGACCCCAATCCGGATTGGAACCCCCCGATCCTTGGCTTCGGTCGCCACCACCTTGATGTGCTGGGGGTTGCGGATGTTGCCCGGGTTGAGACGGAGGCAGTGGACTCCGGCCTCGAGCGCATCCAGGGCGCGCCGATAATTGTGGTGGATGTCGGCAACGATCGGAACGGGACTACGGGGAATGATCCGAACCAGCCCTTCGGCTGACTCGGGCTCATTGCAGGTACAACGGACGATGTCGGCTCCGGCCGCGGCCAGCTGGTAGATCTGCTGGAGGGTGGCCTCGGCGTCGGCGGTTTTGGTGATCGTCATCGACTGGACCGTGATCGGGGCGTCGCCCCCGACCGGAACATCACCGACCATGATCTGGTGAGTCCGTTTGCGGCCGAATGTTACCGAACCGGCATCCATGGGCTACACGCTAGGAGGAGCTGCGGCCAGAACGGCGGGAAATCGTTCCCGACCGACAATCGAGGCACGCCGTCAGCCACTGACGTATGGCCAGAGGGTGGTCAGCGGCTGACCACCTCAGCTGATCGGGCGGACGATATCCAGCCAGAGGGTGGTCAGCATCAAGAACCCGAGGACGAAGACGACGGCGTAGGTCAGGGGTAGCAGCTTGGCCACATCCATCTGATAGCGGTGCCCCTTACGGGATCGGATCCGCTCGTAGGTGGCGATGGCGGCATGGCCCCCGTCGAGAGGTAGCAGGGGGACGAGGTTGAAGATGCCGACGAAGATGTTGATGAAGGCCAGCATCATCACGGGGACGGCCCAGTCGAACTCGGGTTGGCCAGCGATACGGACGGCCCCGATCATCGATACGGGCCGGGTGGCCGCCTCATCGGAGTCAATGGCCACATCCTCTGATCCGGTCAACACCAACTGACCTAGATTGACGAAAGTGGACGGAGAGAGGAAGCGGGGAATGACCTCTAGCGAGTGCCAGGCTGCAATCCCGAAGTTCTCGATCCCCACCAGAGGACTGACCCGGCTGCGATCGAAGGTGGGGGCGACACCGAGGAAGCCGATCGAGCCCCCGTCGGTTGTCGGCCGCTCGGCCAGGACCGTCTCGACCGGAGAGGTCTCACCGGCCCGCTCCACTTCGAGAGTGACCGTTTCACCGGGCCGCTCCCGAAGGTAGGTCTGGAGGTCGCGGAAGTCGACCGTCGAGGTCCCGTCGACCGACACGATGGTGTCGCCCGGTTCCAGACCAGCGGTGACGGCCGGGGTCTCGCCGGTCTCCAGACGGGAGATCTCGCTGATGGTCCAGCGAGAGGGGTCGGGTTGGCCGATGACCGATGACAAGATGACGAAGAGAATCAGGGCCTGGACGAAGTGCATGATCGAACCGGCGGTGATGACGAGCATGCGCCGCGGATAGCTCTTGTTCTTGTAGGCCCGCGCTTCATCTTCGGGGTCGCAGGGATCGAGATTGTTCATTCCCACGATGCGGACGAAGGCTCCGATGGGTAGGAGGCGGAGCCCGTATTCGGTCTCACCCCGGCGGAAGGAAAACACTCTCGGCCCCATGAACAGGAAGAACTGGGTGGCCTTCATGCCGGTCCAGCGGGCAGTCACGAAGTGACCGAGCTCGTGGAAGAAGATCATCACCAGGAGTCCGAATACAACCAGGAAATAGCGGGGGCCGGCTCCAAACCACAAGAGGGCGAACAGGCCAACCAGGACAATGAGCCCTACGGGGCTCGTCTGTTCCTCCCCGGGCTCCACCTCCTTGTGTTCGGCCATCACCCACGGAGCCTTTTCGCTCTGTCCGCCGTGCTCGCCGTCCATCAACGCGTTCCCTTCGCCAGGTCAGTGACGACCCGAGCCGCCGAGGTTCTCGCCATTTCATCTGCATGAAGAACCTCCTCCAGTGTGCCCGCTGTTCCCCAATCATGGGCATCGAGTACCGATTCGATGATGGGAGCGATCTCGACCCAGCGAATCTGGCCGGCCAGGAAGGCCTCGACGGCCACCTCATTGGCGGCGCTCAGGGTTGCTGGCGCTGTCCCTCCGACCCGCCCGGCGGCAAAAGCCAGATCGAGACATGGGAAGGCGACCCGATCTGGAGCCTCGAAATCAAGACGATCGAGCTTCGTCCAGTCAATCTGTCCGTAAGGGACGGGAAAACGGTCGGGATAGGCCAAGGCATACCCAATCGGCAGGCGCATGTCGGGATGTGAGAGTTGGGCGATGGTTGACCCGTCGGAGTAGGTCACCATCGAGTGGATGATCGACTGGGGGTGAACCACCACCTCGATGTCGTCGAAGGTGAGCTCGAAGCCGGCGACCCCGGCCGGGGTCCCGAACAGCTCGTTGGCCTCGATGACCTCCAAACCCTTGTTCATCAGGGTGGAGGAGTCGATCGTGATCTTGGGCCCCATCGACCAGGTGGGGTGGGCCAGAGCATCCTCGATCGAGACCCGGGCCAGGTCGGCGGCCGATCGACCCCGGAAAGGTCCCCCCGAAGCGGTCAGCTGGATCCTTGCCACCCTCTCCCCAACATCATTGGCCCGCAGGCACTGGTGGATGGCGGCGTGTTCGCTGTCCACGGGGACCAGCTCGGCCCCAGGGGTGCGGCGGACTCCCTGGACGACGGGGCCGGCGGCGATGAGCGATTCCTTGTTGGCCAGGGCCAGGCGCTTTCCCGCCTGGAGGCAGCCCAAGGTCACAGGCAGGCCGGCGAAGCCGACGACCCCGTTGACGGTGACATCGGCAATCTCGGCCGCCTCAGCCAGAGCCGTCGGGCCCGCCATGACCTCGGTTCCGGCCGGGACGCCGGCTTCGACCTCAGCTAGCCGTGTCTCATCGCCGATGACGACATGAGACGGGCGGTAGGTAGTGGCCTGAGCCGTCAGGGTTTCGACGTCGGTACCGGCAGCCAGGACGACCACCTGGTACTGGTCTGGGTCGTCGTCGATGAGATCGAGGGTCTGGGTGCCGATGGAACCGGTCGACCCGACCACGCCAACCGTCGTCGACATGGCCTGATCAGATCAGCTGGAAGACAACGGCAACATAGTAGGCGCCGGGGAGGGCGAACAGCAGGCCGTCGAGGCGGTCCAGGACCCCACCATGGCCTGGGAGCATGGTCCCCATGTCCTTGATGCCGAGGTCGCGTTTGACCAGGGACTCGGCCAGATCACCGATAGGAGCCAGGATGCCGATGACGGCGGCCATGACGATGACGCTGATGAACTCCCCGTCGAAGGTGCTGATGACGTCGGTGACACCGAGGACGAGCCCCGCGAACAGGGCCCCGAAGAAGCCGGTGAGCGTGCCCTCCCACGTCTTGTTGGGGCTCGCCGAGTGGAACGGCTTGTTCCCATAGGCTCTGCCACCGAGGTAGGCCAGTGTGTCCGAGACAGCGGTGACGACGATCGCCGTGAGGAGTAGGGGGATGCCCCCTTCGACCCTGACCAGCAGGGCCCCGAATCCAGCCAGGCCCCCAACCCAGAGGATGCCCATGAGGGTCAGGCCCAAGTTGAGCACCGGGCGCTCGGTGTCGGCTCCTGTCAGGTACCACAACATGCCAAAAACCACGGCCAGCCCGACGACCAGCGGGTAGGCGGCGTCGCCTCTCACATAGGCGGCGGCTGGGATGGCCACGGTGCCGACAAGCCCGAGCAGGGTTGCCGGTCGGAGTCCAGCAAGGCGCATGGCATTGAACAGCTCCATGACGGCCAGCAGGCTGAGCCCCCCGATCATGATCATCGTCGGCACCGCGCCAAGACCCAGGGTCACGGCGACAAGGGCGGCCAAGGCGATACCGACGACAATGGCCTGGCCCAGGTTGCGTCCTCCGGACTCTTCCTCTTCGTAGCTCTCGAAGTCTTCGTATTCCTCGTATTGGTCGTCCTCGGGGGGTGGCTGGAGCAAGCCGGCTCCTCGCGGATCAGGTTCAGCCAGGTTGGGACGACCTACCGATCGTGGGTCTTCCCGGATCTGGGCCTCGGGATCGAGGGCAGAGTCACGACGGGCCCTGGGCGTCGGGCTGGCCAGGTCGGAGCTGGTCCGCTCGAGGCTGGCTGGCGCCTTGTCGTGGGCCCCGCGAACCTGCGGAGCCGGCTGGTCAATACCGTTGGCAGAATCCTCGTCGTAGTCGTGTTCGGTGCCCCACTCGAGCTCATCAGCGGCCGCGGGCGCCATCCGGTTGGCCTCGGATCCCGGATCGGGGACTCGAGGGCGGATGCTGCGTTGACGGGAGAGCGACTCTGGCCGCTCGCTTGGGTTCGGTCGGACCTCATCTTGGAGACGAGCACGGGAGCGAGACGGGGCGGGACGGCGCTCGGAGGCCGGGACGGGGGCCGACGCCTGATCGGGATTGGTTTGGCGGTCGAGCGGCGGCGCAGCTCGGTTTGGAGCGCCAGGGTCGGGCAGGGGGGCGGCCCGGTCTCTGTCGGCGGGGGTAGCTGTGATCCGTCCATTCGACGGGTCACGGTTGCGGGAGTCGTCGAAGATGGACGGAGCGGGACCACGTTGGGTGGCCGGCACGGGACGCTCCTTGGGCGCTGGGCGCCGCGGGGCCGGAAGCTTCGGCGAGGGCTCGATCGTCACCTCGTCACGACTGCGGCTGACGACACGGTCATGGGTGATGGCCTCGGTGTCGGCAAACACATCGGACAGGTCGGGTCCGGCCCAGTTGGGGTCTTCACCTCGCCAGCTGGGACCGCTGACCTCACCGGCGCGCTCGTCAATATCGGCTCCGAGGGCTGCCGGGACCTGACCCGTTGGGGGCTCGGTCCAGTGCTGGAGACCGGCTGCTTCGGCTTCGGCCGCAGCTTGGGCCTCGACGTACTCGACGTTGGTGAGATCCAGGCTCTCCTCGTCGTCATCGCGAATGATGGGTATTCGCCCGAAGGAGCTGGCCTCCTGCTCGGGAGGTGGTTCGAAGAGGTCGAAGATGCTCTGGGTCGAGTCTTCGGATCCCTTGCTGAACCTCCCGCGCTTCTTGTTGTCGGCCATGTGTTTCCTTTCGTGAACAGCGCTAGCTCGCTGGCACTACTCGAGATCGGTTGCCCGTAGGGCTACACCTCCAGCAGTTCCTCTTCCTTGGCAGCCAACGCCCCGTCCACTGTGGCTTCGCTTGTTTGTGTGAGCCGGTCGAGATCCTTCTCGGCCCGGATCAGCTCATCGGCGGTGAGCTGATTGTCCTTCTCTGCACTTTCGAGTTCCTTGCGGCCATCGCGCCGAATGTTGCGGAGGGCGATCCTTCCGTCCTCCGCCATCTTTCTCACTAGTCGCACCATTTCCTTGCGCCGCTCCTCGGTCAGAGGAGGAAAGTTGAGCCGTAGAGAACGGCCGTCATTGCTCGGTGAAAGCCCAAGATCAGAGATCCGGATGGCCCTCTCGACCGCTTCCAGGTTCCCTGGGTCATGGGGGGTGATCGTCAGCTGGCGAGCCTCGGGAACCGCGATCGAGGCCATCTCGAGGAGACGCATGTCGACCCCGTAGGCATGCACAGTGATCCGTTCGACCAGCTGGGGGGCGGCACGACCGCTTCGGACCGATGAGAACTCGGTTCGCGAGTGGACGACCGCCTTCTCCATACGCTCCTCGGCGTCGGAGAGCACCAGCTCAGCGAACTCACTCATTCGACTATCGTACCAATGGCCTCGCCGCACAGCAGCCTCCGCAGGTTCCCCTCTTCCATCAGGTCGAACACCACGATTGGGAGCTTGTTCTCCTTGGCGTGGGTGATGGCGGTGGAGTCCATGACCCTGAGGTCCTGATTCAAGACGTCGAGGTAGGTCAGGCGATCGATCTTGGTCGCATCGGGGTTGGTGCGAGGGTCGTCGGTGTAGATCCCGTCTACCCCACCGTGGGTTCCCTTCAGCAGGACGTCGGCATCGATCTCGACTGCACGGAGAGCGGCTGAGGTATCACTGGTGAAGAAGGGGTTGCCAGTACCGGCAGCGAAGATGACGAGTCGGCCCTTCTCCAAGTGACGGATGGCCTTGCGCCTGATGTACTCCTCGGCGATCTGAGGCATGGCGATGGCCGACTGGAGCCGGGTCTGAACACCTTGTTGCTCACAGATGTCTTGCAGGGCCAGCGCGTTGATGACAGTGGCCAGCATGCCCATGTAGTCGGCTTGAGCCCGGTCGAGACCGCCTTCGGCGCCGCGCATCCCGCGCCAGATGTTGCCACCACCGACAACGACAGCTACTTCGATACCGAGGTCCTCTTTGACTTCGAGGATGTCATCAGCGAGGCGCTGAACCACCTTGCCGTCGATTCCGTAGCCCGCTTCTCCGGCGAAGGCCTCACCGGACAACTTCAGCAGGATCCGACGCCAGCGTGGTTTCGTACCGTCGCTCAAGGTGCCTCCGGTTTCGTCTGTTGTTCGATTGCCGCCGGGCTGATCGATTTCGATCATACCGGAGGCCATTCAGAAGTGTAGTGGGCCCACCGTCGGGCCGGGACCATAGCAGCCGAAGCAGCAGCCTCAGCCCACCAAAGCCAGGATGAACTGGTGGATCGTGCCCCCGTTGAGCTGCGATTCAACGGTCTGCTTCTCACCGAACATCCCCTGTTCGAGAAGGACCCGGTCACCGAACCAAGCGTTCACCCGGCCTTCGACGATCTTGTCCCAGGCCTGCTCTGGCTTGCCCTCGGCTTTGGTTATCTCGAGCAGGGCAGCCCGCTCACGCTCGACCTCCTCAGCCGGGACATCGTGGCGGCTCAGGTAGGAGGGCTTGGCGAAGGCGATATGAAGAGCGACTTGATGTAAGGCCTCGGCGTCCATCCCCGACGCCTGGACCAGGACTCCGGCCTTGCCATCGTTGTGGATGTAGGCATCGATCAGCTGGTCGCCTGCGGCCTCGTAGAGGGCAACGGTGCCAACTTCGATGTTTTCCTTGACCGTGAGCTTGAGGTCCTCGAGCTCGGCGTCCTTGCTCGAAGCGGCTTCAAGCCCTTCGGACAGGACGGCGTCGGCCAGCTGCTGAGCCAGCTTGCGGAAATCATCGGACTTGGCGGCGAAATCGGTCTCCGACTTGAGGTGGACCAGGGCGGCCCCGGCCTCACCGGTTGCGACCGCGACCAGACCTTCAGCGTTCTCACGCTCACTGCGGCCGGCCGCCTTGGCCAGGCCCTTCTCACGCAGGATCTGGGTTGCGGCTTCGAAGTCACCGTCGGCCTCAGTGAGGGCCTTCTTG
The DNA here is from genome assembly GCA_024227975.1 of Actinomycetes bacterium. The sequence continues at coordinate 10,540 of JAAETV010000367.1, forward strand.
GCGTCCATCATCCCCGCGCCGGTTGACTTTCGAAGTTCCTGCACGTCCTTGGCGCCAAATGCTGCCATTTTCTTCTCCTCGTCGTTCCTTGTAGTGGGGTGGCCCCGGGGCGGCGGTGTCAGCCGGCCCCGTTGGCGGTCTCAGGGGCAGCCTGGATCGGAGCCTCGACTACTTCCTCAACCGGAACCTCGACCGGAGCTTCAGCTGGGGCCTGCGGTGCGGCCTCAGACGCAGCTACTTCGACCGGAGCTTCAGCTGGAGCCTCGACTGGTGCGGCCTCAGAGGCGGCTACTTCGACCGGAGCTTCAGCTGGGGCCTCGACTACTGCGGCTTCCTGGCTGGCAGCGAGGCGGGCCTCGCGGGCCGCGGCTTCCGCTGTGGCTTGGCGACGGGCGTCGGCCTGGGCTTCCGCGATGGCAGCCTCTTGCTCGGGGGTGCGCTCGATCTCGCCTGGGACGTCGGGGCCACCTGACGCACGGGAGTTGATGAGCTTGCCCTCGGCCACGGCCTCGGCGATGACGCGGGTCATGAGCTCGGCGGCGCGAATGGCGTCATCGTTGCCTGGAATCGGGTAGCTGATCAGGTCGGGATCGCAGTTCGTGTCGACTACAGCCACGATGGGGATGTTCAGCTTGCGAGCCTCGGTGACGGCAATGTGCTCGACCAGGGTGTCGAGTACGAACACGACACTCGGCAGCTTGGCCATCGTCTTGATACCGCCGATATTGCGGTCGAGCTTGTCAAGCTCACGGGTGTAGCGAAGGGCTTCCTTCTTCGGCATCTCTTCGAGGTCGCCAGCTGAACGCATGCGCTCATACTCGAGCAGTTTGCCGACTCGCTTGGAGATGGTCTGATAGTTGGTCAGCATCCCGCCGAGCCAGCGCTGATCGACGAATGGCATGCCGACTGAACGGGCATGGCGACGGATGGGCTCCTGGGCCTGCTTCTTGGTTCCGACGAAGAGCACGGTCCCACCATCGGCGACCGTGTCGCGAACGAAGGTGTAGGCCTGTTCGACCCGACGCAGGGTCTCTTCCAAGTCGATGATGTAGACGCCGTTGCGATCTCCATGGATGAATCGCTTCATCTTCGGGTTCCAACGGCGGGTCTGGTGCCCGAAATGGACCCCGGCTTCCAACATCTGCTTCATGGTGACGACTGCGGTCACGTTGTCTCCTCCGGTTGATGGAGGCCGCCCAAGCTCGGTTCCAGTATCGGCGATCGTGTGATCACCGACTTTTTCTGGCCGAGACCGTGGAATCTGGACGACCCTGATCTTGGTTTGGTGGTTGCTTCGAGCCCGATAACTGGCTCACACCAGGATCTGGTGCGTCTGCCAGTGTAGCCCTCGCCCCCTTGACCCCAACAGCAGTCGGACCGGAGGGAATCAGGCGAGCAGTGCCGCAGATCCCATCGATGAGGGGCTGGGGATCGATGTAGCGGTCCCCAGCACGGGCCGTGAGGTGGAAGCCAACCGAGGCCGAGGCGACCGGGTCACCAGCATCGACGCTCTGGCCCCTGACCACCTCGATGGTCTCGATCGGCCCATAGGTGGAGCGCAACCCCGATGGGTGGGTGATGACGAGATAGTGCCGCCCGCCGACCGGGCCAGCGAAACCCACCCGACCGTCAGCGACGGCGACGACGCGTGTCCCGGCCACGACCCCGTACTCCAGACCCCGGTTTCCTGCCCCGTAGGGGCCCGCAGGAGGACGAAAGGGGTCGATGACCGGTGCATCGACGGGTGCTGTCCACTGGCATCGGCGGGTGGGCGCTTGGACCGGAGGGGTTGACGCCGAGACAACCGGGTCCTGGGGTGCTCGGACTTGAACCGAAACCTGGGTTTGGACGCCGCCGGTCGGCTGACCCGGGTCAGGCTGGCTGGCTGAGGCCAGGGCCGATTGGGCCAGAATCACGACGGCCACTGCCGCCATCAGGACAGGAGTGAAGCTCATGGGCTCTCCCAGTAACGGGTAATGGTGTTCTCTGGGGAGAAGCAGGATCGGGCCTGGGGCCGGCCGCCATCAGGAGCTGAGTCTAGGGGGTTTCTAGGCCAACTCTCGTTCGAGTGAGCTGAGCCGAGACTTGAGCGACAAGACGGCCTTGGTGTGGATCTGACAAACCCGGCTCTCGGTGACACCCAGAACCCGACCAATCTCAGCCAGGGTCAGGCTCTCGTAGTAGTAGAGCGTGAGGACGATCTTCTCCCGCTCGTTCATGCGGTTGATGGCACCCGCCAGAAGCTGGCGCATCTCGACCCGCTCATAGACCCCACCGGGCCCATCGCTGCGGTCGGCCAGGGTGTCGCCGAATGTCAGGCTCTCACCACCGTTCATCGACAGCATCTCGTCAAGAGCGACGATGCCGAGTGACGAGATCTGATTGTAGATCCCGTTGAGTTGGTCGACGGTGAGATCGAGCTCTTCGGCGATCTCAGCGTCGGAAGGAACTCGATGGAGGCGGGACTCGAGCTTCGACATGGCCCGCTCGACCGACTTGGCCTTGGAGCGGACCGAACGCGGAACCCAGTCGATGGATCGAAGCTCATCGAGAATGCCACCCTTGATCCGGGATATGGCGTACGTCTCGAACTTGAAGCCGCGTTCTGGGTCGAACTTGGTGATGGCATCGATGAGGCCGAACATGCCGTAGCTGGCGAGATCGGACTGGTCCACGTTCTGGGGTAGTCCTGCCGCCACCCTGCTCGCCACATATTTTACCAATGGGGCGTAGTAGACAATGAGCTGATCTCGTTCGGTCTGATCTCCCGACCGCTTGAAGCCGGTCCACACCTGCTCCAATTCAACATCGTTCTCGATTGCCACGGTTCCCGCCAACGTCTGTGGATCAGTAAGAGCTGGAGCGGGATGTCCCTTGGCGTTGACCTCAGACTCCAGCTCCCACTCTCCGTCGGACTCCAGCCACCCAACGTGAGGTTCAGGGGCGGAAAACTGCGTGTATTGGGCTATTGGGGCCGATTGACCCGATGATTCGAGGCCTTTTGACCCACTGACTGGGCGCTCATGGCCAAGATCGGTGGATTCGACTGATAGGCGCTCATCGACTCCATCGGCAGGAGAGTCGTATCCGAGCAGGCGGAGATAGCGAAAACGTGCGGCGGCGGTCACGGCGGGCGAGGGTAGCGGCGTTGGGCGCTCACTATGGTGACGCAAGGCTGACCGTTGATCCATCTAGCTGCACCGCGCCTCGCTCAGACAACTGATTCACCTCGCTCAACAGCTCGGGAATAGTGACATTGGTTGCCGCCATCAGGTCATCGATATGGGTGCTTCCTGCCGCCACCTGATCGAGAATGATCCGACCCAGCGGCGTCCGATCGGTTCGGAATGGGGCGTCGTCGTTCACGACCAGCCTCAGTTGGGCACAGGAGGGTTCGCCCGACCCTGCCTGAGCGGCCGAGAGGACATCCTCGGTGGATGCTGTTGGCACCGCCAGGCCGAGGAAGTCGAGTACATCTTGGGCTGACCGCGCCGGTGGGCACCCTTCGACCAGAAGCCGATTGGTTCCCGAAGCGGCGGGATTGGTGACCGAGCCCGGCACCGCCATGACCGGCAGCCCGCGTTCCACAGCCTCGTTGACGGTGTGCATCGAGCCACCATGATCATGGGACTCGACAATCACCACCACATCAGCCAGGCCAGCGATCAGCCGATTCCGAGCGGGGAAGCGCCACCGCTCGGGGGCAGCCCCGGGCATGGCCTCGGAGAGGAGCAGGCCGTGGGCCACCACGTCGTTCCAGAGCTGACGGTTGGCAGCTGGGTAGACGACGTCGAGCCCGGTCCCTACCACCCCAATGGGCTTGCCCCCGGCGGCCAGGACGCCCCGGTGGGCGGCCCCATCGACTCCCGAGGCAAGCCCGCTGACCACGGTTGCGCCCGCTTCGGCCAGATGGGTTCCAAGGTCGGACGCCACCCGACGTCCGATGGTTGAGCACCGTCTGGTTCCAACGATGGCAACAACGGGGGCCGCCGAGAGCAGTTTGAGATCACCGAGGGCAAACAGCACAATTGGGGGTTCGGGATCGTTGGCGAACGGCCACCGGGCATGGTCTGGTTCGAGCACCTCGGCGCCGATCGCCGATACGTCGGCCAGGTGCTCAGACGGCCCCTTCCTGCGGAGCGCAATGGCCCAGTTCTGGATCAGCTTGGCCGTGACGCCAGGGGGTGCGGGGCCGATCGATGGAGGTAGCGATTCGTTCCTGATCTTCGCTATGACTTCCTCGGCTGGGCCCGCACTGAGCAGCCAACGGAGGCGGGCCGGGCCGACCCCGGGGAGGGCGATGAGGGCCAGTCGGGCGGCCAGCTCGTTGCTCATGATGCCATTCCCAAGACCGAGACGGGGCGGCTCCGCATCGACAGGGCTGACCCTATGATCTCATGATCGATGATGTCGGCGCCGAGCAGATCGGCGATCGTGCGGGCGACGGTGCGGATCCGGTTCAGGCCTCTGCCGGTCAGATCGTTGGACTCCAGGGCAACCTGGAGGACGCTCTTGGCCGAAGCCGTCAGCGGAACGACCTCGTCGAGCCGGTCTGCCGGCAGGAGGGCGTTGCACTCCACCCCCCGCTGCTGGGCCAGGAGACGAACCCGGGCCACCCGGGCCGCCACTTCTGCTGTTGCCTCCTCCTGGGCGTTGTCGAGCAACACGGCGGCAGGAGGGGGTCGGACCTCGATCCTGATATCGAACCGGTCGAGAAGGGGCCCAGACAGGCGCCGGGCATAGCGGGCTCGGGCCGGTTCGCTACAGCGACACCGGCCGGCCCCCCCTCCCTCACCGCAGGGGCACGGGTTCATGGCCGCCACCAGCAAGAAGCGGGCCGGCAGGGTGGCGGTGCGGGCTGCCCTCGCCACCCGAACCAAACCCTCCTCCAGGGGTTGGCGGAGTGAGTCGAGGGCAGCCGGAACGAACTCACCGAGCTCGTCGAGAAAGAGGACGCCCCCGTGAGCGCAGCTGATCTCGCCCGGCCGCAGGGCGGCCGTTCCCCCACCGACCAATGACACCACTGATGCCCCATGATGAGGGGCTCGGAGCGGGGGCCGTCGGACCAGACCGCCCTTGGGTAGACCGACCCCGGCGGCCGAATGGACCCTGGTGGCGATGACAGCTTGATCGGGTTGGAGGTCGGGCAGCAACCCGACCAGGCGGGAGGCAAGCATGGTCTTGCCTGAGCCGGGCGGGCCCACCATCAGCAGATGATGACCACCAGCAGCCGCCACCTCCAGACCCCACCGAGCCAAAGGCTGACCCCTGACATCGGCTAGATCAGCCTGGCCCACCTCAGGCTCACAGGCGGGAGGGGTATCGACCAGGGTCAACGGCATCCCCCCGGAGCGCAAGGCAGCGACGATCTGGCCCAGGGTTCCAGCCCCCAGCACGGCCCCAGTCCTGACAACGGCCGCCTCGCCGGCTCCGTCGGTTGGAACGATGACCCGCTCCCCTTCCACTGCGTCAGCCAGGCACGCCAGCCCCCGAACCGGCCTCAGGGAGCCATCCAGACCCAGCTCACCTACCGCACCCAGCCGGTTGAGCATGGCCGGCTCGATCTGACCCGAAGCAGCCAGGACACAGAGAGCAATCGGCAGATCAAGGGCCGAGCCATGTTTGCGGATCGATGAGGGAGCAAGGTTGATCGTTACCCGCCGCAGAGGCCAGTCGAGACCGCTCGACAATATGGCGGCTCTGACCCGGTCCCGGGATTCTCGGCAAGACACATCGGGTAGGCCGACCAGGGTGTAGCCCGGTAGGCCATTGCTGACATGGACCTCAACCGTGACCGGATGGCCATCGACCCCTTCGACCACAGCCGAACTCATGGTGGCAAACATCTTCAACTCCGAACGTTGTGCATTGTCCGGGGAAGCGTTTGGACTACGGATCAGAACCTAGCCAGGCCCTGTGACATCCAACCCCGGAACAACCAACTCCGGCAATGGCCGAGCCGACCACACGCCCGATACCGGCTGGAAGCAACCGCAAGGTCTGTGTATTCCGGCTTCCTCTTGGCGCCGCAGGGGGGCGAGAGTTGGCCATACTGCTCCTGTGAGGAAGTCGAAGGGCAACAACAGGGGACCCAAGGGTCGCTCACGGGCCGCGCCACGGCCTGACCCCTCCGATACCGACGACACCGAGGTTCGCTTCGTCCAGCCTTACCAGGCGACGAAGAGCTATCTGTGCCCTGGGTGCGGACGTACAATCGTCGAAGGCCAGGCCCACATGGTGGCAGTCCCCCGCGATGCTCCCGATCTACGACGTCATTGGCATCGGGGATGCTGGGTCAACCGCGAGACCCGATACTGACCCGTCGGCGTCAATCGACCAGCCATTGCCGCTTCATCTTGCCCCAACTCGTGGCCACGACCGATGGCTGAGTGGCGCACCGGCTGCGGTCAGCGGGGCTGCCGGGGAGTGGATCGAGGCTGACGGAGCCGACCAGGGTGCCGTCATGGTCCACCTGCGGCGCACCTCCTTGTCGCCGTCGCCGGCTAGAAGCAGCCCTCGATCACATCAACGTGTCCCGCCCCGTCGACATCGGCAACATCGAAGCGGAGGTCGAGATAGGGCCGTTCGGCCATCTGGAGCCATTGGATGGCCAGGGCTCGGATCCGCTGCTGCTTGCGCCAACCTACGGCCTCGATCCCTCGTCCGAAGCGGACGCTGCTGCGGGTCTTGACCTCGCAGAACACGACGATGTCACCATCGGAGCAGATCAGATCGATTTCGCCGCCGCGGACTCGCCAGTTGCGGTCGAGAACGCGAAAGCCCATGGCTTCGTACCAGGCCGCGGCGGCGTCTTCGCCGGCCCGGCCAACCTCTTGATTGCTGGCCACGATCGTGGCCCTCCTGAGTCAGAGACCGTTCTCAGGCAGTTCTTCGACGGTGATCACCTAGGTGGTTGACACCGTGACTTTGGCCAGGAACCGTGACTGCCGATACATGTCCCAAGGTGAGCAGACGACCTTTTGATCGGGCTCAGTTGTCTCGCTTTTCCTTGACTTTGGCTGCCTTGCCGACACGATCGCGCAGGTAGTAGAGCTTGGCCCGACGAACATCGCCCCGGCTCATGACCTCGATCTTGTCGATGATCGGTGAATGGAGGGGAAAGCAGCGCTCGACACCAACGCCGAAGCTGAGCTTGCGCACTGTGAACGACTCACGGATCGATGCACCACGGCGGGCGATGACGACGCCCTCGAAGACCTGGACACGCTCGCGGTTGCCCTCGGTGACTTTCACGTGGACCTTGACCGTGTCACCGGCATCGAAACTGGGGATGTCATCGCGTAGCTGATCCTGCTCAACGAGTTCGGTGGGGTTCATGATCGTTCCTCGAAAGACCTGTCCGGGTGGTGCCGATTCGGCTTGTCAATGCTACGCCGATACCGATCCAGTCCCACCGGAGCGCAGATCTCAAGGCCGGAGGCCTCGAGAAATGAAGCCGGAGGCCTCGAGAAATGAAGCCGGAGGCCTCAGATGTCAATACCGAAGTCGGTCAGGTCGGCCCGCTCGGCCTCGGTCAGACCGCCTCTGGCCTCCAAGAGGTCGGGACGGTTGAGGGCGGTGCGGGACAGGGCCTGAGCCCGCCTCCAGCGGGCTACCCGTCCGTGATCGCCCGAGGTCAACACCTCGGGGACCTGCCATCCCCGGTAGTCGGCCGGTCGGGTGTAGTGGGGGTACTCGAGCAGCCCGTTGGCGAAGGAATCGTCGTCGACTGACTCGGCATTGCCGACTACACCAGGAACCAGCCGACACACAGCCTCGAGCACAACGGCAGCCGCAACCTCACCCCCGGCCAGGACATAGTCGCCAATTGATAGCTCACCGTCGACCAGATGCTCTCTGACGCGCTCATCGACCCCCTCATAGCGGCCACACAGGAGGGTGAATCCATCGAGCGAGGCCAGCTCGGCGGCGTAGGCATGATCGAAACGACGCCCCGCCGGTGACAGGTAGAGCAGGGGGCGTGGGGGTTCGACGAGCTCCACGGTGTCGAAAATGGGCTCAGGCTTGAGCACCATCCCTGCTCCCCCACCGAATGGGCTGTCGTCGACCGAGCGGTGAGGGTCGGTGGCCGCCGACCGCAGATCATGGGTCCTGATATCGATCAGGCCACGGTGGCGGGCCTTGCCAACCAGGCTGGCCGAAGCGAACCCCTCCACCAGCTCAGGGAAGATGGTGAGGATGTCAATACGCACGGGCTAGGTGTGCTCGATGATGGGTCCATCATCGAGCAGGCCAGCGGGAACCGAGACCATGACCGTGTCGTCGTCGTCGCCAACGTAGAAGGCCAGGGGCACCAGACGGCCGTCGCCGAGCTCCAGCAGGTCAGAGGCGGGATTCTCGACAACGGCGACGATGGCACCGTGGTCTGTGCCGTACTGATCGACGAGCGACTTGCCGATCAGCTCATGGACGAAGACCTCGTCGTCATCGTCAATGGCGACGGCTCGAAGGGTGAGACCTCGTAGGGTCTCGGCCTGATTACGATCGTCAACCCCCTCGAAACGGACGAGCCAGCGCTTCTGGTGTGGTCGGGCCGTGACCACTCGCAACAAACGCTCGTCGGCGAGTAGCTCCACCCCGGGAGTGGTTCGTTCTGTCAGTCGATCCGTCGTGAAGTCAACTGACACCTCACCATTGAGACCGTGCGCCTTCCCTATCCGCCCCACCTCGAGCAGTGGGCCGCCGACGGCTTGCCCCGGATCATCTCCCATAGGACGAACTCCAGCAGACGACACCTACTCGACGAACTCGACCTCGGTGGTCACGCCGTCCTTGGCTGCGGCGGCCCCGACAACGGTACGGATGGCCGAGGCGACCCGGCCGCGACGACCGATCACGCGGCCCATGTCGTCATTGTTCACGGTGACGTCGAGCCGGACGTTGTCGCCACGGGCTGAAACCTCGATCGAGACCTCGTCCGGATAGCTGACGACGGAACGGCACAGGTGTAGCAGGACGGCTTCAGCGGTCGGTGCTGGCGAGTCGCTCACGACCCAGCACCAGCAGCAGCCGGCTCGGCCGCCGCTTCGCTCTCGCTGGCCGCAGCAGCTTCAGCGGCGGCTGCCGCTTCCAGCTCTTCGGCTGTCTTGCCGGCCTTGAACGCTTCCCACGCCCCAGAGATCTCCAGCAGCTTGCGAACCCGATCAGAAGGCTGGGCCCCTTGACGGAGCCAGCCAACGGCTTTGGCGTTGTTGATCTTGATCTCAGAAGGTTCCATGCGCGGGTTGTAGGTGCCGACGATCTCGATGAAACGACCATCACGAGGTGATCGTTTGTCGGCTGCAACCACGCGGTATGTCGGCTGCTTCTTCTTACCCATCCGCATCAGGCGGAGTCGTACGGCCACAGCTTCTCTCTATTCCTCAAGGGCTTCGGTTCAGAACGACTATCGAGACTAGCGGGGAACCAGGCAGCTTCCTTGTGCCTCGTCCCACCGTCAGAGTGAATCCAGCTCCTCAGCCAGGGTGTCCATGTCTACTCGATCCAGACCCGGCAACATCAGTGGGGCCTTGGTCGACTTGGTCCCCTTGGGCGTCACCCTGCCGCCCGATCCCTTCTTTGCAGGCCTCTTTCCCGGCTTTCCCGCTGGTAGACCACCTTTTGGCGTGACCCGACCACCGCCGCGGCCCTTGGCTTGTCCCTTGGACCGCTTCTTGTTCTTCTTGGCCTTCTTGGTCCCCATTCCACCAAAACGCTTCATCATCTTCTGCATTTCAGCGAACTGGGTCACGAGCTGGGAGACCTGGGTCGGATTGGTACCCGAGCCCTTGGCGATCCTCGATCGGCGGGAGGCGTCGATGACCTTGGGATCGGTCCGTTCGGCCACGGTCATCGATTTGATGATGGCTTCGACCCGGGCCAGCTCACGGTCGTCGATCTCGACCCCACGCATCTCCTTGGGCAAGCCGGGCAACATCCCGACGAGGTTCTGCAGCGGACCCATCTTCTTGATCTGCTGCATCTGGTCGAGGAAGTCGTCGAGGGTGAACTGGCCCTCGAGCATGCGGGTCGCTGCTTCTTCGGCCTCGTCGCTCTCATAGGTCTGCTCGGCCTTCTCGATCAGGGTGAGCATGTCGCCCATGCCCAGGATCCGGCCGGCCATTCGTTCGGGGTGGAACAGTTCGAAATCTTCGAGCTTCTCGCCGGTGGCGGCGAAGGCGATGGGGCGCCCAACCACTTCCTTGACCGATAGGGCGGCACCACCGCGGGCGTCACCGTCGAGCTTGGTCAGGATGACACCGTCGAGCTCGAGTTTCTGGTGGAAGGCTTCGGCAACATTGACGGCGTCTTGGCCGGTCATGGCGTCGACAACGAGGAAGGTGTAGTCGGGGCTTACGGCTTCAGAGATGAGCCGCACTTCCTCCATCAACGCTTCATCGATGGCGAGACGGCCCGCGGTGTCGACGATGACCACGTCGCGCCCGGTCCGGCGGGCCTCTTCGATGGCGCTGGCCGCCACCTCGACTGGGCTCGACGGTTCGCTGAACACCGGGACGTCGACCTGACGGCCCAGGGTGCGGAGCTGTTCGACGGCGGCCGGCCGCTGGAGATCGGCTCCCACCATCAAGGGGTTGCGGCCCTGGCTCTTGAACCAGCGGGCCAGCTTGGCTGATGAGGTGGTCTTACCCGACCCCTGGAGGCCGGCCATCATCACCACCGTCGGAGGGCGGGAAGCGTAGGTGATGTTGATGGTCTCGCCACCGAGGCTTGCTGTCAGCTCCTCGTTGACGATCTTGATGACCTGCTGGGCCGGATTGAGGGCCTTGTGGACCTCCTCACCGACGGCTCTCTCCTTGATGCGAGAGCGAAGGCTCTTGACGACGATCAGGTTGACATCGGCTTCGAGCAGGGCGATTCGGATCTCCCGCAGAGCCTCGTCGACATCGTCCTCGGTCAAGCGGCCCTTGCGCGAGAGCTGGCTGAAGATGCCTTCGAACTTGTCGGTCAGCGATTGAAACATGGGGTACCTACTGTATGGCGCTCAGCGCAACCCTCTACTCGAAGAGGGCATCAACGAACTCCGACGGCTCGAAATCAACGAGGTCGCCGACTTGTTCGCCGAGACCGACGAGCTTGACGGGGATGCCAAGCTCGGATTCGACGGCGAACACGATGCCTCCCTTGGCTGAGCCGTCGAGCTTGGTCAACACCACGCCGGTCACCTCGACCGCTTCGGTGAAGACCTTGGCCTGGGTCATCCCGTTCTGGCCGGTGGTGGCGTCGAGCACGAGCAGGACCTCGGAGACATGACCGGGTTCCTTGGCTGCCACCCGGCGAACCTTGGCCAGCTCATCCATCAGGTTCGACTTGTTCTGGAGGCGGCCCGCAGTGTCGGCCAGGACGACATCGCAGCCCCGGGCTGCGGCCGCTTGGACCCCGTCGAAGATGACCGAGGAGGGGTCGCCACCCTCGTTGCCCCGCACGATCTCGGCTCCAGCCCGCTCGGCCCAGGTAGTCAGCTGTTCAGCGGCCGCGGCTCGGAAAGTGTCGCCAGCGGCCATGAGGGGGCGGTGGCCATCGGCAACGAGCCGCCGGCCGACCTTGCCGATGGTGGTGGTCTTGCCAACCCCGTTGACCCCGACGAAGAGCCAGACGTTGGTTTCGGCAGGGGCCAGGGCCAGGGACCGATCCTTGCCTTCGAGCTCTCGATGCATCCTGGCCTTCAACAGGGACAGTACCTGGGCTCCATCTTCGGCTCCGGCCTCTTTGGCCTCGGTCCGCACGTCCTCGATCAGGCTCATGGCGGTTGCGACGCCAACGTCGGCTTGGATGAGAGCCTCCTCCAGCTCCTCCCACTCGTCGTCGCCGATCTTGGCCATCCCGACGAGCCCACCGAGGTAACCAGCAAAGGCTGAGCGGGCCTTGCCCAGCCGGTCGAAGAAGCTGGGCTTGATCAGGGGTTCGTCGACGACGGACTCTTCGACGGGCGGCTCCGGGGAGACAACGGCCGGGGCCGCTTCGACCGCTACCGTTTCGTCGGTTGGCGCCGCCGCAGGTGCTTCGCGGGCCGTGTCGACGGGGACTTGTCCGTCCGTGGGCTCGAGCTCGAGGTCTCGCCTCCGCTGGCGGACGGCCACGAACGAGAGGCCAGCCACGACAAAGACCGCAGCAATGATGACAACGAGGATTATCGGCTCCATTGGCGTCAATCCTACTGGTGACCCCGCCATTCGCCCGGAGCAAACCCGGCAGTGCGGCTAGCTGACGTTGCCCAGTTGGCTGAACTCGAGGCATTCGTTCAGCCTGGCCGCGCACTGGACCACTAGCGAATGGCCGGGCTCGGCCAGAGCGATCTCATCGGTCACGGTCAACATGGTCGACCCGGCAGTGTGAGTGATGCGGTCATGTTCGCGGGTGGCGCCGATCTCGGCGTTGGCCACCAGCACCTCGTGCATCTTCTCCCCCTTGCGGAGGCCGGTGAACCGAATCTCGACGTTCTTGCCGCTTTGCTCGATCAGACGTTTGGCTACGTCGAAGATGCGGACAGGCTCGCCCATGTCCAAGATCATGATCTCGCCGGCCCGACCTATGGCACCGGCCTGAAGCACGAGCCTGACTGCCTCAGGAATTGTCATGAAGAAGCGGGTGACGTCGGGGTCGGTGACCGTGACCGGCCCTCCCTTGGCGATCTGCTCCCGGAAGGTGGGAAGGACCGACCCCCGGCTACCGAGCACATTGCCGAAGCGGACTGACAGATAGCGCAACCCACTCTCCTTGGCTGCGATCGAGGTGAGTCGCTCAGCCAACAATTTGGTCGCCCCCAACACGCTGGTCGGGTCAGCGGCCTTGTCGGTTGAGATATTGACGAACTCCGACACCCCGTGACGCATCGCCGCATCGAGAAGATTGGCACTACCAGAGACGTTGGTCTTGATGCCCTCCGACGGATGCTGCTCCAACAGGGTCAGATGCTTGAGGGCCGCGGTATGGAAGACAATGTCGAATTGGTGAACGGCGAACAGCTCGTTCATCCGCTCCTCATCGCGGATATCGGCTACCAGGAGGTTTGGATTGTCAAGAAGGGCTCTTCCTTCCATCGAGAGCTGGAGGGCGTGGAGGGCGCTCTCATCCCGATCCAGCATGAACAGCGAGGCCGGCGATAGTTCCCGCAGCTGGCGACTCAGCTCGGAGCCGATGGAGCCACCCGCTCCGGTGACCAGCACCCGGCGACCCCACACGAACTCACCGATCATCTCGAGATCGACGACAACCTCGGCCCGTCCCAGGATGTCAGCCTCGGTCAGCTCACGGATGTCGGTGACCTGGAGCATGCCGAGAAGCTCCGACGTCGACGGTAGAACCCTGACCTCGAGCCCGGCCGCTCGGCCGATCTCGTCGAGCTCAGCGATGAGCTTGGAGTCAGCAGACGGGATGGCGATGAGGAGGAGGTCGGCCCGCTCTCGGGCCGCAACCGACAGCAGATCGGCGCGAGTGCCGAGGGCAGGGACACCGAGGATGGCTCGGCGGGCCTTGTGATCATCCAGCACTGCCACTGGAATGAACTCAGAGTTCGGATCGCGCAGGATGGCTCGGATGATCTGATCCCCACCATCGCCGGCACCGAAGACGATGACCCGCTTGGTCCCCGGCCTGGCGTTGGGGCGGCGGAGGCGATCGTAGACAACCCTCCACGTAACCCGTGAACCGAGCATCACGACCAGAGCCAGCGGCATACCGAGGAGCGCGGCCGAGATGGGGACGGGCCGACCCAAGATGAAGTAGTTCACGACCAGAACGACGGGAGCGACGATCATCCACACCGTCAACACGATCTGGGCGTCGTCGAGTGAGCCTCGACGGCTCCGAGCCGCATGAAAGGCCGGGAGCCGCATCAGACCGATCGTGACCAGCGAGGCGACGGCCACCAGCGCCATCAGCCGAGGCCACTCGATGGGAGCTCCGGCAATGAACCGTCGGGTGGTCGTGGCCGCGGCCAGAGTCACGAGCCATGCCGCGGCATCGACGACATGGAGAGACGCGTGTCGCCACCGATCTGAAGCGTTCACTACCGCCGAAAAGGTCTGCAATCCCTACCTCCGCTCTCAACCCCAACGAGACGGAAGCCCCGAGCAATGCGGTCGCGAGCACTACAACCCACTAGGCCGGAATTGTACTGAGACCGGCTATCGGTGTTGAGGAGAGAAACTACCTAGAAACCCGCGACTCAGTGGGATGTATGAGCCCCCTCGAACCGGCCGACAAGAGAGGACTGGATGGTGGACTAGGGCCGCTGGCCGAGAACGGCGTCAACGGCTACCAGCTCCTCACCACGAACCACGTCCAGCGTCACCTGATCGCCAGGTTGTCGGGCCACGACGAGCCCAGCCAGTTCGTCGAAGCGGCTGACGGGGGCGCCATCAATGGCCAGGATCCGATCGCCGACCTGAAGGCCGGCCGTCTCGGCTGCGGTCCCCGCCACAACTTCGGTGACTTCGACCCCAGCAGAACCATCGGATGAGGGAGCCCCCAGCACCCCTAGGAACCCGGGCTCGATGGGTATCCCGGCGACGATACGGCTGGCGACGCTAACGGCGGTGTTGATGGGTATGGCGAAACCGACACCAGCATTGGAATTGCTGACACCCCCGGTCTGGATGGCGGTGTTGATACCGATCACCCGACCAAACCGGTCAGCCAACGCACCACCCGAGTTGCCAGGATTGATGGGGGCATCGGTCTGGATCATGGCGGTGTAGTATTCACCGCTCGGGACGGGACGGTCGACGGCCGAAACGATCCCCTCGGTCACCGTCTGCTGCAAGCTGAACGGGGACCCAATGGCGATTGCCGTTTGACCGACGCTGGCCTTCTCATCGGTAGCCAATGGGGCAACCGGCAAGCCGAGACCTTCACCAACGGACACCACGGCGATATCGACGTTGGGGTCACTACCGATGACCGTGGCTGAGAGGTGGCGGCCGTCACTGAGTTGAACGGTAATGGTATTCGCCCCGGCGATCACATGGTGGTTGGTCAGGATCAGACCATCGCCGTATATCACACCCGAGCCGATTCCAGTCGAGGTTGTTATCTGGACAACGGACGGGCCAAGAACGTCAGCAACCAGTTGGGCGGCCTCGACCTGACCATCCTCGGGTATGGGAAGGGTGGCAGGCGGGATGGTCGGCGATACCGGTACCTGGGTGGCCGCGATTGGAACGGCTGGCGCTGACTCCAGGGTCGAGACTTCTGAGCGGTCGAGCTGTCCGATGACAAACCCACTAGCGGCCAGTAGGCCACCGGCCAGGAAAGCGATCAGGGCCCGCCAACCCCATCCTGGGGTGGTGGCGACCAGAGATGGGGGGTCGGCCCCAGCTACTACTGGAGCATCAACCGAGGGTGTGAGCGGTGTGTTCGGAGTCGGTGGTGTTCTGACGAGGGGGACCGTCGGGTCCGGACGATGCCGAACCGGGGGCCCAAGAGGGGCCGGTCCGCTCAGCGGCGGTGGCTCCCACGACGGGGTATCCATACTGTCCTCCAATCTCATACTCAAGCCTAGTAAAGGTGACGAAAACGAGGGTAAAACGGTCCTCAGCGCCTGATTGGAATCGGCAGGAGCATGGTGAAGGTTGAGCCAACGCCCAACTCAGATTCCACCTCTACTCGACCCCCATGGCGCTCGACGACCTGACGGACGATGCTCAGACCCAAACCCAGGCCGTTGCCTCCGGCAGTGCCTCGTCTGAACCGCTCGAAGATCCACTCTTGTTCCTCGTCATCGATACCGGGTCCCGCATCGATGACGGCGACTCGAGCCAGTCCATCGTCGCCGATATCGACCTTGATGGTGATGGTGGTGCCGGCGGGAGCGAGACGGATGGCGTTGACGACCAGATTGGTGATGGCTCGTCGCAGAGCGGCTTCATCGCCCCTGACGTCTACGGCACCAACGGCCTCCTCGTCGACGATGAGTCGGAGGCCGCGGGCTTTGGCGCTTGCGCCGAACTCGACGCAGACATCATTGGCCAGCCAGCCAAGGTCGACGAGCGCCGTCTGTCCCATGGGGAGGCCTTGGCGAGCTTGGTCGACGAGCTCATCGACGATCTTGGCCACCCGCCCGGCTGAGGCGTGGGCAATGCGGGCCGCCTCTCTCAGCTCCTCGGGCTGGGCGTTGGGGTCGTCGAGTACCAATTCGAGGTTGGTTTGGGTCACAGCCAGGGGATTGCGAAGCTCATGAGAGGTGTCTTGGACGAAGCGACGCTGATCTTCGAACGAGGCTTGGAGCCGATCCAGCATGGCGTCGAAGGTATCGGCCAGGTCCTTCAGCTCGTCGTCGGGGCCCTGGAG
The DNA here is from genome assembly GCA_024227975.1 of Actinomycetes bacterium. Next base: position 26,848 of record JAAETV010000367.1, read on the forward strand.
ATCGATCCGACGCGACAATTCGGTGCCGGTGATGTCCCGGGCGACGGCCACCATCCGGCCCATCGGGCGCAAGGTCCAGCCAGCCAGCATCCAGCCCGTACCGAAGGCGACGACAACCAGGATGCCGAGACCTGACAGTGAGGCCCGGCGCAACTGGTCGAGTGACTCCCGGTAGGCGGCCCGCTCGAACTGTTCTAGATAGGCCTGAGCCAGGTCGTCCTGGGTGAAGTAGCGGAAATCGACCAGTTCCGCGGTCCTGGGGTGAGTGATGCTGACGGTGCGGGTGTTGACCAGGATTGGTTCGTCGAGCTGGCGTACTTGCCACATATAGAGGGCGGCCAGGAGAACGGTGCCGGCCGCGAACACAGCCAAGGCATAGGCCAGAGCCAGCCGGAACCGGATCGACTGGGCCCACCGGGGCACTTCAGAGCTCCGGGGCTTCAGGTTTGGGCCCAAGGCTCGGGCCACGGGAGGGCGCAGGGCCGGGCTCGATGAGACGGTAGCCAGCACCGATGACGGTCTCGATGAGCTGCTGATCGGTTACGGCCGCCAGCTTGCGGCGCAGGGTGCCGACGGTGACCCGGGCGGTGTTGGTGAAGGGATCGACCATTTCATCCCAGACATGTTCCAACAGCCGTTCCTGGCTGAGCACCTCGCCCGGGTAGGTCATGAAGTATCGCAAGAGTGCAGACTCCTTCGTCGTCAGGGCTATGACCTGATCCCTGACAGAGATGATCTGGCGTGCGGTGTCCATGACCAGATCGCCGACAGTGAGAACGGCATCCTGACCAGAAGTCTCGCGTCGTAGCAGGGTACGAACCCGGGCAGAAAGCTCTCGTAAAGCAAACGGCTTGACCAGGTAGTCGTCGGCCCCGTCATCGAGCCCTCCGACACGGTCATCCAGGCTGTCACGGCCGGTCAGCATCAGGACTCGGGTGGTGGGATCGAAACGATCGTCGGTCCTGATGATGCGACACACCTCTCGCCCGTCGATGTCTGGCAGGTTGAGGTCGAGGGTGATGAGGTCGTACTCGTTTATGGCCAGGCGGTCGAGGGCCCCCTGGCCGTCGCTTGCGACATCGACGGCATAGCCCTCCCGGCGCAGACTGATGGCGATGGCCTCGGCCAGATCAGTTTCGTCGTCTACGACCAAGATCCTCATGACCGAAAGGGTATGGCCCCGACTCTCTACCGGGCAGACCGAACCAACACGTCGGCCACGAGGTTGGGGGCGGAGTAGAAGGGGCTGTGTCCAGTGTTGATCGAAACCGCCCGGCTCGAATTCAGCCCAAGGGCCAGCTGAGACCGGACTATCCGATGGGCCGTGTCTCGGGATCGTCGGCTGTTGAGAGCTCGATCTCGGCGGCAGACGACATAGGTCGTCGGGGTCGACCGCCACGCCGGGTTGGTGGCGGGAGCTCGGTAGATGGCGGCCGTCGAGGGGAGAAGCTGTGCTGCCTTGCGACTGGCTACCGGGCCCCTCAAGTCACCGTAGAGCCGACGGGCCGCGGGCCGCGCCCGGATCATCATCCGGCCGTCACCGGTTTGACGAACAGCGGGAACGGCCAGAGGTGAGACGATCCCCGCCGACTGGTCGACGACCCGCTCCCCCGGGCGGGGGCAGTATGCGGCCAGGTAGACCAGCCTTGTCACCCGGTCATGGTTGCCGGCCTCGCTGATGACCATGCCTCCGTAGGAGTGCCCACACAAGGTCACCTCGCCGTCGACGGCGTCGATCAGATCGGTGACCGCGGCGACATCGTCAGCGAAGCCCGGCAGCTCCCGACCAGGGTCGGTGCTGGGCAACGTGAGACAAACTGAAGGGGTGCGGCGGAGGCTGAGTTGGGACATGACGTCAGCCCAACAGCGTTCGTCATGCCACGCCCCGTGGACCAACACAACCGTTGGTTTCGAGGTCGGCATTGACCTCCAGATTGGCAGGACGCGCACCTTTTCGCCCGACTTTCGCTCTAGGACGATTCACTGGGGTGTGGGATTCGCCGACCATGGAGGACCATGACCGCCAACAAAGAGGCCGCGGCCGAGCTGGAGCGGGTGCTATTCGAGATCAAGCGGGTCATTGTCGGCCAGGATCACCTGGTCGAGCGGCTGATAGTTGCCCTCCTGGCCCGAGGTCATGTGCTGTTGGAGGGCGTACCCGGGCTGGCCAAGACACTGGCCGTTTCTACCCTGGCCCAGGCCATTGGCGGCTCGTTCGTTCGGCTCCAGTTCACCCCTGACCTGCTCCCGTCCGATCTGGTTGGCACCCGGATCTGGCGAGCCTCGAACGAGGAGTTCGACATCGAGTGGGGCCCCGTGTTCGCCAACCTGGTCCTGACCGACGAGATCAACCGGGCCCCGGCCAAGGTCCAATCGGCCCTGCTGGAGGTCATGGCCGAACGCCAGGTCTCCATCGGGGGGACGACCCGACCCCTACCTTCACCGTTCTTGGTGCTGGCCACCCAGAATCCGATCGAGTCCGAGGGCGTCTACACCCTGCCCGAGGCCCAGCGCGACCGGTTCTTGATGAAGGTCGTTGTCAGCTATCCATCTCCCGAGGAGGAGCTGGAGATCATCCGCCGTATGGGGGTCTCACCACCAGAGGCGGAGGAGGTCATGACCCTCGATCAGCTCGAAGTACTACAGAAGCAGGCCGACCAGATCTATGTCGACACCGCCGTCGCCCAGTACGCCGTTGATCTGGTGATGGCCACTCGTGAGCCGGCCCAGCGAGGCATGCCCGAGCTGGAGCCCCTCATCGAGTTCGGGGTCAGCCCCCGAGCGACACTGGGCTTGATCGCAGCTTCTCGGGCCTTGGCCCTTCTCCGAGGCCGTAGCTATGTCGTCCCTCAGGACACCTTCGACGTGGCCCGAGATGTGTTCCGCCACCGACTGATGCTGAGCTATGAGGCACTGGCCAAGGGGCTCAACGTCGACAGCCTCCTCCACCGGATGTTGGCCATGGTGCCGGCCGCCGCCATCTCGCCAGTCGAGATCGAGCGCAACGCCTCGACCGCTGGTGCCGCTCCCATGGCTGCCCCTTTCTTGGCCGCTGGTCTGACTCCCCCACCCCCTGTGGGTGCCGTCGACGACTTGAGCGATCGCCCCCCACCGCCTCCTGCACCAGCGGTTCCGTCGACTCCCCAGCCAACCTCAACCCACCAACCAGCACCTCAGCCGGCACCCGGGCCGGCAGCAGTTCCAGCACCAACCAGGATCGAATCGGAACCCTTGGATGTCTCGCCGGGTGACGCCCGTTGAGTCCACAGGAGCCCGATCCCCTGGCTGTCGTGCCGTCGGACACCCGTGAAGTTCTACGTCGCCTCGAGCTCGACGTGACCCGCCGCCTCGACGGTCTCCTTCACGGTGATCATCGGGGCCTGGTCCCTGGTCACGGCTCAGAGTTGGGCGAGACGCGCCGCTACGCCCCAGGTGATGATGTGCGCCGGATCGATTGGAACGTGACCGCCCGCCTGTCAGAGGCTCATATCCGAGAGACGATCGCCGAACGGGAGCTCCAGACCTGGTTGCTGATCGACCGCTCCCCGCGGCTCGATTTCGGGACAGCCCTGACCGAGAAGAGGGAGCTGGTCTTGGCTGCGGCAGCCGCCGTCGGGTTCTTGACCAACCGTGACGGAAACCGGCTCGGAGCAGTGTTCGCCGGGCCCGACGAGCCGACCATCATTCCCCCTCGGGGTTCCCGGCAGCACTTCCTTCGCATTCTCAGCGATATCGCCTCTGCTCCCCGCCAAGACGGAGCCGGGGTGACTGACCTGGGGGCCGCCGCCGGACACCTGAGCTCGGTGGCCAAACGTCGGGGGCTGATCGTGGTGATCTCCGACTTCCTGGTCACCGAGGGCTGGCAATTGGCGGTCCGTGCTCTGGCCCAACGTCACGAGGTGCTGGCCATCCAGGTCACCGATCCTCGGGAGTTCGAGTTGCCCAATGTCGGGGTCGTTGTCTTGCGCGATCCCGCAACAGGGGCCGAACGAGAGGTCGCGACCCAACGCAAGAGCGTCCGCGATGCCTTCGCAGTGGCCGCGGCAAAACGCCAAGAGGAGCTGGCCGCTGAGCTACGACTGGCCCGGATCGATCATCTGACGCTGTCAACCGATCGAGAGTGGCTGGAAGATATCGTCCGTTTCGTCGGCAGCCGCCGCCAGCGACGAGGTGGCCGCGGTGGGGAGCGGCGATGACGTTCCTGTCGGCCTGGCGGCTCTGGTTTCTGGTCGGTGTCGGGATCCTGACCGTGGCCTATGTCGTGATGCAGCGCCAGCGGGCCGCCTATTCATTGCGGTTCTCGTCGAGCGAGCTGTTGGATGTGGTTGCCCCCAAGCGACCCGGATTCCGACGCCATCTGCCGGCCGCCCTGTTCTTGTTGTCGCTGACCACCCTGATCGTGGGTTTCAGCCAACCCGCCCGTCAGGTCAGGGAGCCCCGGGAACGAGCGACCGTCATCATCGCCATCGACGTATCCCTGTCGATGCAGGCCGAGGACGTCGACCCCAACCGGCTGGAGGCGGCCCAGGAAGCAGCGACGAGATTCGTTGATGAGCTTCCAGAGACCCTCAATGTCGGGGTGGTGTCATTTGCAGGAACGGCCGCAGTGTTGGTGACTCCTACCCAGGATCGGTTCCCCGTCGTCAACGCCATCGAGAACCTGCGCCTAGCAGAATCGACGGCTATCGGTGAAGCCATCTTCACCTCCCTCGATGCCCTCAGCAATGCCCCACCGGACGAGACGGGCGAGCCCCCACCCGCTCGGATCGTATTGTTGTCGGACGGGGAGACGACGGTTGGTCGCCCCGATGAACTGGCGGTGGCGGCGGCCCGCGATGCTGAGGTTCCGGTCTCGACGATCGCCTTCGGTACACCCGGAGGCTTCATCATCTATGACGACCCGCAAACGGCTGGGATCGAGTCCGACGAAATTCCGGTCCCGGTCGGCGAGGACAACCTGCGCCGAATCGCCGAGAGCACCGATGGCGCATTCTTCACTGCATCCACCTTGGAGGAGTTGGAGTCGGTCTATGAAGACATCGGCTCAGCCATTGGCTACCAGATGGTAGATCGGGAGATCACCGACTGGTTCGTGGGAGCTGGCATCGCCGCTTTGGCCCTCACGGCCACCGCCAGCTTGGCCTGGTTCCAACGCCTCCCCTGAGGGGCGGGGACCGCCGAGTGGTATCGGGCCTGAGGCAGTGAGGTACAGTCCGAGCACGACCAGGGGCATCCAGGTGGTGTCGGATGAGCGAACAGGAATGTACAGCAATCGTGAACGAGGGCGAGGCACCGCCCAATCTCCTGTTCACTCCACCCTGTGACTGCCCTCGCTGCGCCCCGGACCGGATCTACGACAACTCAGCCGATGAGGGCTGGTTGCGGATCAGGGGCCAGAAGCAGCGCTACCGGGTAGAGGTCATCGACCTGGGTGCCACCGGGCGCGCCGTTCTCGGCTAGGCCCGACACCGTTCAGTTCGCCCCGATACCGGGCTGGGTCGCCCAATCAGGTGGTCCAGAGCCAACCAAGATGTTCCCACGGCGGTCGAGACCGATCCTGGCCCCGTTTCACCCACCAACGATGATTCAACGGGGTCAAAGGTGGAACCTCACCCCGTCCAACTGCGCCCACCCAAGCCCGACACCGAACAGCAAACAGCCGAATCCGACGAGTCGTCGAAACCGGAGCTCCGACAAACCGATACACGCCCCGCTCGACCCGAACCACCCGACCCCGAGCCACCTCCCACCGCAACGCATCGGAAACCACCTTCGACGCTCGACCCCCAACATCGAAACCACACTCACCCAGAACCAGTACCATCCGGGCGACCGTCATCGTGCCCCGCTTACGAAGCTCATCGACCAACACGAACCGAAGCCCCCTGCCTCGCAACGGCATCACGCCAACCACCCCGACAGCGACTGCACGTCGCTCCAACTCCTGGCCATAGCGGCTTTCCCAGCCATGTCGGAACTGGGTGGGGTGGGGTTGGGATTGCTGATGGTCGGTCGTGAAACTCATACATCGAACACTAGTTCGACCCTGTGACAGTGGGGGCCGTGGCTGAGTGAAGCCCTGTCGACACCGAGACGAACCGACCACGGCAACACAGCAGCCGTTCGCCTTACAGCGACAAAGCCAGACTCGCACAAGAGGCTCAACCCACAAGCCCCGACCCCCAAGCCGCACACCCCAAGCCGCACACCCCAACCCGCGACCTGCCTCACCCGACCACGGTTGTCGCTACAACGCGAACGGCCCAGCACGATCCTGTGTTCAACTCACCCGGCCAACCCCATTGTGATGCCCGCCGGACCAGCAGACCCGCAGGCAACAGTACATGCGACACCCGACCCGAACGGCAACGGCCACGCCGAGGACGAACCCAGCCACAACCACGGATCAGTAGCCGCCGAGCCCACCCCCAAGGACCCACAACACCTCACCCACAACACCACCACACACCGGGCACACCTGAGCCCTCCCCACTTCGGCCAGAGACCAAGGAGAGGGCTCTTTCGCATCCAGAACAACGCGA
>JAAETV010000368.1 GCA_024227975.1 Actinomycetes bacterium
GATCCGCACGGCTACACACGACAACCGTTGACGTCACGATTCGGCAACCCCATTATTGCCCTCACTGGCCACACGTCGAACGGGTCTGGTCTGTGGCTTGATCTCCCTGACGAAGGGTCCGTCAGCGAACTCGATTCGCCACACTCAGGGCACCGTCGGCCACCGAAGCGTCCCATGAGTCGCCCCCAGGGTCCAGCGACATTGTGGCGTTGATCGATCCGCAGACGTGAAAGGCCGCCTGCACCCGTCGGTTCGAATCAGATCATCCCGGCGAGGTCGTCAAAAGCGGCTGCGACTCGGAGATGTGGCGTTCGCGCTTCGACACCGAGTTGGCAGTGGTCGCGACACAGGTTTGCATGAACGTGTGACCACCGACCACCCCAGACGCGGTCTGGTCGGTATTGAGGCCACGCATCGGTCTGAGCCTCGCCTTGAGTCGACCATGGTGGCACTCGACGCGATTGCTCGCATACTGGTCGGTGTTGTGAAACGCGTCCCCGATCAGCTCCTCGATCACCGGTCTCCAACGCCCGAGCCAGGTCCGTCACGATTTCATCGGGCGCACCATGAGCAGCCAACGCGCCCCTGAAGAACCTGCGGGTAGCGACCGTGTCACGCCGCGGCGAAACGAACACGTCGATGACCTGGCCATGCTCATCGGCGGCCCGGTATACGTAGCGCCATCTGCCAGCGACCTTCGCATAGGTCTCATCGACGAGCCATCGCCAACCAACTGCTTGCCGGCAATATCGTGCCGCGTCGATCAACATCGGACGGTGTGGAGCTTGAGATGGGAGTCGAACCCGCATCATCCGCTTGGAAGGGGTTGGGGAGGGTCAGTAGGGGAGCGGTCTCTGCCCAGGGCTCCTCCCCACAGTTGCCTTTCTGGTCCGTTGGTTGACTGCTGGGTACGGCTGTTTGCGGCCTGATCTGGCACGAATCTGGCACGGGGGCGAGCCACTCATCGGGCTCGGTCATTCATTGCTCGGCGGGCTGACTCGCTGGATCCGCACTTGTCGGCATCTCCGAGTGCTCGTGGTGCTTCGTGCAAGCGACTCACCGGACACCTGTGAGCGACTTGGCAAACGGTGCCCATGCCGGGCGGCTGCTCTACCCAGGTGCTGAAAGAGGTCGTGGTACGCTTCGGTGGTAGGGAATCGTCGGTTCTTGGGGAGGTGTGATCGTGACTGACAACGCTGCTAGCCACGAACCATCTCAGCCGGAGCCGTCGACGATTGCTGCGATCTTGGACGAGTTGAAGCCGATAGGGGATCTATCACGCTTCGTGATCGGGGACATGGGGCCCGAGGAAGAGGACGAGTTCTTCGCCATCCTCGAGGAGGCCTGATCTGAGGCTGTTGCGGTTGTCGTCGACACGATGATCGCGAGCGCCTGGCTGGGTGTTCGTAGCTCGCAGCGTCAGGCTCGGTGGGCTCCAGTATTGGAGCCGATGGCCTGGGTCTTGCCCTTCCCGGTTGTAGCTGAGATGCGTTTCGGCGCAGAGGTGGCGGGCTGGGGTGCTCGGCGGCGGGGTGTCTTGGAGTGACTCATCGATAGTGCAGGGGTCGTTCCTCCGCTCGATCCAGTGGTTGACGCATATGTCGACGTGCGGACCTGGGCTTCTCGTAGCGGCCACGGGCTGGCAGCCAAGGATCATGAAGCTGATCGGTGGGTGGCTGCTGTCGCGATGGCGGCCAATCTTCCCCTCGCAACAGAGGACACAGTCTTCGATGGTGTACCAGCGCTCAGCCGCCTTTCGCCATCAAATAGCGCGTAGCCGCTCAGTAGCTGGTTTCAGATCTGTCCTGCGGGCCGCGCCGGCGGGCTGTGGCGGTGGGGAGCAAGGTAGACAGCGGAGCTGGTCTGGCACGTGTCTGGCATGCAACCGATCAGCTGCACATCAGAAGCTGTGTTTCCCCTGGTGAGGGTGTGGAGCGGGCGATGGGAGTCGAACCCACATCATCAGCTTGGAAGGC
>JAAETV010000369.1 GCA_024227975.1 Actinomycetes bacterium
ACGGATCGACGGCGCCAGATGAGCCGATCGCTTTGGTGGCGGATCTTTGCCGGGATAGGTGCTGGTTCGGTTGGGTTGACGGTTCTCGCATCAGGCTCAGATAGCAGCTTCACTTTCGTGATCGTCCGACTATTCGCGGCCGTCTTCCTGACCGCGGTCACATATTCCTACGTCGCCGGCATCAGGTCCTCTCGCTAAGCCCCGCTACCCAGGTTGGCAATGGTGTTGCGTGCCGGCAGAGCCAGCATTACGAATGGGCTAGGCGGTGGTGACCCCGGTGACCAGGTCGGCGAAGTGGCCTATGTGATCGAGGATGTGCGAAGGGTTGGCGGCTTCGAGTGCGGGGCGGTCGTTGGCGCCGGTGAGGACCGCGGCCGCGATCCCGGCGCCGGCGCGGCGGGCGGCGATTATGTCGTTGGCTGTGTCACCTACGACGGCGACGGCTGCCATTTCTGTCGCCTCCAGACCCAAGGCCGCGGTCAGGACCAGGTCGGGCCAGGGTCGTCCTCGGCATCCCGGGCCCGGCGAGAGGGCAAGGTCAACGACTTGCTCCCAGCCGAGCGTCTTGAGTAGGGCCTCGCGAATACTGGTCGGAAAACCGGTGGTGAGGCAGACCCTCATCTGGGCGCTGGTGATCCGGGCGAGTGCCTCGTCGGCATGGGGGAGTGCCTCGACAGCCCCAGACTCGATGGCGTCGAGGATGTGCCCTTCGAACTCTGTCAGCGCCTCCTGCGCGTGTTCGGGACCGATGAGAGACTGGAGCATCTCCAGCTTCGAACCACCTCGATGCGCCTTGAACACGACCTGGTTGAAAGAGGCCCCGGTCACCTTCCTGACCGCCGCCTCCACCACTCCGGGATCGCTGACCGTGGTACCCGCCAAATCAACTACCGCCAACTCGAGTCCCAACGTTGCGGTCATGCCCCCGATTCTACGATCGACGCTATGGACCAATGCCGCCCGGCCCGTAGTGCCGGAGAGGTTGCCCAGGCGATGGCCCATGGGCGACCAATGGACCAGCGCGTGCGATCAGGCAGAGGGGTCGAGAACTCGGCCCATGAAGAGTGGTTCGCCGGTGGCGTCGTGTTCGATGACGAAGATGAACGGTCGATCGGCTCGGAACTCGGCCGGTTCAGGCATCGACGTCACACCGCCGATGATGGCGGTGGCGGCTGTGGCCGTCGTGCCGAACTCATCGACCTCGATCGTGGCCTGGTGGAAGGAGCCCGAGATGTACAACTCAGCTTCTGTCGATATGCCCGAGAAGTCGGCCATCGTTGGATCGAAGGGGTCCACCATGCCGAGGGCCTGGAACAGGGGGATGAGATCGACGGGGGTCTCGAAGTTGAACTTCGGTATCGACAAGACCACCTGGTGGTCGCTCTGCAAGGCACTGATCTCGTCGAGCAAGCCGGTGGTCACCTGATCGCTCACCTCGTCGAATCGGTCGGCAGCGGGGAGGATGAGGGTCATCGAGTAGCCACCCCAGTACCTCAAGCGGACGGACTGCCAGCCATTACCTTGGCCGTAGGTCGTGCGGGAGCTCCCGTTCATCATCTCGACCTCAACCTCCGACCCGTCAAGCAGGGTGAACGGGGCCGGGGCCGTCTGGGCTGGGTCGAACTCGTCGGCCCATTGGGCCTTGAAGAATACGGCATTGACCAGTACGAAGCGGACGAGACTATTGATGCTCCCATCGGGCAGCAGATCCGTGATCCGATCTCCGGTCTGGTCAGCGACCCAGGCGTTGATCAGCTGGCGGGCCGCTTCGGGGTCGGCGACGAAGTCGACCGTGGTGAGGTCAGCCCCGTACTCCTCGGCCAGCAAACGGATGAACTCATCGACGAATGAGAACCCGGCCTGGCCGAACTGGGCGTTGGCGATTTGCAGCTCGAGTGGTGTGGTGCCGTCGGGCACTTCGCTCGGGGTTCGGATCGCCACGTCGAGGGCGTTTCGTCCCGAGTGCCACTCGGGATCCGGGACGGCGATACCGAGAGCAGATCGCATCTGCTGTTCTGTCTCGTTCTCAGCTCCACCTTCGGTCATCGAGAAAGCGGTTGCGATGCTGTAGGGGGAGAACAGGAAGTTACCCGGCTCGCTCTCGGAGATCAGTCGGAACAGCTCGGCTGCTAGGTCACGATCGGCGGTCACCACCTCAGGCACCGTCGGCACCCCCGCTTCGGGACCGATCCGCTCGTAGCTGTGAGCGATCGGCTGAACCTGATCAAGGTCCGGGCCGGCCGTGGTGGGGGGCGTGCCGTCTCCCGACGTCGGCGATGTTGCCACCGTCCCGTCGGGCTCCGTCCCACAGGCCGCGACCATGCTCGAAGCGAGTAGAGCCAACAGGAATGAGCGACGATTCAAGGAGTCCATGTCCATATGACGCTAGTCAACCTCCTCTGGTTCCCGATGGCGAGCGATCGCCCGCTCGAGAAATCTCGCGGCTGAGGACGATGTAGTCGTTGGTGGCAGGATCGAGGAGAAGGATCCGATCCGTTCTCGTTGTGGACCACAATGACGAGCCCTCCGGAAGCCCTTCGACCTGGCTTGAACGCTGCTCGATGGGGCTGAGCTCCTCGGCCGGCACCTGCTCAGCCCAGACCCGACCGCCGTGCGACACCCTCAGCCCGCAGTCCATCAGGAACGGCTCGTTGTTGCAGCCGAGCACGAGTGCGACCATTGTGCCTGGCGCCAGCTCACCATCCAGAAGACCGACCTCCAACACGAGGAAGGTCTCGGTGGGGCAGTTCGGCGGCATGTCGTCGAGGAATTCAGCGTCGGGCACGCCGTTGGGCCAGCCAGCCACCCGGTACCTGATACCGCTCCCGAAGGTCACCCGGTATCGGGGGAGCTGGATTGCTCGTCCTTCGTCGAACGGGCGTCCACCGCCTTCGAAGACGGCGACCAGGTACGAGGTCTGGTCGTGCTCGTTGTTGAACACCGCGCAGCCGTCGACCAGTTCGAAGGTGCCGAAGTCTCGGTAAGCACCGACGAATGCTTCCTGAATGGGCACCTGATACACCAGCCAAGGCCGGTCAGCGCCCTTCGGCTCCGAATCGGGCTCATGCTTGGGCTGCGACTCGGCCTCCAGCTCTGGGTTCGAGTCTGTCGACACCACATCTGATGCTGTCGGGGCCGAGGACTCCGAAGGGCCAGTCGATCCCGACCCCTCTGTTTGAGTCGCTCCAGTGTCACAGCCCGACACCAAGATCGACGTGAGCGCCATGACCATGATTGACCGCACACATCTATTGTTGCCCATTCCAGTCTGAGACGATGGGCAGGGCCGCAGGTAGGGTTGTCGCCCATGTTTGGTCGGACGAGCAGGGTCGCGGCGATGATCCTGGTGGCTGTGATCGGAGCAGTGGCTCTCGGTTGGTTCGTCGCGTTGCCCCGATACCGGCCAGGACTGGGCGACTCCGAACAGTACGGCATCGATGTCTCTCACCATCAGGGTGAGATCGATTGGGAGGCAGTGGCAGGCGACGACATCGTCTTTGCCTACCTCAAGGCAACTGAGGGTGGTGACTGGGTCGATCCGAGGTTCGTTGAGAACTGGTCGGCGGCAAGAGGGGCCGGTTTGGAGGTGGGTGCGTACCACTTCTTCCGGACCTGTACTGACGGGGCCCTTCAGGCTCAGAACTTCTTGTCGACCGTCCCACTATCGGATTCGGCGCTACCCCTGGCGATTGACATCGAGGGTGACGGAATCTGTGCCGAGACGGTCAGTGAGACCAAGATCCACGACGAGTTGATGGAGATGGTGGATCTTGTAGAGGCCGAACGCGGCCCCGTCATCTTCTACGTGCTGGACGGCTTCAGCTACCTGGATGACATCGTCGCTCAGCGACAGCGTTGGCAGCGCAGCCTGCTTCGCCGCCCGGGTGACAGCGATTGGCAGGTATGGCAGGCCTCGAACCAGGCCAGCGTTGACGGCATCGACGGTCGGGTTGATCTCAACGTTCACCAAGTTGGACCATGATCTCGCGATCTCAGGGGCTAGGCGGGACCTCGAATGGTTCGGGGTCGAGGAAGCGCCGCACCACATTCGTCGTCATCTGGGCCACATCATTGTCGTAGCCGTTGCGGGCCAAGGCTCCGAACCACGAGATCGAACTGACGGAGAACACCGCCCCACCGCCCGGCGTCTCGAAGAACACGATGTCACTCCGGACGTAGGGGTCCGGCCGGACGTAGACTACGGCGCCCTCGAACTCCTCCTTGGTTCGTATCATCTCCTCACCGAAATCGGTGGCAGAGGCCAGTACGACGGCGTGAGTGGGCGAGCCGCGACGGGTGTCGTAGCGGTCGACCTCCTGGCCGGCTGCGCCGCCGCCCAAGCCCGAGGTGCCGATGCGGCCCTCGTCGTCGACGACCCCGTCCCAGATCCAGGCCGCCCGCGACGAGCGGCTCTCCTCGTTGATGTCGAAATGGGTGGCCCGATCGAAGCCTTGGGCCGCGAAACCCACCCCGACCAGCCCGTTGGGGGGCCGCCCCAAGCGTCGCCACATACCTCCGTACTCACCGGTGAAGGCGTGGTAGCTCTCTCCGCTGTCGGTCTCCCAGTTGCGGACCCCGTCCTCAGCCCGCCTCAATTCCATGGCTCCCGGCCATGCGTCGGAAAACGCCACCCGCCAGTAGATCCCGTTGCCTCCCAGATACAACAGTCGACCCCCTTGCCGCTGCCACAGGTCGAGAGCATCGACCATCTCTGTCGACCAGTACTCAGGATGCGAGCTGGTCACCACGACCCGGTAGGGGGCGAAGGCGGCGAACCCATCGGCGTGTACGTCCTCATCGGAAATCACGTCGTGACCGACGTCGAGGTGATCGAGGAAGGCATTGATATCGGTGTCGGGGGTGAAGTTCCAGCCGTCGGCCCCGGGCCGCAGGTTCAACACGGGACGGCGACGGGAGCTGAACATCACCCCGCTCCCGTCGGGATGCTTCTCGTACAGCGAGCGCCCGACCTCGGGATGACGACGGACATAGTCGTGTTCGGGTCGGAGCCGATCCCGGGTGCGGATGAAGTCAGCCCCCTCGAACAGCATCCGATGGTTGGCGTAGGCCAGATAGGTGGCGCTCGATAGCAGCAGAGCGATGTCGCCGGTTGGTGCCCCCTCGGCCGGCCTGACGAAGAAGGGGACTCGATCGTCACCATGTTCGGTCTCGACCCGGAAGGCGTAGATCCCGCTGGGCAGGTCGGGCGGGACCTCCAGCGTCGCCGTCTTGATCCAGCCGGCATCGTAGAGGTCGTCCTTGTGGAAGTGGATGGCGTTCCACTGGTGGGGGGCATCGGTCCACCGCTGGCTTGATCCATCCCAACTCGGGCCGGTAACAGCACGGGCTGGTAGCTGGTAGATCTGGCCATGACGATGGCGCCCGCTCCCGTCGACCAGGGCCCGTCCTGCCATATCCAGGGAGAGATCCCAGCCGAGCTCGATGCCATCGACAATGAGCGACGGGGCCGCTAGCTTGCCGTCGAACAAGCCCTGGTTGTCGGCCCCACCGAAGGTCAAGAGGTCGAGGCCACCGGCCTCGATGGGGGTCGACACGACCACCGGATCGCTTGCTGGTTCCATCAGGTCCCGGGCCGGGGAGCCCGTCGGGGCCGTGCTGACCGAACCGCTGAGGGTGCCCGCGATCACATCGATCCCGACCTCGATGTCGTACCAGCGGCGATTGGCTAGGGGCCGGGCCCGCAGGATGAGGTCCTGGTCACGAAACCGTAGGTGGAGTTGGCCATCGTCCATCTCGACCCGAACGTTGACCGACTCACCGACGAGTGACACCACCACCTGATGGTCGGCCGGTCGGGTGGCCAGCATGGCGAAGCGCAATTTCAATGACCGGGTCATGGCCAACCCGGAAAGATCGACGGTGCCGTAGGAGCCCGGTTCGAGAGGCTGGTGGTCGAGACTGACGGTGGCTGGTAGGTCGGAAGGCACGACCCATTCGGCATAGCCAGGACCGGCCTTGGTCGGATCGCCGCAACTGATCCGGACCAGGGACAGGGTGGCTGGGCCGGGGATCTCAGTCGAAGCCATCAGGTTCACGCTCTCACCGGCCCGCAGCGACCACGGCTCGCAGTAGCCAGTGACGATCTTGCCCTCAGGCCCGGCACTAGCGTCGGAGCGGGACGAGATGTCCCCAGTCGGAGCCATCTTCTACCCTCTCCCCACTCGAGAGCAGAGGCCCTGGCCTTGCGCTTTGTTCGTCATGTTCGCCCTTTTGTTGCAGACCGGGAACCAGAGCCCGTCGGCCGTCGTCGTACCTAACAGCCAAGAGGAGCGTTCCAGATTGAGATACCTACGATTCTGTGTCCTGTCGTTGTTTGCCACCACTGCCCTGTTCCTTGCGTCATGCGGCGGTGATGATGATGTGATCGTACTGTCCGACGATCACAAGGATGGAACCGACACCACCGACGGTTCCGACACCCGCCCTTCCATCGCCGGCGACTGGCAACTCGTCAGTCTGACCGTCGATGCGGTCTCGGTCGACCTGCCCGCGGGGGTCGACCTCGATATCACCATCGAAGACGGATCGATCCAGGGCCTCGGGGGATGCAACCACTTCGGCGGCTCGATCACGGTCGAAGACGATGGGACCCTCCACATCGACGAGATGTTCTCGACCGAGATGGCTTGTGACGTACTCGACTTCGAGACCATCTATCTCCCCGCGCTGGCCTTGGCCAGCCAGTGGGAGGCCAGCCCCGAGGGCCTCACTTTCCGAGGTGAGGGCAGCGAGATGAGATATGTGCAACTCGAAGCGGCCCCGCCACTGGCGTTGGAGGAGACAGTGTGGACCTTCGACACCATCTTCGACGGGGAAGGGGTGAACCGGACTGCTTCCACTCCCCGCCTCGACAAGCCCGAGGTCACCCTCGTCATCGCCGACGGGCAGGCCACCCTCACTTCAGAAGACTGTGAAGTGGTGGGTTTCGCCTTGAACTACGAGCCCGGGGTCGACGGCAACATCGCCGCCCCCGACCTTGATGGGCTGAATGTCGCCTGTGACGATGCCGAGTCGAATATGCATGCTGTCGTCGAGGGTGTCCTTACGGCCACCGGGTTCATGATCAACGAGTCACGCCTGACCTTCATCGGCCCTCCCGGCGAGACTGTCGGCTTCATCGCCCGCTGAGGTCGGGCCTCTACTGGGCCGGCCACAGCCTCGGTTCAGTCGAGACCTTCGAGGGCTTCAGCCAGGGCCAGGATCCGTCGGGCCTGGGTGAAGTGGGGGACATCAACCATCTGACCCTCGAAACGGAACGCCATCCGCCCGGCGGCCTGCTCGATCTCCAGCTGGTCGAGCAGGGCTTGGGCTCGGGCGGTGTCTTCGGCTGAGGGGGTGAAGATCTCGTTGATGACGTCGATCTGGTTGGGATGGATGCTGATCTTGCCCGTGTAGCCGATCCAGGCCCCATCCAGGCAGTCCTGCCGCAAGCCTTCCACGTCGGTGACGTCGGGAAAGACGGTGTCGAGGGGCTGGACACCGGCCGCCGTTGCCGACAGCAAGCAGGCGGTTCGGGCGTGTTCGAAGAGGGGGAGGTAGCGGCCGTCGGGACCACGGTTGCGGAGGGCGCCTATGGCGGCTGAGAGGTCTTCGGCTCCCCACGTCAGGGCATCGACCCGATTGACGCACGGAATGCCGGCGATGTTCTGAAATCCTTGCGGGGTCTCGGTGCCGAGTGCGATCAGCCGTACCCCTCCTGGCTCGTGGCCGTGCTGTTCCTCCAGCCCGCTGATCATCCGATCGATCAGACGTACCTCGTCACCATTGTGGATCTTCGGGATGAGGTAGGAGTCCGGTGGGTTCACCATGGTCGCTTCGAGGTCGGCCCGGAGCCAGGGAGTGTCGAGGGCGTTGACCCGGACCATCCGCTCCTGACGGCCGAAGTCGACATCGCGCAACCAGCCAGACACGATGGTCCTGGCCTCGTCCTTGCGGTCGGGGGTGACGGCGTCCTCCAAGTCCAGCACGAGGGCATCGGCCCGGGTGGTGAGGGCCTTGTTGAGCATCTTCTCGTTGGCCCCGGGGACGAAGTGGGAACACCGGCGAATCCTGGTCATCCGATGTGTCTAGCAGCCCGAAGACCGGGGCTCACGCTGCAACCTCTCTCGGTTCGGTCCCATGTGGCCTCGGGCTGGGCTTCTCAGCCCCCCGGCTTCAGCGGAACTTGGGCTGGCGCTTCTCCAAGAAGGCGGCGACGGCCTCACCATGATCGGGAGAGCGGAAGGCCTCATTGAGGCTCTTCAGCTCGGCCGCTTGGACCGCGGTCAGGTCGGTCTGCGAGCCGTTGGCGGTGAGCAGCTGTTTGATCATGCGGAGTGCCGTTGGCGGGTTCTCGGCATAGCTCTCAGCGTGGCCCATGGCCACGTCGACCAGCTCGTCGTCGGTCGCCACCTTGTCGACGAGTCCCATGGCCAGCGCCTCGCTAGCCGGGACGAGACGCCCCGACAGAGCCAGATCGCTGGCTCCACCCCAACCACAGCGTTGGACCAGGAAGTGGCTCGAAGCCAGTTCCGGTACCAATCCCATCTTCACGAACCGAGCCGACAGACGAGCCGACTGGGCCGCCACCAGGTAGTCCATGGAGAGGGTGAGGGTGAGCCCTACCCCGACCGCCGGCCCGTTCAAGGCCGCCACCATCGGCTTCGATGAACGCACCAACTCGACCCAATCCCGAGCCCGTTCACCCTGCTCGCCCGACGGTTGGCTGCCACCCTCCGACGAGCCGCCACCGCCGCTGTCTCCGCTGTCTCGGCTGGCGAATTCCGCGCCGATGTCGGCTCCGGCGCAGAAGGCCCGTCCGGCCCCGGTGAAGACGAAAGCCCCGATGGCATCCGATTGGTTCCCGTCATCGATGGCGTCGACCATCTCCCGGCTCATTCGACGGGTCCAAGCGTTCAGTTTCTCTGGCCGTGACAGAGTGATCACCCTGATCGGGCCTCGATCCTCAACCTCGATCTGCTCGTAGTTCATACCCCACTCTGCCCCACCACCGGCCGCACACGCCAAGAGTGCTCAGCCAAGGGGTGAAGGCCGACATCGCAGGGGGTTTGACATCGGCTGATAGATATCGAGATAGTCGAGGCATGCGGCGCTCACTCATTGTCGTGTGGGGTTGTGTCACTGCCTTGAGTGCCTGCTCGGCTTCTGAGGTAGTTCAGGACGCGACAACCAGCACTCCTTCGTCGACGGCGCCAGTGACTACTGCCGTCGAGGACGCGACCACCACCACCGATGTGGTTGCGGTGGCTATGCCGCGCTTCGAGACAGACGACTGCATCAGCCCTGAGCTCATCTCGCTGTCGCGGTCCAGCACACACGACATCGAGTGCGGCTTCGTGGTCGTGCCTGAGAACCGCGAGGTTCCGGACGGACCGACCGTGCGCTTGCCGGTAGCGATCGCTCGCACCCGAAGCCCCAACCCGGAGCCTGATCCGGTGATCTACCTGGCCGGTGGGGGCGGCCATGCCCACCTCACCTACGCCCACCTCCTACTGGCCTCGGTGGGTGATGCCGTTCTCGAGAAGCGAGACTTCATCCAGTACAACCAACGCGGAGCTCCCGGGACGGAGCCAGTGTTGGAGTGCGCTGGGTACACAGAATTCCTGTTCTCGCTGGCCGCTCGGCCCGAGGTTGGATCGCTGTGGTCGGTAGAGCATGACGACTACCTGGACGACTGCCGCCAGACGCTGGCTGGACGGGGTATCGACCTCACTCAATACAACAGTGCAACCAACGCAATCGATGCCCGCGATGTACGCATCGCCCTTGGCTATGAGGAGGCCAATTACTACGGCACCTCCTATGGCACTCGTCTCGGTCTCGCCCTACTACGTGACCATCCCGAAGGCGTCCGCTCGATCATTCTCGATTCGGTGTATCCGCCCGAGGCTGGTTACTACAGTGAGTTCGCCCGAAGCTTGGATCGTGCCTTCGGTGAGGTGTTCGACGCATGCACGGCCGACGATGAGTGTGCGGCCGCCTACCCCGATCTCGAATCCGACTTCCTCGCCACCGTGGATCGCCTCAACGATGAGCCACAGATGGTCAACTCACCCTTCGGACCGGTCTCGGTCGACGGAGGGATATTCATGGATGCGATGGCGATCTATCTGTATCCGCCTGAGTTGATACCACGGTCCCCTGCGGCCATGGCGACGGTAGCGGCGGGCGATCTCCAGCCGGTCGAGATGGTCGTTGCCGGAGCGGTCACTTCTCCCGAGATCAGCTGGAACATGTTCTACGCCATGCAGTGTCGAGAGGAGGTCCCGTTCGAAAGCTACGAGGAGGCCATGGACGTGGCGGCTGGTCTACCCAGCCAGATCATCTCGCACTATCTCGAGGCATTCACCCGGTTCCACTTCGACATGTGTGCAAGATCGCTGTCGGGTGCCGCCGACCCAGTTGAGGCCCGAGCCGTTACCTCCGAGATCCCTGCCCTCGTGCTGGCGGGACGTTTCGACCCGGCAACACCCCCGACCTGGAGTCAGGCCACTGCCGCCTCACTTGGCAACGCCACATACCTGGAGTTCCCGACCCTGGGCCATGGCATCATGCGCTCCAGTCCGTGTGGCTTGGAGATCGGTCTGGCCTTCATCGACGACCCCTCGACCACGCCCGACACCGCCTGTATCGAGGAGCTGGAGCCCATCAGTTTCGAGACGAACTGACTCGATCTGTCCGCTTCACCGACGGCCAGACGAATTCCATCCCTGGAGCGAGGCCAAGCATCGACAGGGGTTTACAAGTGTGTTGAACTGAGTAGGATGCCTCATGAAGGGCCTCGGGGGGCTCTTCTGGCGGGCGACAAGCTTCATGTTTGCGAACGGTTCGGAAAACCCGGACGCAGTCATGGTCGAAGGCCAAAGCTAGGTCGAAGTTTTCCTCTCTGTAGGGCAAGTTCAACCGAGGGAAGTGCGATGGCCTCCAGCTACCGCAGTCGTCTAGCGTCAGCCGCCACCCCATCACCGCGGTACAGGTCTGCATCTGGTTCCAGGGCTGGAGGCAACCACCGATCGGCCGGGATCGATGGACCCGGACGATGAGGTCAACCATTGATGAGCCGACGTCGAGGGGTGCTGATCGTCGGGCATCTCGAGGTCGTGACCAGGGAGCGGTTCGGGCCAGCGCCGGGCTCCCCGTAGGGGTCCGACCGGGAGCGTCGGCCACCCGCCAGCGCCAGTTGCCCTGGGTCGCCCTTGGCCTTCTCCTCCTGGTGATGTCGATGCTCGGGTTTGCCCTCTGGTCGGTACAACAAGCCAAGCGGACTCCGGTTCTGGTGGCTGGCGCTGCCATCGAGGCCGGTACCGAGATCGAACGGAGCGACCTGATCCTCGTCTCGGTCGGGGCCGATTCGGGGTTGGAGCTGCTCCAAGCGGGCCAGGAGGAATTGGTTGTTGGGCGGGTAGCCCGAGGCCCGATCCCGGTGGGTACGCCGTTATCACTGGCCCTCGTCGTCTCTGCTTCGGAGGCCGTGCCCGAGGGATTGGCCGTCGTCGGGGCTGCCCTGGTGCCGGGTGAGTATCCGACCTCGTCGTTGCGAGCCGGTGATCGGGTCAGGCTGATCAAGACCACACCCGCCAATGGCCTTGGCGACGGGGGAGAGGTGACCGAGATCGGAGTGGCAACGGTGTGGACCGTCGAGCCCCTGCTCAGCTCGTCCCAAGAGCTGTTTGTTTCCCTGCTCGTTCCCGATCACCAGTCGGCCAGCGTTGCTGAGGTAGTGGCCCAGGATCAGCTCCGTCTGGTCCTCATCGGAGCTGACTCGTGATCGTCGCCGTCGCCTCCCGCAAGGCGAGCCCCGGGGTGACAACCCTCACCACCCTGTTGGCCGCCTACTGGCATGAGCCAGGAGCGAGCCGGTTGGTGGTAGAAGCCGACCCTTCAGGGGGCACGCTGGCTGCCCGCCTCTCGACCGCCCACCGGTTGAGCTGGGATCCAGGCTTGCTCTCACTCTCGACTACTCGCGGCCGGATCGATGCCGCCGCGCTGGCGTCGGTCAGCCAGCAGATCGACGAGGGCCTCTGGGTGGCGGCCGCCCCTCCCTCTCCCGATCAGGTCTCGGCGAGCCTGGCCCGCATGGGTGATCAGGGTGCGTCCCAGCTGGCGGCCGCTCCCGACATACGAGCATTCGTCGACTGCGGACGACTGACCACCAGCTCCCCGGCGGCATCTCTTGCCCGCCGGGCTGCACTCACGATCATCGTGTGCCGGCCCCGCCTCGACGAGGTCCATTCCTTGGCTCCGGCTGTCGTCGAGCTGAACGAAGCCGGGTGCACGCTGGGCCTCGTCTGTGTTGGCGACGGGCCGTACCCACCGACCGAGGTGGCCAGCACGGTCGGGATCGAGCTGCTCGGGGTGATACCCGTCGACCACCGGGCGGCCGCTGCGTTCGACAATGATGGTCTGGAGGCTGGCCGGGTGTTCCGTCGCTCAGCCCTGGCCGCCACCCTCCACGAGTTGGCTGGTCTGATCGGGGCCAAGGTGGCGGGCACCATGGCCCCCAATATCGATTCACGAGCCCCGCACTCCGATCTCCGATGGACCCCAACCGGATCAGCCGCCACCGACGAACCCGCACCAACTAGCGGAGACGAGCTGCCCGTGAGCCTGGCTGTGCTGGCCGCCCGTACGGCCCAGGCCCAGTCGGCGGAGGGAGCAGAACGAGTAGCACCGGGGGCCGGCCGTGAGTGATCTGCGACCCTTCACCACCGAAGTCCGAACCATGGTCGGGCGTGACCTTTCCGACTGGGAGGCTGAGCAGACGGCCGAACGCGGCTTCACCCCGTCGGCCGAGGAGGCGGAGGTCTGGGGCGACCAAGCCATCGTCCGCGCCGTCGAGGTTGTTTCCCGCCGCCGGTTGGCCCGAGGCCAGGCCGCCCTGTCGGAGGCCGAGGAAGACACCGTCATCGCCGCCGTCAGATCGTGGGTCTTCGGCCATGGCGTACTCGACGCCCTTCTGGCCGACAATGACAACGAGAACATCGTGGCCAATGGCTATGACAATGTCACCCTGACCAAGGTCGGGGGTCTTCGGGTTCCTGGCCCGCCCTTGGCCGACTCCGAGGAGGAGTTCGAGCACCTCATCCGCCGTTGGGCCGCAACCGAAGGCAAGACCGAGCGCCGCTTCGACGACAGCCAGCCCTACCTCGACCTCCGCCTCCCTGACGGAAGTCGGCTCCACGCCATCAAGGGGGTCACATCTCGGCTGTGTGTTTCGATCCGCAAGCACCGCCATCTCACCATCTCCCTCGATGAGCTCTTTCGCCTCGGCACTATCGAGTCGTCCTTGGCACACACCCTGGCCTGCGCCATCAGGCCTCCCCTTCCCTGCTCGATCCTGGTGGCCGGTGGCACCGATACCGGCAAGACCACATTCGCCCGAGGCCTGATCTCCGAGATCCCGGTGGCAGAGCGCCTGATCGTGATCGAGGACAATGCCGAGCTTGGCCTGGAGTTCGACTCAGAACGGGCGTCCCATGTCGTCGAGATGGAGGTGCGGCAGCCCAATATCGAGGGTGTCGGCGGCATCGGAATGGACGTTCTCGGTCGCCAAGCCCTGCGGATGCGACCCGACCGTCTCATCATCGGCGAGTGCCGATCGGGCTATGAGGTCCGCACCATGTTGGAGGCCATGAACTCCGGCCACGAGGGATCGCTCACCACCATTCACGCCGACTCCTCACGCTCGGCCCTGACCAAGATGCAGACCTACGCCCTCACCGGCTCTGACTCGCTCAGCATGGAAGCCTCAGCCAGCCTCATCAGCCTGGTCCTCCATCTCGTTGTCCACCTTCGCAAGCTCCCCGACGGGACCAGGGTGGTTTCCTCGGTCCGCGAGATCACCGGCTCCAAAGGCGATCAGATCCACTCCAACGAGGTCTACACCTCCTATGACGATGCCGGTCCCGCCGTCCCTACCAGCGCCGGGTTCACCCCCCGCCTCCTCGAACGGCTCCGGGCTTCGGGCTACGACCACACTGTCTCGCTCAACGGGATGGAGTACCGCTGATGAGCCAGATTCTGGTGGTGATGCTGGCCGGTACCGGGTTCGGCTTGGGGCTGCTACTGATCATTCTCGGCCTGCGAGGGATCGAGGTGCCCGACGCCACCCCGCGCCACGGTGAGCGCTTCGGGCTCGACCGGCTCCGGCTCAGGCTGACCCTGGCCGCCTTCGGCGCCGTCATCTTGTGGGCCCTGTCGGGATGGCCGGTCGGTGCCTTGCTAGCCGCTTCCGGCGGGTTCATCGCCCCAACCTTGGTCGGTGCCAAGGCCCGCCGTCAGGCCTCTATCGCCAAGATCGAAGCCATCGCCGGCTGGGCTGAACAGCTCCGCGACACCATTGGTGCGTCTGCCGGGTTGCAGGAAGCGATTGTGGTCACGGCCCGGGTCGCACCGCCCGAGATCCGACCCGCCGTCCAAGACCTTGCCGCCGGACTGCGTCGCAACAACCTGTCGACTGAGCTGAGGGACTTCGCCGAGAAGATCGATGACCCCTCCGCCGACCAGATCGTGGTCGCCCTGATCCTGGCCTCCGAACGACGGGGCCAGAACCTCACCCAACTCCTCAGCGAGGTCGCCGCCTCATCTCGTGACGATGCCAGCATGCGCATCCGGACCGAGACCTCCCGAGCCCAGACCTACTCCGATGCCAAGGTCGTCTCCGGGATCGTCGTCGGGATGTTCCTGTTCATGCTCTTGTTCAACCGGGCCTATCTCGCCCCCTTCGATCGCGTCACCGGTCAGTTGGTGCTGGCCGTCGTCGGCACTCTGTGGGCCTTCGCCCTCTACGGCATCGCCCAGCTCTCCGTTGTCCGCCGCCCCCCACGATTGCTGGCCGCCGGGCTCGAAGGGGCAACCGCTACGCCGGGACCGGTGGGGGAGGTGAGCTGAGATGCTGGTTCCCGTCGCTCTTGGTGCCGTCGCTGGTGTGGGGTTGTGGTGCGTTCTTCGAGCCTTCCTCCGTCCACCGCAGAACCTGGCCGATGCCCTGGCCGACCTGTCGACCCCCAGGGCTCCGGGCCCGCAGGAGAACAGCGATCTCGACCACGCCGCCCGTCGGCTCGCGGCCTGGATCATGGAGGTCACCAACACCAACCTTCGCCCTCTGGCCACCGACCTGGCCGTCCTCGAGCGCAGCGAAGAGATTCACCTCATCCAGCGGATACGAACTGCGGTGTTCCTTGCCGTATTGCCCTTGTTCGTGTGGTTCATCACATCGCTGGCCGGGGCCGGGGTGTTCCACCCCGCCCTGATCGTTGTTGCTTCGCTGATGCTGGCCGTCGGCGGCTGGCTGATGACCGATGCCCAGATCCGGACCCAGGCCCAACGGCGGCGGGCCGAGTTCGACACGGCTCTCGTCACCTACGTCGCTCTGGTCTCGATCCTGCTCTCGGGCGGTGCTGGCATCCAAGAAGCCCTTCACGAGGCCGTGGCCCAGGGGAGGGGCTGGCCCTTCCTGGTCATCCGCCGAGCCTTGACCGACTCCCGGGTCCGGGGTGTCTCTCCCTGGGAGGCTCTCAACGAACACGGTTCCCGTCTTGGTCTCAGCGGCCTGATCGATCTGGCCGCGACCATGGAACTGGCTGGGACCTCGGGAGCCCACGTCCGTCAGAGCCTCATGACCAAGGCCGGGGCCATCCGGGCCCACGAGATCGCCAACATCGAGCGTGAGGCCACCAGCCGGACCACGGCCATGGTCGGCCCTACCGGGTTGATGATGAGTGGCTTCGTCGTCCTGGTCATCTACCCCGCCTTTCAAGCCGTACTCGACCTCTAGCGACCTACCCGTAGCACCTACCCGCAAGTGAAGGAGCATCAATCATGTTGACGTCCGACCCTGTCCTCCAGACATCCATCCACCTCCACCACACCCTTGCCGCCTGTTCCAGTTGGTCGACCGCTGTCGGCAGTGCGCTCACCTCGCGGCTCGATCCTCGCGATGAGCGGGGCGATGTCGCGCCACGAACCATCGGCATCGCCGTCATGGCCACTCTGGCTCTATCGGTCGGTGTCATCATTGCAGCCAAGCTCGAGAGCAAGGCCAACAGCATCCAGGTTGACTGACCGTGATCCTGAGAGCAAGGGTCATGGCTGACGCCGGCGAAGGGGTTCGAGAATCTGAGCGCGGCGACGTCGCTCCCTTGGTGATCCTGACCCCGCTGACGGTGTTCCTCGTCATGTTCGTGATCCAGCTCGGGTTGCACTTTCATGCTCGCACCGTGCTCAATGCCGCGGCCCAAGACGGGGCCAGGGCAGCCCAGTACGAGAACGGCACGTCAGCCGACGGGATGGCGGCAGCCGATCAGATCCTGGACGGCTCGCGATCGATGCTCACAGTGCAGAATCTGAGTGTCGACGCCGACCCCCCGACGGTGACCGTGACGATCACGGCCGAGATCATCTCTGTTGTTCCTTTCTGGTCGGCCAAGGCAACGGCCACCGCTTCAGGACCCAAGGAAGTATTCCGACCGGAGGACGAGCGGTGAGATCGGTCGGCTCCACCATGAGGTCAGCGCTGGAGTCAGCGTTGAGATCAGATCGGGGCTCGGCATCGGTCGAGTTGGTGGTGCTGGTCATACCGATCATGGTGTTGGTCGCCTTCGCCGTGTTCGTCGGCCGCTATGGCGCCGCCCAACAGGATGTAACCTCGGCCGCTCGCGACGCGGCGC
>JAAETV010000370.1 GCA_024227975.1 Actinomycetes bacterium
GAGATCAGCGTGGTCGACGATCACCCTTCCGCTCTTCACCCAGTGGTGGTTCCACCAATCAGGGCTGTGGAAGCAACAGAACTCCGACTCCCAGAATGGAGCGAGCTCAGCCGGGATCTTGTCGCCTAGTTCAGTCTTCAGTGCAGGCATCACTGCACCGATCCGGCCCCCGTGGTGCAGGAAGTCGGATAGATAGCCGAGGTAGAGGTCAGCGGTGCCGAAGTACTGGTAGGCGTCGAGGCTGACGACCGCGTCGAAGAAGTCGGCTGCGAATGGCAGCGTGTGGGCTTCGGCGTGGATCGGGGTGACAAGGCTTTCGACACCGGCGTCGACGATACGTTGCTGGTTGTCGGAGGCCGCGATCCACAAGTCGGTGGCCCAGACTTGGGCGCCGAACTCCTTGGCCAGGAAGATCGAGCTCATCGCAGTACCGCAGCCCAGATCGAGGACCTTCATACCCGGCTCGATGATCATGACCTCGGTGAGCGATTCGGTGAGCCAGAGGACGTTGGGCCCCATTTGGTTCTTGGTGATCCACGAAGGGTCGTACTTGTTGGATCGTACATAGCGCGGATGGTGGAGCGAGGCTTCAGCCGTCATTGTGATTGGTTCCTTTTGGTCTCGTTCCGACGGTTGTCGACCAGCGACGCCTCACCCGCTGTTCGGATCCGTGGGTTCTGGCCGGGTCGACTCAAGTTACCGGAGGTGCCCTCGAGCAATGCACACTCCACGGGTTCGAATGCGCCCCGGGAGAGTAGCCGGACCCCGGCACACGAGCGAGAGACTCTGAGAAACGGGCACCAGCTCGATATGCCTGCCCGGACTACCGACTGCCTCCTCGCACCGACCATTACAGTCCGGCCAGCGAAGGTGCCGGTAACGACGGTGCGCATGTCGAGGCCGATCCGGGCTACAACCGTCCTGGGGTGGTCCAAGCGATCGGAAACGAGACCACGCAAAGCGGTTGATGGCCATCAGGGTCCGGCGGGGTGCAGGCCGCCACTCCGAGTGACGGCGTCATCGTGTCCCGGTGTTGTCGGTCACGGCACTGGTGCCGTCTAGCGATGGTGCCGGGTTCTGATCAGAATCGTGCGGTCGCTTTGATCACCCAAGATGGGGAGACCAGTCAGTGATTCGTTGTCGCTTGGGAAGCCGAAGCTCTTGTCACCAAAGGGCCGGCATTGACGATCAAGGCAAACCTCGACGCCCTCGGACTCGGTGACAACCAACGCCTTGGCGTCAACAGTGACCATCGGAACGACCTCGCTGTCTGGGTCACACACTCGCTGGGCTGAACCCTAGGTTGCGAGTGTCTAGGTTGCCGGATCTTCTCAACGAACTAGCGTCGCCCCGCCGATGGCCGATTCCTGAGCCTCTGACCTGCACCTACTCTGCGCGCTCGGAGGGACTCGAACCCCCAACCGTCTGATCCGAAGTCAGATGCTCTATCCAATTGAGCCACGAGCGCTTGTTGTCGAGGACAGCCTAGGCCATCGACGGCTGGTCCCGTCGCTGGATTCGTGGCCTTGATCTGACGCTCGGCGTGCTCGCGCCCCGGTACTCGAGCGCCTAGGCTGAAGCCATTCGTGGCTGCGGTAGCCCCAGTGTGCTGGAGGGGGAGAGGACGCTCGATGGCCCTCGTAACGGTGATGGTGCCGACCTATGAACGCGTAGACCTACTTGGAGAGGCGATCGAGTCTGCCTTGGCCCAGACCTACCGAGATCTGATTCTCATGGTCGGTGACAACAGTGAGAGCGACGCCACCGAGAACCTGGTCCGTGCGATTGATGATCCCCGCGTCCACTACCACCGCAACCGTCCTGGCCTCGGCCCTCAAGGTAATTGGCTCGACCTGGTCGCCAGAGCTGAGACCCCCCTTGTCGCCAGTCTCCACGACGACGACCTGTGGCACCCCGAGTTTCTCGAGACCGTCGTCCCACCCATGCTCGCCGACCCCGAAATCGGTATGACGTTCACCGATTTCTGGGTGATCGACCTCGCCGGCAATCGCCTCGACGAGCACACTGACCGGGAGTCGGCTCGTACCAAGCGCACCGCCATCCCCGCCGGCCCCATCGACTACGACTTGGAGGATGGCCTTCGCCTCGTCGCCGTTTGGAATGCACCCCAACCGGCCTACGCCGCTGTCCTGCGTCGAGAGCATGTACTTGCCGTCGAGTTCCCCGATGACACGATCCCCCTCTACGACATCTGGCTGTCGTACGACATGGTCAAACGTGGGGTCGGCCTGCGCTACGAGCCCCGTCGTCTCACCTACTACCGTGTCCACCTCGGAGCCGAGAGCAGCGCTGGGTTCGCCGCCGCCGAGGACGCTGTCTTCCGCCGAATTCTCGAGGAAAGCCGAGAACTTGGACCGATCACCGACGAGATCGTCCAGTACTGGGCCCGGCTCCAGTGGGCCAGGGCCATGCGCCTCATGGACGCCGACTTGGAGGCTCGCCCAGACGCCCGCGCTGAATCCCAACGAGAGCTGCGAGCAGCCACAAAAGGCCTGCTGGGACCACGCAAGAAGCTGGCGTGGGCCGCCGCTCGATCGACTCCGGCCTGGCTTGGTCTCCGGCTGGCCCGATCGGTGAAGCAACGTTGCTCCGACCGCCTGGACCCCCGCTACGCCGATCTCGATCGTGCCAATCCGGCCTCAATGAACGAATGATCCTCGCTACACCGTTCGTTCCCCTTGTAACGTCAGCGCCATGCTCGTTGCGCTGACAATCGTTGCCATGGTCGCCGCCATCGGTCTTCTGGTGCTCTACCTCCAGGGCCGCTCATCGGCGGCCGAGTTCAGAGAGCAAGCCGGCCGGCGAGAGGCCGCTCTCAAATCCGAACGTACTGACCTGACCGAGGCCACGACCCGCCTCGAGCGTGAGCTGACAGTGGACCGAGGCGAGAATCGCCAACTTCGGGAGCAGAACAACACCGCAACGAGTGAGATCCGTCGGCTGGGTGGCGAGCTCGACGAGGCCCGTTCGGCGGGAATCGAACAGGCCAGCCGCCTAGATCGTCAGGCCGAGGAGATCGCGGTTCACATCGCTGACAAGGGCGCCCTCGAGGCCAGAGTCGAGACTGCCGAGACGGCGGCAGCGGCGGCTTTGGCCCGCACTCGGGGGATAGCGATCCGCGACGGGATCGATCTCGGCCACGCCCAACCCGAAACCCTCTGGGACTTAGAGCTGACCCGTAGCGAACGCACCTGGCGCACCAGCGTCGCCACCAACCCCGCAGCTGATGACAGTCCATTCGAGCACACCGACGATCCGGTCCGCCTCGCCGTCGAGATCGAAGCGGGCGCCTTGCGAGAAAACGTCGGCGCCTTCACCATCATCGACTGGCAGTCCAAGACCATCACCAAACCGGCCCACGCCCACCTCGTGGTCCGGGTAGCCCAGGAGTTGCTGGAAGTGGCGGCTCGGAGTCCGGAACCATCCCGCTTGGTGGTGACAGGGGGCGATGAGGAGATCGTTCTTTCCTTGGAGGCATTGGAGGATGGTGTTGAGGTCATCAACATCATCCCGCCTCGTGTCACCAGCGACCTGGTGGAGCTCCGCGATGA
>JAAETV010000371.1 GCA_024227975.1 Actinomycetes bacterium
AGCCGAATAGGTGGCCGCTACCGGGCACACGTTCACGCACGGCGGGTTCTCGCATTGCTGGCACGGAGTAGGTAGGAACTGGGTGCCACCACCGACCATCTCGGCTTCGTAGATCTCGATCCACTCCATCGGCTCGGGGACGAGGTGGCCCTCGATGCAGGCCAAGGTGCACTGGGGTGGGGTGTTCTGGCTTTGACAGGCGTCGCACCGGCGGAGGTCGATGATCATGGCCCATTGCCTGATCCGCTGGTTGGACTGCCCGCTCGCATTGGATGCCATGGCCAGGCCCCCGAGGGGAACTGCGACGGCGGCACCCCCGAGACCGATCTTCTTGAGGGCTGAGCGCCGAGTGACCGTCACGGGCACCTCTCCCCCGGAGCGATCTCCTCTGAGCACCGGACCAGTTCCCGAGCCGGTGGCGCCGTCAGCCGTTGCCGGTTTGGGGCCATGACGCCGACCGAGAACGGCGGAGAGGCGTTGGCTGAGCCAGCCGGCGCCACCCTTTGCGGATGGCGACGGTTCGGTGCACTGGCCCATTGAAACCTCCCCAGATCGGGAGCAAGTGAAGCGGTATCGTACGTTGCTTGCAGAGACCTTGCCTCACTTTCGCCAAAGATGTCCAGCCACGTTAGGGACCAAGGTCGCAAGATCGGAATGCCGACTATTCGAAGGGTCTAATAGGCACTACCCGAACGGGTAAGTAGGCCCTATCGGAGGAATAGATGGGTCGAGAACGGGCCAGGGGCTCTGCCATCGGCACCTGGTGGACTTGGGGCCAAGCCTCAGAGACGTGTTCAGGAGGTGGGGCAGTCGTTCCGGTCGACGATCGGATCCGTTCGCTCAATGAAGACTGACGGCGGATCGAGCTCGAGCAGGGCCGCGACGTCGCGACAGGCCAACTCCGAGGCGCCTTCTTGATCATGGAGGGTGGCCCGGAAGGCCAGCGGATCGGGCAGCCGGGGATCGGCCTCGATGGCTCGATCGAAGTAGATCAGCGCCGAGGCCCTCAACTCCCCGGCCTGGTCTCGCTCCTCGTCGGTCGTGGCCTGGTCCTGCAGGGCGCCGGCGGCCAGAAAGAGGTACCAGCCCCGGTAGCTGAGGGCCTCGGCGTTCTCGGGGTCCTCGGCCAGGACGTCGTCGAAGCACTCCAGGGCGCCGACGAGGTCACCGTCGATCGAGCCCAACTCCTGGCAGCGGGTGACCTGGGCCCGACTGGAGCCATCGATGGCTCCAGTCAGTGAATCGCCGACGCCGCGCTCACCCGAAGCCTGAGCCAGCAAGAACCCGGCCCCGATGGCGAACACGACCAAGGCCCCGATCACGAAGACCTGGCGCCAGCCGAGCAACGCGGAGTCATCGGCGTCGACCCCGGCCTGATCCTCGCCCTCGATCCGGCGCAGGATCGAGGCCAGCCGGGCGGTGTAGGCCTCGGTCAGCTCGCGGTGATCGTCGGCGTCGAGGTCACCGGCGGCCAGCTCCTGATCGAGCTGATCGAGGGAGCGGAGGAGATGATCGCGCTGGTCCTCTAGATGGCGACGCGTGGTCGACTCAGCGCTCGACCGGGTCAGATCCGCCTTCGATTCGTCACCAGCCACTGTCACCGGGGCTCCTC
>JAAETV010000372.1 GCA_024227975.1 Actinomycetes bacterium
GCCGCCGACGCCGTCGTTCACTACCGGCACCGTGAGGGTTGGGTCCCCATGTTGCGTCAACACTTTCTCTACGGACGCGGGTTGAGTCAGGTCATCACCAACCGAGGGGTCCCGGGCGGTGGGGGAGCGCATGGTCTTCGGGCCCTCAAGCCAAACGCCCAACCCGTCGACCACAAAGGGCTGGCCTATATCGCCCGTCGGGCCTCGATCGCGATCGGTCGTCTTGTCGGGCTGGTCGAGGGTCGTATGAACACCCGCTGGCAGCTTCGGGGATCGACCAACCAGTAGACTCGGCGCTTGACCTGGTCGCGAAGGACGACACGAATCAATGGAACTCTCATTCGTCATTTCCGCACTCCGGCGCCGCTTTTGGGTTGTCACCTTGCTGGCCTTGTTGGGGTCACTGCCCGGGTTGACGGCCGACCCCCCGACGAGCAGTGAGTTCGAGTCGACGGCCATCCTCCTGGTCCAACCTCCGACCCGGGCCACCGTCAATTTCTTCTCGACCAATCCTGATCGCTACGTCACCTCTCAGATAAGTGTGCTGACGAGCCAGTCGTTGGCCGCTGATGTTGCCAACCGGGCCGGAGCCCAGCTGGGTGAGCCCCTGACGGCGGCCGATCTGTCCACCTTGGTGGAGATCGAGCACATCCCCGAGACGGACATCGTGGAAGTGACGACCAAAGCCGGTTCGGCCGTTGCCGCCACTACTATCTCGCAGGCCTATGTCGAGCTCTATGTCGAGGGGTTGGCAACGACCGACGAGGATCAGGTCCAGCGGGCCGACCTCGAGCGCCAGATCGAGACCCTCGAGAATCGTCTGAGTGCCCTGGATGATCGCCTCCAGGAGGCGATGAGGGAATACCTGCCCCGCCCCAACGACCCGGTCCCTGATCCCATCCCCCCGGCGGAGAACGTCGACCCATCGGCGGTATCCCAGCGACAGCTGGTGTTGAACGAGCTGTCCCAGCTCCTGGTCTCGCTCAATGAGTTGGAGGCCCAGTCGCGGCTCAGGGTCAACACTGAGATCATCTCCGACGCTCCGATGCCCCTGGAGGCGAACCCGCAGGGGGGCAATTTCCTCCTGGCTGGTGGACTGCTGGCCGGCATCATTCTCGGTGTTGTCATCGCTTTGATGTGGGCTCGGTTCTCGACCAAGGTGCTCGATGAAATCTCGGCCGGCGAGATGCTCGGGGCGCCCGTCGTCTCCGAGATCCCCCACTATCGGTCGTTGGCTCGCAACCCCCTGGCCGCCTTCCAGGCCCTTCCTCGGTCGGCGATCCCGACTATCGATCAGTTGTGTGTGCGGGCTGAGGCCCTTGCCCCAATCAACGAATCCCTCACCGTTGCCGTCACCGGGACCATGCGCAGCGCAGGCTCGACGACGTTGGCTCTGTCCATGGCCGAGCGCTTTGCCGCCGGCGGGGCATCGGTTGTCCTGGTCGATGCCGACGTGCGAGACCCGCGGATCACGGCCCTGTTCAATGCAGGCGGTGACGGGGGTGTGCCGGCCGTCATTGCATCCGGTGGGTCGCTGGTCGATGCGCATGGCAGCTCCGCTGTCACCCGCACCATGGACCCGGCAGTGAGTGTCCTGGGGCTTGGCCCCAACCGGGGTTCGGCCGCTTTGCGTCGGGACACTCTGCCCGTGGTGCTCGAAGGGGCTCGCCGCCACGCTGACATCGTCATTGTCGACGGTGGCCCGGTACTCGATCTTGCATCGACCATCCAAGCGGCATCCCTGGCCGATGCTGTCGTTCTGGCCGTTCCCCTGGCCCGCCAGAAGGCCGATTCCCTGGCTGACATGGCTCGCCAGCTGGAATCGGTGCGACACAAGCTCCTCCCAGTCATCACCGCTCCCTCCCGCCGTTCGGCCAAAGGCGAGGTGGTCAGGGCTGATGGTGCCATCGCCACGCCAGGATCGACGGGCCAGGCCGCTCCCCGGGCCTCCCAGCTGGCGGCCAGCCCAGCCGCCACCACCCTCGACGGCTCGCAGGGCCCACCGGCCAAGACCCAAGCCCAGCCCAAGGCCCGAGTGGCCAAGACTCAAGCTCGGGCCCCGGTGCAGACCCAAGCCCAGCCTCAGGCCCCGGTGCAGACCCAAGCCCAGCCTCAGGCCCCGGTGCAGACCCAAGCCCAGCCTCAGGCCCCGGTCCAGACCCAAGCCCAGCCTCAGGCCCCGGTCCAGACCCAGAATCCGTCGGCGGCGACCCGCAGCCGGCCTGCATCACCCGGTTCCAATGGGCTGTTGGGCGAAGACACCGAGCTCTTCATCCCCGGCCCCGACGGTCGAGGTGGGCGGAACCCGAGTCCTGGTCCCATCCTGAGACCAGCCGATGACCCCCTTGATGGTCCCGAAGGCTGACACTGGGACTGTGCATCGGCGACGGCATCGGTGACGGCTGGGCTTCGCCTTCGGTTTGGTGGCGTTCGGGTTTTGTCTAGGGTGAGCCCATGACTCAACCCGACCCATCGGACATTCCTGTCATTGTGCTGTGCGGAGGTCAGGGAACCAGGATCAGGGAGGCCTCGGAGAAGCTACCGAAGCCCATGATCGACATCGGCAGCCAGCCAATCTTGTGGCACATCATGAAGCTCTATGGCGCTCATGGCTTCCGTCGCTTCATCCTCTGCCTCGGCTACAAGTCTTGGGATATCAAGCAGTACTTCCTCCAGTACGAAGTGATGATGTCCGACCTGACCGTGAAGGTAGGGGGCAAGGACACGAGCTGGCTTCACCATGAATCACTCGATGACTGGGAGGTGTCCCTCATCGACACCGGTCTGGAGACCGGGACTGGGGGTCGGATCGAGAAGGTCGGCCACCTTATCGATACGGACTACTTCATGGTCACCTATGGCGATGGCCTCGGCGACATCGATTTGGCCGGCGAGCTGGCGAATCTGGCCGCATCTGATCTGCTTGGCATGGTCACCGGAGTTCATCCGACCTCGCGCTACGGCGAACTGGGTGTTGTCGATGACATCGTGACCAACTTCGCCGAAAAGCCCCCATCTGAGGGCTGGGTGTCCGGTGGGTTCTTCGCCTTCCGTCGAGAATTCCTCGACTACTTGCCAAACGATGATCCGACCCACTTCTTCGAGCATGCTCCGGTCCAGGCCATAACCCGGGAGAAGAGGCTCGGACTCTTCCCTCACAATGGTTTTTGGATGGGCATGGACACGTTCCGCGAGTACACGGCCCTCAATGATCTCTGGGCTCGGGGCGAGGCCCCGTGGAAGCTCTGGTGACCGGTACCTGATCAGCTACCGGTGTGTTCGCTGACCTCCGGGTCGCTGGTGTCCATGTCGTGGTGGGTCGGTCGGTGGCCGTTGCCGCCGACCCTGACCTCACCGAGCGAGCTAGAGGCGGCTGGCGTGGGGCGAGGCGCTGGGCGGAGATCGATGACCCGATCCTCATCGGCTGTGACAAGGTCGCCGGGCAGCTGGCCCTCGATCCCGGCCAGGCCACTCGGTGTGCATACCCCATCAGCCCTGGCACCGCCTCTCAGAAGGCGCAAGAAGGGGAGTAGGACCAGGGTGGTGATCACATGCTCGGCGGTTGCTAGCAAGATACGTAGATCAAGGGCCAGGTTCCAGTTCTCGACATAGTGGAGATCGAGCCGTCGGTAGGCGTTGAAGGCAGCGTTCGATCTGGCCTCGACCTGCCACAGGCCCGTGATGCCCGGCCGGACTTCGAAACGATCACGAAGCTCCTCGTCGAACGCTGCCTCTTCCTCGGGCAGAGCGGGCCGAGGACCAACCAGGCTCATATCACCGCGGAGGACATTGATGAGCTGCGGGAGCTCATCAATCGATGTCTCGCGGATGAACCGACCGATTCGGGTGATGCGGGGATCGTCCGAGATCTTGAATAGGGGCCCCGTCCGCTCGTTGTCTTCCTTGATGTCCTGCTTGAGCTGCTCGGCGTTGGTCACCATCGAGCGGAACTTGTACATGGGGAAGAACTGGCCTCGTCGTCCGGCTCGAGGGGCCGTGTACAGCACTGGGCCACGGTCCTGAGCCCAGATCAGCAGGGCTGTAATGATCATGACGGGAGCAGCGATCAGGAGGGCGATAGTTGCCCCGACGATGTCAATGACCCGCTTCATCCAGTAGTGGCTGTGCATCATGGGTTTGCGTTCCATCACCACGAGCGGCTCGTGACACAAAGAGCGGACGGTGAAGCGGCCCCTGCCCATGCGGCTCACGCCGGTGGTGAGGTGGACGTCGTAGCCCGACTCGAACAGTACCTTGGTGATGGACCGGAATTGGGTGCCGCGAAAGCCAGTGGCGGTGACGATCGCGCCGGTGGCATCGTGTTGGCGCATCAGGTCGACGAGTCGCTCGGTTGGCCCGATCCAGCGGTCGGCGAGACCGCTCCGCTCAGCAACGCTGAGATTGCCGATGATGCCAGCCAGGGTGAAGCTTGACTCCGGGTGATCAGTCATCAGGTCGGCCAACTCCCGAGCTTCATGGCCAGTACCGACGATGACGACGGTTTCAGGCCGGCCGGCATTGGGAATCTCGACGGCCAAGGCCCGGCTCAGGCCACGGACCAGCGTGCGGGCAGCGAAGACGATGGTCCACCCGAGGATGATCTCCCATGCTCCGATGTGCCAGTCGAGAAAGGCGGCAACTACGGCGACGGCGGAAGCACCCGCCAACACCGAGGTGAACACGCGTGAGATCTCGTCAGTCCTGGGCAGGGTCGGCCGACCGGCGTAGAGACCCCTTCGCTCCATTACGGCGAGGGTGGTAGCGATGGCGACTGCGGCCATGGCCGTCGATCGATTGGTGGATCGCTTGAATTCCTCGGTGATGTTGGTCAAGACCAGCGCAGTGGTCCAACCGGCCGAGACGACAGCCGCATCCATCAGGAATTGGCTCAGCCGTGGACTTGGTGAACGCGTCAAGAGGCTCCTCGTACCATGAAAACCTATGCCCTCACCTGAACTGCCCCGGCTACCTGCGGTCTGTTCTATCACGGAGATGGGTGAGTCCTCCGGGGTTGAGGTGTTGTTGAGGTGATCTGCCTATGGGGGAGGTAAATTCGTTTATCTACTCTTAAAGTCTCTGTTTCGTCGTTTGATGTGCCAACGGCCGTGTGGCGTTCATGTCGGATCAGGTGGTTGGGGGCAATGGCTCGAGGAGGTAGTCGTCGAGCTCGGGTTCCGCCGGGTCGGGTTCATGGCGGACGTCGACAACCCGGCTACGTCGCTCCGAGCGCAGCTGGACTCTAGGCCGGGGAACCTCCTTGCCGTAGTTCCCGTAGCGGTTGGGTGAGGTCTTGAGTCCGACGACGCAGACCCCGATGATGTCGGCCCCGACCCCCCGCAGGTCATCGATGGTGTCAGTGAGCTGGTCTCGGGTTGTCGAGCCGGCCTTCACCACCACGATCACGGCGTCGACCTGGCGTCCAATCGACGGGGCATCGGAGACAGGCAGGACGGGTGGGGCATCGAGGATCACGAGATCGGCCTCAGCCTCGATCTTGCGGATCAGGGAGGTGAAGGCGGGGGAGGCGACGAAGTCGGCCGGGCTGGGGGGTTGGGTGCCGGTTGGCATCATGATCAGGTTCCGGCTTCCGGCCTCGTCGACCCGAAGGGCCAACTGGGGGAGCGGAACACCCGATATCAGATTGTCCGATAGGCCAGGCTGGGCTGGACAGTTGAAGACCTCGTGGATTCGGGGTCGTCGGAAATCGACATCGACCAGAGCCACCCGATGGTCGACGGCGCTCATGGCCCAGGCCAGATTCACCGACAGGGTGGTCTTGCCTTCGGACTGGTTGGGGCTCGTGATGAGCAGGGAGTTGATCTGGCGACCGAGAAGGGCGAACTCCACCGCCGTCCTCACCTTCTGGTACGCCTCAGCTACCGGGGTCCCAGTGTGGCGCATGGTGGCCAGAGGTA
Organism: Actinomycetes bacterium; assembly: GCA_024227975.1. The sequence continues at coordinate 5,916 of JAAETV010000372.1, forward strand.
GCTCGGCCTCGGGGACCGTGCGCCCCGGGGTCGGGATGCCACCGAGGACCGGGATGCCGAGCGATGCGACGTCTTCGGTGGTCTTGATCGTCCGGTCGAGGTTCTCCGCCACCAGGGCAACGACCGCCCCCATGACCAGCCCCACGAAGGTGGCCAGCATCAGGTTGCGGAGGAGCGATCCGCTGGCTGGTGACTGAGGTGGGGCGGCCACCTGCACGATCCTGGCCGTGCCGGTCGAGGCCAGACGGCTGCTCAACTCCAGGCTCGTGATGTTCTCGGCGACTGCCTGGACCTGGATGTCGAGCAGGTCGAACTCCATGGCCAGGTCGGTGTTGAGCCGATTGAGCTGAGTCTGGAGGAGGGACTTCTGCTCCTCGTCTGTAACCGCGGCGATCTGGCTCTCCAGGGCATCGAGGGGCTGGCGCAGCTCCTGACGGTCGGCTCGTAGCTCGGCCAGATCACGCTGGAAGACCTCGACGGCCTCACTGATGCTGTCGGTGGCCTGGCGGCGCTTGGTGTCGACATAGACCTGGGCCCATGTGTTGGCATGAAGGGCGGTTGCTTCGGCGGTGTCGGCCTCGGCCTCGAAGCGGAGGGCGTCGGACTCGGTGTCGGCAATGATGTTGATGCTCGGATCCAGTCCCAGCTGGTTCTCGACCTCACTGGTCACGGCGTCACTGAGGGCGAGGTTCACCTCATTCGACAGCTCTCGCGAAGCAGCGCCGACATTGGTGAAAGAGTTCGAGCGGATTGCCTCCTGGGCCGCCGAGTCGCCCAATCCGACCTGAGCCGTTGCTGAGAACCTCGGTCCCCGTGCGATGGTCAACAGCACGGCTGCAACCATGATGCTCACCACCGTCAGGGCGATCCATGTCCACCGGCGACGCATGATTAGCACATAGTCGCTGAGCTGGAGCTCGTCTTCGGGTCGGGGGTCGGTTGTCATGGCGCGTCAAGCCGATGACTGACTATGGGGGAGCGGCCCAAGGCGACTACCTCGTTGTTCGGTTGCGGCGGGAATGTGGGCGACCCGGTAGCTCAGAGACGAGTAGCGGATGCCCAGCTCACAGACGATGCTAGTGAGCGAGCCCATAGTAGTGTCTGGCTCGGCTGTTGCACGCCAGTTCCGGCCTTGGACGCAGGGGCTATCCCACCTGTTCCACGGGGGATAGATGGATCACTCATCTCCGCCGTGGCCTGGTTACCCTTCGTGGTCTATCTCCTGTCAGGGCAAGTACTGGAGTTTTTCTGATCATGATCGATCCTGCCTTCTGGGCGCAGCAGCGAGTCCTGGTGACGGGCCACACCGGCTTCAAGGGATCGTGGTTGACCTTGTGGTTGGAGCGGCTGGGGGCTGAGGTCTTCGGGCTGGCCAAGGCGCCGGCCACCAAACCGTCGTTGTTCGCCGAGGCCGGAGTCGGGGCCACCATGACCTCGATCGAAGGTGACATCATCGACCCCAAGGCTGTGGTCGCGGCCATCGATGCTGCCCGTCCGACCGTCGTGCTCCATCTGGCGGCTCAAGCCATTGTGAGGGAGTCTCACCTCAATCCAGTCGAGACCTTCGCTACCAATGTCGTGGGGACGGCAAGCGTCCTCGATGGTGCCCGACGGGCCCCTGATCTCAGGGCCATCGTCAGCGTCACCTCCGACAAGTGCTACGAGAACAATGAGTGGATTTGGGGCTATCGCGAGGATGAGCCGATGGGGGGCCATGATCCGTATTCGGCAAGCAAAGGCTGTGCTGAGTTGGTGACGTCAGCCATGCGCAGGTCGTATTTTGAGGATGAAGGCTCGGCCTCGGTCGGTAGTGCCCGGGCTGGCAATGTGGTGGGCGGGGGAGATTGGGCCGCCGATCGGCTGATCCCCGACATCATCCGGGCCTGGTCGGTTGATGACGAGGTGGTGATACGGCGTCCAAAGGCTGTGCGTCCATGGCAACATGTGCTCGAGCCTCTTGCTGGCTACCTCCAGTTGGCCCAACGGCTCGCCAACACTGACGATGGCTTCGATGAGGGCTGGAATTTTGGACCCTCGGAGGACGACACCCGCCCTGTCGGTTGGATAGTGGAGCGGATGGCTGAACGCTGGGGACACGGGGCTCCTTGGAGCATTTGCGACGACGGCGGTCCCCATGAAGCGACCCTGCTACGCCTCGATTCCTCGAAAGCTCGCCAACAGCTTGGATGGGCCCCACAGATGTCGCTCGATACCGCCATCGATTGGATCGTCGATTGGTATCGCCGCTTCTACCGGGGCGAGTCGGCCCGGACCCTGACCATGGACCAGATCGATCGCTACCAGGAGCTGATGAGCGCATGATCTTCACCGAGACCCCGTTGCCCGGGGCCTTCATCATCGACATCGAGCCCATCTCCGATGAGCGTGGCTTCTTCGCTCGCTGGTACTGCACCAAGGAGTTCGCCGACCATGGCTTGGCTCCAGTCGGAGCCCAGGGCAATCTCAGCTACAACCGTCATCGGGGCACCATGCGGGGGATGCACATGCAGCGACCTCCGGCCACTGAGGCCAAACTGGTGCGCTGCCCCCGCGGTGGTGTCCTCGATGTGATCATTGACGCCAGGCTCGGGTCACCGACCCGCTGGCGGTCGACGTCGGTCGAGCTGACCGAGCAGAATCGGCGCGCCCTCTACGTGCCGGAGGGATTCCTTCACGGCTACCAGACCCTCACCGTTGATGCCGAGGTCCTGTACCAGGTCAGCGAGTACTACTCACCGGGACATGAGGTCGGCCTCCGCTATGACGATCCAGACCTCGGTCTGGAATGGCCTTTGCCGATCGAAACCGTCTCTGACAAAGACGCGGCTTGGCCCTTACTGTCAGACATCGACCAAGAACGATTCGGGGTTGCCCAATGATCATCGTCGACAACGCCCTCCAACGTCGCCACGACGAAGGCCGTCCTGTTCGCCTTGCCGTGACCGGGGCCGGCTTCATCAACCGGGGCATGACGAACCGGGTGGCAAACCACACCAAGGGGATGGAGATCTCTGTCATCGTCAACCGGACGGGGGAGAATGCGATCCGTTGCTACGCCGAGGCAGGCATCGACGATCCTGTCGAAGTCGATACTGTGGCCCAGTTGACGGCGGCCATCGAGTCGGGCCGCCCTGCCTTCACATCCGACTACGCCGTGGCCAATGGCTGCGACCTCATCGACTGTGTAATCGAGGGTACGGGGACCATCCACTACGCCCTTCCACTCGTGCTCGATGCCATCGCCAACGGTCGCCATGTGGTGATGCTCAATGCCGAGCTCGATGGTGTGATCGGACCTGTCCTTCACCACAAGGCCGTCGCCGCCGGGGTTGTATACACCGGCTGCGATGGTGACCAGCCTGGGGTCCAGATGAACCTGATCCGCTTCGTCGAGGGGATCGGGGCCCGACCACTGGTCGCCGGCAACATCAAGGGCCTACTCGACCACTATCGCACCCCGGCCACCCAGGCCCGCTTCGCCGCCGAGTGGGGCCAGGCGCCGGAGATGGTCACCAGCTTCGCCGATGGAACCAAGATCGCTTTCGAGCAGGCCGTCGTGGCCAACGCCACCGGCTTCACCGTGGCCAAGCGGGGCATGATCGGTCCGGAGTTCGATGGCTTCATCGACGATGCTGTCGGCTTCTACGACATGGACATGCTGGAGGAGAAGGGGGGGATCGTGGACTATGTCGTCGGCACCAGACCGAGTCCTGGTGTCTACGTCTTTGCTGTTCATGATGACCCCCAGCAGCGTCTCTACCTCAAGTACGGCAAATTGGGTGATGGGCCGCTCTACTCCTTCTATGTCCCGTATCACCTGTGTCACTTCGAGGTCCCGAACGCGGCGGCCCGGGCCGTCTTGTTCGATGATGCGACGATTGCGCCCACCCATGGGCCCCAGGTCGATGTGATCACCATCGCCAAGTCGGATCTCAGTGTGGGTACGACGCTCGATGGTCTCGGTGGGTTCAACACCTATGGTCTGTGCGAGCGCCATGATCTGACCCGTCATGATCGGCTCATACCCATGGCTCTGGCCGAGGGATGCACCCTGGTCAGAGATGTTGCCAAGGACGAAGCGCTGACCTACGACGATGTCATGGTGCCGGAAGGCCGGCTCGTCGACCATCTGAGGGCCGAACAGGACACCCTGTTCCCCCAAGAAGCACTCAGCGCTGCCTCCTGACCTCAGGGCCTCTGGTCCAGCCCTCAAGGGAGCCAAGGAACTGGTCGATGTTGGGTCATGGCCGCTCGTCCGACCCATCAACGTCGTCTGGCCATGGCCGCGTTGCTCATCTGTTTCGTTGCCGCCACCATCCTCGTGACACTGAGCGACGACCAGTCCGACCAGGATGCAGCCGACCAGGTCGGACAGGATTCGGTGACTCCGGTCGGGGCGGGCGTATCCCACGCCGTGGCCTCGGCGGCGGAGTGGGACACTGCGGTTGCGGCCGCCAGCCCGGGTGACATCATCCGGCTCACGGCAAGCATCAACGCTCGGCTCGTCTACCGGGGTGACAACGATGGCGGCACTGCCACCGGCCTCCACGGAACGGCGGCTGCTCCCATTGTCATCACGGCAGATCCTGGGGTATGGATCGACCCTGGCAACACCTCTAGCGGCTACGCGGGCCTGGACATCCTCTTCGTCGATCACGTCCACGCAGTCGGGGTCAACGTACGCAATGCTCAATTCGGGATTCGCTGCTTCCAATGCCATGGCAGCGCCGGTGCTCCGATCCGCCTGGCCAGCAACACCGTCACCCAGATCGGTCACTCGGGGATCGTATTCGCTGGCCACTGGTCAACCCACGCCCCCAGCTCTCATGGGCTGATCGAAGACAACGTGATCTCCGCCACTGGCGTGATCCATGCGGCCTACGGTGAGGGCATCTACCTCGGTTACGGGTCGACCGAGTGGGCCGACGTCACCTCTGACGTGGTGGTCAGGGGCAACGATATCTCCGCCACCGGGGCTGAAGGAGTAGACATCAAGCCTGGTACCCGCACCATTGAGGTCAGGGACAACTACATCCACGATCTGGCCCCGATCAGTGGGGGTGCTATCTCCGCCCATTATGTGAACGCGGTGGCCAACCCTCATCCGAGCCAGCTCGACTCAGTGCTGATCGAGGGCAATCGGATCTGGAACATCAACTTGTCGTCCACCCCTGGCTCCAACGACTGGGCCATCTGGGTCGGCCACGGTGGGGTCGACGTCATAGACAACGTGATCTGGGGTCTACGGGACGACCACACCTCAACCCGGGCTGTCCGGGTTCGAGCAACCCAGGACTTCGGGCCTCACCCCATCCGGATCGAAGACAACACCTTCTGGACGACACGAGGTTGGATGGCCGAGGGCACCCCAACCGGGGCGGCCAACGTAGCCGCCGCCACCAACCTCGGCACCGAGGCTACGACCTCAGAGACCACCGTCGATGCCTCGGCCTTCGTCGGGCCAGTGCCAGCCCTCGGCGTCTCAGGAAGCGCCAACAGCGGTGGCGGGCCGGGCTCGGCCTTTTCCCTCGCCGTACCGGCCACCACGACCACTGCCCCTTCAACGACGACAACGATGGTTCCTTTGAGCACCACGGCGGCTCCAACGTCGTCAACAACGACGACTCCTTCTTCGAGCACCACGGCGCCTCCATCGTCGTCAACAACGACGACCACCACTCCTTCGAGCACCACGACAGTGTCGCCGTCTTCGACGACTGAACCGGTGTCCTCTCCGAGCACGACAGCCGGAACGGCATCGCCCAGCACCACTACTCCGGCGACCGTGATCGATCCGCCGTCGACGACGAGTCCGGACGGGTCATCGACGCCACCGGAAACCTCGGAAGACTCCCAAGGGATAGCGACGACCACTACGGCGACGACCCAACCTTCGCTCTCCGACAGCACCGCTGTCCCCACGACGGCCAGTCCGGCCCCCTCCTTGACCACGGTGCCGAGCTCGGCCACCGACCACGACCATGGTCGACCTCGGCCGACACCGGCCGGCAGGAAACGTCGTGCTGCACACGACCCCAATGTCCCTCCTGGCCTCGAACGGTTCGGAAGCCCGACCGGCCGGGTCGAGTACGAGCCCGGCATCGCCTCGGTCGACGTCCCCACGTTGTGGCCGGGAACGTCCGGGACCGAAGCCATCGAGTCCAAGCCTGAACCATCTACAGCCGATGACGGATCGATCGGAGTCAGTGGCCAGCAAGGGTCGGAGGCCGGAGCCGAGGGCAGCGAACCAGAGGGCCTGGCTTTCGAGCAGCCGAATCCCGAAGAGGCGGTACCGGCGAGCGAACCTGACGTCGACCCGCTTCAGGCCCTGCGTAGCGGCTTGTCTCCCTCCGAGCCAGAGCCATCGTCGGCTTCACCCCCACCGGCTGATCAGGACCAGCCGGTCGCGGCGTCTGGACCTGTTGGTCCGGGTCCGGGGCTGGTGTCGGGAGGAGTGGATTCCGGATCGTCTGCCCCGGCCGGCGATGGGCGGCGTGAGTTGGCCCTGATCGGGCTCATCGTTGGCCTTGTGGCCGCCGTCGGGCTTGGACTGAAGCGGAAGCTCTCCACTACTCGCTGACGGCCCCGATCACCGACCAACGGGTCCTTGTGGGCTCTGATGGGCAAAGATCACAACTGGTTGGGCAGGCGACAGCGGACTGGTTGGCCTCGGTCCTAGACTCGGTCGTTGCGTGCCCACCACCCTGTCTCGGGCACGCGTGGAACACGGAAGAGGCCAGTCCACGTGGAGATCGCAATCGTCACCGGGTCAGGCGGGCTCATCGGCGCTCAAGCCGTCCGCTACTTCTCGAAGGAGTACGACCTCGTTATTGGCATCGACAACGACCTTCGGGCCTACTTCTTCGGCGACGAAGCGTCAACCCGCTGGGCTGTCGAGGAGCATCGAGCCGCCATCGGGAACTACCAGCACAGCGAGCTGGATATCCGAGACCGTCAAGGTATCACCGAGCTTTTCGCCACCCATGGCTCAGATATTGCCCTGGTGGTGCACACCGCGGCCCAGCCGTCTCATGACTGGGCGGCCAAGGAGCCCTTCACTGACTTCGAGGTCAACGCAACCGGGACGCTCAACCTCCTTGAAGCGACCAGGCTCCACGCCCCGGAAGCCGTGTTCATCTTCACCTCAACCAACAAGGTCTACGGCGACACTCCCAATCGCTTGCCCCTGGTCGAACGGGAACAGCGCTGGGAGCTCGACCCCGAGCATCCATGGCACGAACACGGAATACCCGAGGAGATGTCGCTCGATGACTCTGTTCACAGTCTCTTTGGTGCTTCCAAGGTGGCGGCCGACGTGCTGTGCCAGGAATACGGCCGCTACTTCGGACTGAAGACTGGCACCTTTCGAGGGGGCTGCCTGACTGGGCCCGGCCATTCAGGAGCCCAGCTCCACGGTTTCCTGGCCTATCTGATGAAGTGCACAGCGACCGGTGAGCCGTATACCGTCAACGGCTACAAAGGGAAGCAGGTCAGGGACAATATCCACGCCGATGACCTGGTCAATGCCTTCGACGCCTTCCGACGAGATCCACGGCCCGGTGAGGCCTACAACATCGGCGGGGGCCGTCAGGCCAACTGCTCGATCCTGGAAGCCATAGATGCCTGCCAAGAGATCGCCGGACGGGAGCTGAACTGGACCTATCGCGAAGACAATCGGATCGGCGACCATATCTGGTGGGTCTCCGACATCCGCAAGTTCTCCGATCACTTCCCATCGTTCAAGATCCAGTACGACATCGACGGCATCCTCCAAGACATCTACGACCATGGGGTGGAACGGTGGTAGCAGGAGCTGCTGGCAAGGCAGCGCTGGGTCGCAAAGTTGATGTGTTCGGGGTCGGGATATCGGTCACCGACTATGTGGATGCCACGGAGCGCATCATGGCTGCCGCCCGTCAGAAGCAGTCGTTCGCGGTGTCAGCCCTGGCTGTCCATGGACTGATGGAAGCCGTCAATGACGATGGCTTCCGTCAGCTTGTCAACGAGATTGATCTGGTCACGCCCGATGGGCAACCGGTCCGGTGGGCCATGAACTCCCTGCACAGGACCAGGCTCCAGGATCGGGTCTACGGGCCAGATCTGACCTGGCGAGTCATCGAGGCGGCGGCAGCTGAGGATGTCGGGATCTACCTCTACGGTTCCACCGAGGAGACCTGCAATGCCTTCGCTGACGAGATCAAGCGACGTTTTGCCGATGCCGTCGTCTCCGATGTCCAACCCGACCGTTTCCGTGATGCCACCGAGGCGGAAGACGATGCCGATGTCGAGCGGATCAACGCCTCCGGCGCCGGTGTGGTCCTCGTCGGCCGAGGCTGCCCCCGGCAGGAGCGCTGGGTGGCCCTTCACCGCAACCGGGTTGATGCCGCCATGCTGGCCGTCGGGGCTGCCTTTGACTACGGGGCGGGGACGTTGGTCAACCCACCGGCCTGGATGCAACGGCTCGGCCTCCAGTGGCTGTA
>JAAETV010000373.1 GCA_024227975.1 Actinomycetes bacterium
CCCGCGGCATGCCATGTCGTACCGGAGGTGAGCTTGTCCCGCTCCAGGAGCACCACATCACTCCAGCCCAGCTTGGCCAGGTGATAGGCGACGCTGGTACCAATCACCCCACCTCCAATGATGACCACCCTGGCCCGATCGGGTGCACCCTTGCTACGACTGGCATCGGCTGCCATGGTCACCTCCTGTTGTTCTCAACCGGTCCCATTGGGACTCAGTGCTTCACCATGATGTGCTTGGCCTCGGTGTAGTGCTCGACGGCGTACATCGACATGTCCTTGCCGTACCCCGACTGCTTGAACCCACCATGAGGCATCTCCGAGACGATGGGGATGTGATCGTTGACCCACACCGCACCGAACTGGAGCCCCTTGGCCATACGCATGGCCCGGCCGACGTCGCTGGTCCACACGCTGGCCGCCAGCCCATAGTCACAATCGTTGGCCCAGGCCAGCGCCGTCTCCTCGTCGGGCACGGACTGGACACTGATGACCGGTCCGAATACCTCACGCTGGACGATCTCAGATGCCTGGTCGACACCGACAACGACCGAGGGCTCGAAGAAGAACCCGGCGCCGTCGCGGCTGGTTCCCCCCACCGTCACTTCCCCTCCGGCGTCGACAGCACGGTCGACGAAGCCGGTCACCCGTTTCAGCTGATCGTCGGATACGAGGGGACCCATCTCGGTCCCTTCGTCCATGGGGTCGCCGGTGACGACCGATCCGGCGGCTTCGGTGAGCTGGGCCACGAGGGAGTCGTACACCTTCGACCCGGCAATCACCCGGCAAGGCGCAGTGCAGTCCTGGCCCGAGTTGTAGAAGCTGTTCTCCTTGAGGTTCGCCACCACCTGGTCGATGTCAGCGTCGTCGAACACGATCACCGGGGCCTTTCCACCGAGCTCGAGGTGGACACGCTTGAGCGAGTCGGAGGCCGCCCTGGCTACCGCCTTGCCTGCAGCCACCGATCCTGTGAGCGAGACCATCGCCACACCAGGATGCTCGACGAGAGCTACTCCGGCTGACTCCCCCGTGCCACACACGACATTCAACACACCGGGAGGTAGAACGTCGGTGAGCAACTCGGCCAGCCGCAGGGCCGTGTAGGGGGTGAGCTCGGACGGCTTGAGTACCACGGTGTTACCAGCCGCGAGGGCGGGACCGAGCTTCCACGTCGCCATGTTGAGGGGGTAGTTCCAAGGTGCGATCGACCCGATGACACCGATCGGGTCGCGGCGGATCATCGATGTGTACCCCTCGAGGTACTCACCGGCTGCCTTGCCCTCCAGGAAGCGTCCAGCCGAGGCAAAGAACCGCCAGTTGTCGCATGTCATGTCCATCTCGAACTCGACGATCGACACCGGCTTGCCAACATTCTGGCATTCGAGCTGGGACAGCTCGGCAACATTCTCCTCGACCACATCAGCCACCCGATGCAAGATCTCGCTCCGCCCTCGCGGTGTCATGGCCGACCAGGCCGGAAAGGCGTCGGCCGCGGCCTGGACCGCGGCGTCGACGTCAGCGGCGGAGCTGGACGCGACCTGGCCGAGAACCGACCCCGTCGCCGGGTTGATCACCGCGTCGGTTGCCCCGTCGATCGCTGGGCTCCAGGCCCCTCCGATGTAGTTGTCGGTCAGCACCATCGCGCTCCTCCTGGTTGTGGACCTCCCGCCATGATGCGGCGACTGGGCCCGCTGAGCAAGCGCATGATCCGCTGATCATGGCGCGGCGTCGATGAAGTTGTTGTGGTTCTCGCAGTGTCCGGATAGCGGGAGTCGTGGTCCGATAGCTCGTCAGCAGCCGGCCTCGCCCTTCGCATAGCTGATGGCACTCTGCCGGCTCAGGAAGTCGGTCAGGTCCTCGTTCATTGCCGCCAACTCCTCGCCCTTCGCCTCGGTGAAGGGATCCTCGACGGCCAGGTTCTGGCGGGCCAGGGCGTTGGCCTCCCCGTAGTAATCCAGTGCTTCATCAACCGAGCCGAGTGGATTGTCGTAGTCATCCAACGGCCGCAATACGACCAGGGCGGCATCGAAGCTGTCCGGATCGAAGACAACCGTCCCTGACTGGACAGCATCGTATTGAGCTTGTGATCTCAACTGGGCGAGCAGCTGGACACCGACGCCGACCGTCACCAGCGCTTCCTGGAGGGCAACACAATCGATGTCACCATTCGCTTGTTCATCACCGGTTGCAGGCTGCTCATCGTCCGCCTCAGCCTGGCTGTTGTCTATCTGCTGGTCGATGACGCCCTGACCGCTGTCGTCACCGTCGTCGCTGCTGCCACAGCTGGCCAGGAGTAGAACGCAAGCCAGTACCGGGATCAGGCTTCTCTTGGTTCGACGCACGCTGGTTGACCGTAGCAGTCGACGATTGACGACGAGCCCTTTCGACCCAAAAGCAAGTACCCGATAGGCCACCGGCTTGGTTCCGGCCAAAGACAATGTCCCCGGTGAAATCTCTGGTCAGTCCTACGGGAAGGTCGCCACCACCAGTGGCGCCGACGGGGTACCTCGTTCACCGGCGGCGTCAACGGCGA
>JAAETV010000374.1 GCA_024227975.1 Actinomycetes bacterium
AAAGGAAGGTCCGCATGGCCAACGAAGCCCGTACTCTCGCCGACAATGTGTGGGAGCGTCACGTCGTGCACCGTGGCGAAAACGGTGAACCCGACCTCCTCTACATCGACCTCCACCTGGTCCATGAGGTCACCTCACCCCAGGCCTTCGACGGGCTCCGCCTGGCCGGCCGCAAGGTCCGCCGACCCGACCTCACCGTGGCCACCGAAGACCACAATGTCCCCACCGAGAACATCGATCAGCCCATCGCCGACCCGATCAGCGCCAAGCAGATCGCAACCATGCGGGCCAACGCCGCCGATTTTGGTATCACCCTCCACGAGATGGGGGCTCCGGGCCAGGGCATCGTGCATGTCATCGGCCCCGAGCAGGGCCTGACCCAGCCCGGCATGACCGTGGTCTGCGGCGATTCCCACACCGCAACCCACGGGGCCTTCGGCTCCCTCGCCTTCGGCATCGGTACCAGCGAGGTGGAGCACGTCCTCGCCACCCAGACCCTGCCCCAGGTCCGGCCCAAGACCATGGCCGTCAATGTCAATGGCACCCTCCCGGCCGGTACATCGTCCAAGGACGTGATCCTGGCCATCATCGGCAAGATCGGGACCGGAGGGGGTATTGGCCACATCATCGAGTACCGGGGCGATGTGTTCGAGGCCATGTCGATGGAAGGCCGGATGACGGTCTGCAATATGTCGATCGAAGCCGGAGCCAAGGCCGGGATGATCGCTCCCGACGACATCACCTTCGCCTACCTCGAAGGCTTGGAGCACGCTCCCAAGGGTCCGGCCTGGGAGGCCGCCCTCGACGACTGGCGCAAGCTCGGATCGTCGCCCGAAGCCAGCTTCGACACCGAGGTCGACCTCGACGCCTCGGCCATCGGCCCCCATGTGACCTGGGGGACCAACCCGGGCCAGGTCGCCCCCCTCGACACCAACGTTCCCTCACCGGACTCATTCTCCGACCCCCTCCAGCGTGACGCTGCGGCTCGAGCCCTGGAGTACATGGGTCTCACCGCTGGCACCCCGCTGGCCGATGTCGCTATCGACACCGTGTTCATCGGATCCTGCACCAACAGCCGTATCGAGGATCTCCGGGCCGCAGCAGGCGTGGCCGAAGGGCGCCAGGTTGCATCCGGGGTCCGGACCCTGGTCGTACCCGGCTCCTTTGCCGTCAAGGTCCAGGCCGAAGCCGAAGGGCTCGACAAGACCTTCAGGGCCGCCGGTTTCGACTGGCGGGAGCCAGGGTGCTCGATGTGTCTAGCCATGAACCCCGACAAGCTGGCTCCGGGCGAGCGCTCGGCTTCGACCAGCAACCGCAACTTCGAAGGTCGTCAGGGTCGGGGTGGCCGAACCCACCTCGTCTCCCCTGAGGTGGCGGCCGCAACCGCCATTTCCGGCCATCTCGCCTCACCCGCCGACCTGACCTAATCCAGGAGACCCGAACATGGAAGCAGTAAGAATCGTCACCGGTCGGGCCGTTCCCCTGGATCGTTCAGACGTCGACACCGATCAAATCATCCCCTCCGACTGGCTCAAGCAGGTCGAGCGGACCGGGTTCGAAAAGGGCTTGTTCTCAGAATGGCGCGATGACCCGACCTTCGTCATGAACGACGAGCGCTTTGCCGGTGCCTCGATTCTCGTCGGAGGCCCGAACTTCGGTACCGGCTCCTCACGAGAGCACGCAGTGTGGGCCATCCAGCAGTCGGGGTTCGGCGCCGTCATCTCACCCCGCTTCGGCGACATCTTCCGCAACAACGCCACCAAGAACGGACTCGTACCGGTGTTGGTATCGGCTGAGATCGGGCGCCAACTACTCGACGCGGTCGAGGCCGACCCCGACCTGGAGATCACGGTCGATGTCGAGCGCCGCTTGCTGGAAGTCCCAGCCCTGGGAATCAGCGAGTCGTTCCCCCTCGACGATGCCACCCAGGAACGCTTCCTGGAGGGGCTCGACGACATAAGCATCAGCCTCCGTCACGAGATCGACATCGACTCTTTCGAGGCCACCCGACCAGCCTGGATGCCGGCCACCAGCCGCTGATCTGAGAATATTCTCGAGACTGGGGAACCAGCGGTCGGCGGAGACCGTCTCACTGGCATGAACTACCGACGCTCTCTCCGACTGGCCCCTGTGCTGGTAGCCGGGTTCCTGGCCGCCACGGCCTGTACCGACTCCGATCCTGGCCAAGCGGGCTCGAACACAACCAACCTCTTGGGCCAAGACATCGTCTTGACCTCCGGGCTGGAAACCGTCGACTCCTGTGACGCCCTACTGGAGCGGATCAAGGACGAAGCCATCGAACGGGTCGGCCCCTACGGTTTCGACAACGGCTACTTCGGCATCGAAGAGGGCTTCGCCATCGATGCCATGGCGGAAGGAGGTGTCGACGATGAGGCCTCGTTTGATTCCGCCGAAGCCGCTCCTGCCGCCGCGGCCGACACCGCTGGTGGACTCGACCGGGACCAGAACACGACCACTGCGGCAAGCGATGGTGAATTCTCTGAGACCAACAACCAGGAGAAGGGTGTCGACGAAGCCGATCTGGTCAAGACCGACGGAGAGCGGCTGGTCATTGTCACCGGCAACACCCTGAGGGTGATCGACACCACCTCTGCCACCCCCCGCCTGACCAAGACCATCACCCTCCCCGAGGACAGCTGGGGTGGCCAGCTCTTCCTCGACGGCGACCGGGCCCTGCTCATGACCAGCGGCTGGACCGATCGCCCCTTCCTCACCCGTTCCATCCCCACCGACTGGTATCAGGGTTCATCCATCGGGCGCCTGATTGAGATAGATCTTGTGGACGGCAAGATCGGCCGCTCTCTGGAGTTCGAAGGCGGCTACCTGTCGGCCCGGGAGATCGACGGCACCATCCGTATCGTGTTGACCGCATCGGCCAATCGCTTCGCCTTCGTCTACCCCTCGAATGAGAACGCAACCGAGGCCGCCACCGAGGCCAACAAGGCCGTGATCGAGTCGTCGACCATCGAGCACTGGCTCCCGACCTTCCGCATCACCGAGGGGGGAGACACGGTGACCGAGGGCCCCATGGTGGACTGCAACCGGGTCCACCTCCCCGGTGAGTTCGCCGGCTTCGGCTCCCTCATCATGTTGACGGCCGACCTCGACCAAGGCCTCGAGATCACCGACGCGCTGTCGATCTTCACCGATGCCCAGACGATGTACGCCTCGACCGACCGGGTGGCGGTGGCCACTCCCCGCTGGCCCATCTATGACGACGACGGCCAACCCGACACCGAGGACTACTCGACTGCCATCCACACCTTCGACATCACCGATGCCGATCGGGCCTCCTATGTCGCCTCGGGCTCGGTCCCGGGCCATCTCTTGAACCAGTTCAGCCTGTCGGAGTACGACGGCTACCTCCGGGTCGCTACTACCGCCGGGAACCCCTGGGAAGGGGGCGCAAACCAGAGCGAGAGCTTCGTAACCGTGCTGGCCGAAGAGGGTCGAGCCCTCGAAGCGGTGGGCCAGGTCGGAGGCTTGGGTCGGGGTGAGCAGATCTTCGCCGTTCGTTTCCTCGGCAACAAGGGCTATGTGGTCACCTTCGAACAGATCGACCCCCTCTACACCATCGACCTGAGCGACCCAACCAAGCCCAAGGTCCTGGGTGAGCTGAAGATCCCCGGCTTCTCCAGCTACCTCCACCCCGTCGGCGACGACCACCTGATCGGGGTCGGGACCGACGGCAACGAAGAGGGGTTCACCAGCGGGGCCGTCATCTCCTTGTTCGATGTGAGCG
>JAAETV010000375.1 GCA_024227975.1 Actinomycetes bacterium
GTCTCATCGGTAAACAACTCAACGAATCGCAGCCGATCGCTTTCGACCGGCCTACGAATGGTCAGCCGATCTGTCTCCGTCGTGGACATGATCGCAACCGTATGACGATCGCGCACCGGCCTGTTGAACAATTGGCCTCGCTGACTTTGACGAACGAGAGAAGCAGCGACGACGGCAGCACAACCCAATCAGGCGTCACTTCTGCCGCGTGCGAGAACGCTCCCACGTCGTGGGGTCCGTGCCGGCGAGCAGCGGTTCCCTTCTTGCGCCTTCAGGACAGCGGATGACCACATGGAGCGTCCACGATTCCCGCTCCCGGACCTGCACCCGAGTCCAGGCCAAGGCTTCTTCGACGTCCGCCTCGGAGATCGTACGCTCTCGAGCGAAGTAGCCCATGTCCATAGGTTCTACGCTTGCCGGTGGCTGTAGACGGTGCCAAGAAGTGACTCTGAAGGTGAAGTCGACCAGTCGGTCGTCAACGGCAAGATCGCCACCTTCGAGCAGCTCCTGAAGCTCCTGGGCCCCGAACAGCGACAGGTGTCCAACGACTTGCTGTGCTCGACAAGGCGGCGGCCAAGACGACGCCGTCACTTCGGGTGGCGATCCGCGGCCCGTCGGACCCGGTTGGCTGACCTGACGCCTCCGCCGACTGACAACGCCATCTGGGAATGGGCCTCGACGAACGAGTTGAGCAGGGCGCCGGTGTACCACCCCTGGCAGACCCTAGAATTGACGCGGATGCGTTGTGCTACAGAAGGCGGACCGATGGCTCGGATAACGATCAGACAGCGGATCGGTGTTGTGGCCGTTGGTGCACTCATGGTGGGCTCTGGTTGTACCGAGGCGGAGCAGCTGATCGAGGAGCAGACGGGTGGCACGCTTGATCTGTCGGAGATCGATCTGTCCAAGGTCAC
>JAAETV010000376.1 GCA_024227975.1 Actinomycetes bacterium
ACCCCCAACCCGGGCTGCCGCCACCAGGACGGCGCGAAGATGATCGAGGTATCGCTGCTCGGCTTCGCTGGGTCGGTGAAGGAGGTGACTAGCGGCTATCAGGGGTAGACGCCGGCTGCGGTCGATCGACCAGCGAAGCCCGATGATCTCGTCGAGATCGACCTGGTCCCACCCACCGAACGCTTCCTGGCCAACGGCGGCCCAATGGGCGCAAGCAGCAAATGCCTCGCCACAGGCGCAACGTTCCTGATCCCTGATTCCCCGCTCCCAAAGATGGATCGTCTCACCGACGGCCAGGGTTTGGGGCAACTCGTTGAGCAGGGACTCGACCAGGGTCGAGCCTGAACGGCCCAGTCCACCGATGAATAGGACCTTCATGTCCAGCCCATATCTCGGTCGAGGAGCTCTGCAACCGCCGTCACATCGGGAGCGAGCTCGTCGAACAGCTGCTGGCGCAGGATGGGATCGAGATTGTCCTTGGCCACCCGATTCCAGCCCGATAGCTCTTCTGGGCGGTGCGAGCGCAGCCCGAGGAATTCGAGCACGACTTCGTAGACAGCCTGAGGCTCGGCGTAGAGGTCCTCGCTCCGCAGGACCAGGAGCTGATGGCGGGGATAGGCCGTCATCCAGCGGCTGAGGCCTCCGGTGTAGCGACTCTGCTCGACATAGGAGTAGTGCTGGTGGGCGAAGCTGACATAGGACGGGTCGGCCAGCATCCGCTCTTCCTCGCCGGCCAGCCGGCGTGGCTCGGCCTCGAGAGCCTGCTCGAAATCGAGGGTCTCTACCCCCTGGCGGCTGCGCTCGGCCCAGTGGCCATGGGCCCGGTCGACGGGATGGCGCAACAAGGCGATGATCTTGGCTCCCGGGACGAGCTGGCGAGCCCGCATCGGGGCGTGGGGGTGATGCAGGTAGTACGGGGTTGCCTCTCCCAGCAGGAGGGGGCGGCCATGACGGCGCTCCGCCAGACGGTGTCCGATTCGGGTCGGAAAGTGGGACTGGTACCAGCCTTGGCCCCGGCCATAGTTCACGTCGAAGTAGTAGGTCCCCTTGCGGGTCTCTCGGGCCGGATACAGGGACCTGACTTCGGGGTGTTCGAGCAGCCAGCGGGCCAGAGAGGTGGTTCCCCCTCGCTTGGTCCCGATGATCAGGTAGTCGGGTAGGGCTCGCAGACCTGCCGTGAGCTGACCAAAGGTCCGGATCGTGGTCAGGGCCTTGGCCTTGCTCTTGGGCTTCAGTCCTTCGGGAGCCCGGAAGCGGGCTCCGTAGGGGGTCATGGGAGGAGGCGAGAGATCGGTGGCCGTCACAGTCCTCCCCGTCGGCATCTCGGAGAGGAGATCAAGGACCACGTCAACGGCCAAACTGATGGGTCAAACGTCACTAAACCTGAGTTGAGTCTTGTCAACTCAGAAAAGCTCAGCTATCCTAATGGAATACCAACACCAGAGGCGCTCGGGGAGCGCCGAGATCAGGAGACCAAACTCGTGCTATTGCAGAATGATCCCTTCTTCAACACCGTGTTCAACCGCCTAGCCCCCACCGGTCCGGCTGCTTCAGTAGCCGCCCCTATGGACGCCTACCGCCGTGGCACCGATGTCTGGGTCCACCTCGACCTTCCCGGCATCGCCGCCGACAGCCTCGATATCAGCGTCGAACGCAATGTCTTGACGGTCGTCGGCGAACGCTTCTGGGAGCGCCAGGAGAGCGACCAGGTCTATGTCAACGATCGGACCCAGGGCACCTATCGCCGTCAGGTCCACCTGGGTGAAGGCCTTGACGCCGAATCCATCGAGGCCGACTACCAGGATGGGGTGCTGACCCTGCGCATCCCGGTTGCTGAGAAGGCGAAGCCCCGCAAGATCGCCATCAAGGCAGCGACAGGATCCGATTCGGAACCAGTGATCGAGGCCGAAACCGTCGACAGCGAAGTCTGACGGACGGGCGACAGGTCGGGCCGGACTCTCCCCCCCCTCCGCTCCCGGCTCGGCCTGTCGTTGACTCCTACCTCCGAAGAACGCCATATTCTCCGCTTGAGCTGCGAAAACTGCTAGCGTTTCACCTAGTGGTGTTCCTCTGCGGTCGGCCCGGATGCGGACGAGAGTCCTCGGCAACCCTCCAAATCGACGCGCCATCGTCGACAATTTCACTGGTAGACCCTCGGGTCAGCCGAGACGGTGTGCCCCTTTGTCCCCACCACGCCGACGCGACCACACCACCCGTCGGGTGGACGATGAACGATCTCCGCAGCCAGAACCGCACCCTGGCCCCGGTCTCTCCTATCGCCCCGGAGGCCGAGGTCGCCCCGGTCACCCCGGC
>JAAETV010000377.1 GCA_024227975.1 Actinomycetes bacterium
CTCCGACAATGGTGACGATTCCGAGATCCGGGTCGAGCCAACGATGATCGCCGATCCGGGCGACAGCGATTCGAGTGCCACCTCGAGCACGAGCATCTCGGGGGCATTGATGAGGATGCCATCTCGATTCGACTCCCGAGAGCCGAACAGGGTCTTTGCTTTGGTGGAGCTCGCTGATGGTGGCCGGGCCGCCGGGTTCGGCACCGTTCTCCTCGAGCCTACGGAGGTCACGGCCACCACCCAGGTTGCGGCTCCCGACGGGCGAGGCGGTGTGGTCTACACCGCTGAAGGCGAACTGTGGTGGCTTGGCGAGTCGGCGACCGGGCCAACCCTGCTGGATGATTCGGGTCGTCGAGCGGATCTGGTCGGCCTCCGTCATGTCGATGGGGAACCGGTGGTGGTGGCCTTGATCGACAATGAGCTGGTCGGCTATGACCAGGGGGAGCGGCGCTTCGCCGAGACCTTCGACCAGTTCTCCGGTGAGATCGTGGAGCTGGCCATCGATGGCGACCTGGCCGTTGCCGTCGTGTCCCGCGGTGACGGGGCCGCCGCCGTCGAGTCGCTCTCGCTGGCCACGGGGGAGCACCAGGAGGTGGCCGCACCGGTCGATACGAAGGAGCCGACGGCGCCATTGGCTGTGGCTGTGTCCGATGGCCGGATCGTGATTCTCAACCGCTCGGCGGGCGCGGTAGTGGTGACCAGCGACGGGACCGAGACCGGAACCGTCAACCTCGGTGTCGAGGCCCTGGACATCTACTCCGTCGATCTGGCTGGCGACAAGGTCTTGCTTGCCTTTGGTGAGTCGGCTCTGGCCATCGACATCGTCACGGCCGAGCGCGAGGTCGTGCCCACCCCGGCCGGCTGGGTTCTGGGTGCAGTATGGGGCGACGTGGATCTCGGCTCCCAGCCCGTGGCACCGGGTGAGGCCGAGCGGTTCCGGGTCGACACGGAGAAGGTGGAGGCTGACACCGGCGACCCCTACCTGAATGTCCGCATGGGGCCGGGCACCGACAATGAGATCCTGGCCAAGCTCCCCTCGACCTATACCGGCCTCTTGTGGACCGGCCAGCAGGAGACGACGCCGAACGGAGCAACCTGGTACGAGGTCGAGCTGCTCGATCCGGTCAGGATCACACCCTCAGAACCGCTCCATGGGGCGACCCCCAGCGGCTGGGTTGCCTCGGCTTTCATCGTCGCTCTACCCGAGGGGCTCCCGGCCACCCTCGACGATGTAGAGGGTTGCGCCGAGACCCACAACACCATCGACCGTGGCTCGGGCTCCCGTCAGCCCGGCCACATCTATGCGCTGGAAAGTGTCCTGGTGGCCCCGAACTGCCTGCGAGTAGTGCTCACCTTCGGGACCGGGACTGCTCCGTTCACGATGGAGGAAGCGGACGAGGGGCTGGCGCCGGCCAATGCCCTCCCCCAGATTCATGGGTACATGAGTGGTGGTTCCGGTTCCTATCTCGATCTCGGTGACATCGACTC
>JAAETV010000378.1 GCA_024227975.1 Actinomycetes bacterium
CCCCTGGCCTGACTGGTGTGAATGGGTCCCGAACCAATTGTGGTGTTGGGACGCCTCCCAGTTCGAGGCCTGCACCCGAGCGAGATACGCCTACGGGATCATCGATCTGGTCTCCCGGAAATGGATCACGGTGACCCTCACAGCTGAACCGACATCGGTCGCCGCCCGAGTGTTGTTCCTCAACGCTCTCGAGGCCGAAGGGCTCCTCACCGACGAACTAGCCGAACGGCTCAGCGATGCTGACGCTGAACCACCCACCGACGACGAGGTGCCGATGCTGTTGGCCATCAGTGACAACGGGACCGAGATGAAAGCAGGCGACACCCGCCGGTTCATGGCCCTCTGCTCGATCGCCCAACACTTCGGTCGCCGGTCGACGCCAACCGACCAGGCCTGGATCGAGACGCTGTGGGGTCACATCAAACGTGAACACCCCCACCTCATGTCGATCACCGACCCGGCTGTCCTCGCCACTGAGCTGGAACGGATCCGGGTCCACTACAACAGTGTCCGACTCCACGAAGGAATCGGCTACGTCACCCCCGACGACGAACACTGCGGTCGAGGTGACCAGATTAGGGCTGCCCGCACCGCCGGCCTCAAAGCTGCCGACCAACAACGCCGAA
>JAAETV010000379.1 GCA_024227975.1 Actinomycetes bacterium
CCTCCAGGAGCCGACGGTGGCGGCCAGTGGCGCCGCCATGCTGTCGGACGCATTGCGGGCTCAAGGCATCACCGTGGCCGATGTAGCCTGGCGCCCCCCTCCGACCAACCTGATCGAGCCTCTTGACCGGATCGCGGCTGACCCCCGTCGGGTGGAGGCCAACCAGACGGCAGTCACGGCCATGATGGAAGCCCGCCCCCATGTGGTCGGGATCACCGAGGCCAGCCAGGCCCTCGGGCTCGGCCGCCGCCAATTCCTCCACTCCGGGCCTCCGATCGACTGGGAACGAGCTTCGGGACCGTTGCGGGGCGCCCTGATCGGGGCCATGTTGTTCGAGGGCGAAGCCGACACGGTGGAAGAAGCAGAGCGCATCTGTGCCCGGGGCGAGATCGAGCTGGCCCCTTGCCATGGTCGTGGGGCCGTGGGGCCCATGGCTGGCGTCATCAGTGCCTCCATGCCCTTGTATCACCTCCAAGACGACGCAACCGGTCGGTCGGCCTACTCGAACCTCAACGAAGGATTGGGCAAGGTGTTGAGGATGGGGGCCTACGCACCCGAGGTCATCGACCGCCTCCGCTGGATGCGCTCCGTGCTCGGTCCCGTTCTGAGTGATGCCTTCGCCCAAGCCGGGCCGTTCGATGTGCGATCCGCCCTGGCTCAGGCCCTCCAGATGGGTGACGAGGGCCATAATCGCAATCGGGCCGGTTCGGCCCTGTTCCTGCGGGAGATGGCGGCCGCCATCGTCGAAGCCCCCCATCCCACCACCGATTTGGGTGACGTATTCCGTTTCATCGACGGCAACGAGCACTTCGTGTTGAACATGGTGATGCCAGCAGCCAAGCTGGCCGCTGACGGGGGGCGCGACATCGGCGGGTCGACCATGGTGGTAGCCATGGCCCGCAACGGGACCGACTTCGGGATCCAGGTCAGCGGTACCGGTGATCGTTGGTTCACAGCTCCAGCCAATACCCCGAGAGGCATCCTGTTCGCCGGTTTCAGCGACGAAGATGTGAACCCGGACATCGGCGATTCCACCATCATGGAGACCTACGGCATCGGTGGATTCGCCATGGCCTGTGCCCCAGCCATCGTCCGGTTCGTCGGCGGGTCGGCCGCTCTGGCCAATGAGAAGACGCTCTCGATGTACGAGATCACCCTGGCCGAGAACCCCTACCTCCAGATCGCCCCCATGGACTTCCGTGGCTCACCAACCGGGATCGACGTCACCCGGGTGGTGACAACCGGGCTACTACCAGCGGTCAACACTGGGATGGCGGGCCGGATAGCCGGCACCGGTCAGGTGGGCGCCGGCCTGGTCGACCCGCCAATGGCCTGCTTCGAGCAAGCCGTCACCGCCCTTGGTGACGGGCTCTAGTTGGCCAAGCCCGAGCCCTGCCTGCCCACTCCTAGGTCGTCAGGGCAACGCCCTCCGACCCATCGGTGAATCCGGTTTGTGGATCGATGAGTTCGGCCCTCTCGGCCCCTTCCTGCTCGGCTCGGGCGTCACCGTAGAGGAGGACCATGGCGATGGCGGGATAGGGCACGACGAGCACGAGTACGGCGGTTACCAGAACAGAAAACAGCCACAGTGGAACCCCCGCCAGCGCGACCAGGAATACGAGACCGACAATTGCTGCGGCTACGGCGACGATGAGGTTCAACAAGATGATGGAGCCCAGTGTGTGCCACCACCGGCCGCGTACGAGTTGGGAGCTGCGATCGAGAGCGTCTTTTGATCCCAGCCCGTCCAGCATTGTTGCTTGGGACAGGAACTGATAGCGGATTCCCTGTCGGATCCCCCAGGGAATGCCGACCACACTCGCGTACAACACCCCGACAACGACCGCAGCTCGGAGGAAACCCGAGAGCAGGTCTCGCCAACGGGTGAAGGCCCGACGGTACGCCTCGAAGCCTCGTAGCGTGGTCGTTTGGTCCCGCGCTGCCATGACCTCTGAGACCGCAGCTGTCACGATGACAAACCCGATCGTGTGACCAAGACTGCCGACAGACAAGGCCAAGAACAAGCCAACTACTCCAAGGTCTCGATCACTTTCGACCAATGCACCAACAACAGGTACCTGTTGGGCGGCGGTGACGAGTCCTCCGATTGCGAGCGACACTGGCAGGTAGATGAGGCCAAGTTCGGCGTACCGTGCTGGTGCAGCTCGGTACAGTCGTGCCGCCGATCTGAGGATCTGCCCCGACCGCCTGCGGCGCACGATCGGTGATGACTTCACCGCGGTCCAGTCGGTCCGACGCAGCGCGGCCATTACCAGTGTTATCAACCCGACAACAACGATAAGCATCGTGACTGGCCGCTGCATGAGCAGGATCAATTGTGTCGAGCCCAGCTCCACGACACCACAGAACGTCTCAATCACCTGTGCACCAGCACCACTACCACCAGGCACGATCACGCTCGAGGTTCGGAGATCCTCATGCCAGTCAATCGGTGCTGACCAGCGGTCGATCTGTTTGGGACCGGTTGGCCCATTGAACGCACCAGCATGGCGCTCACCCCATCGACCCTCGAACTCAAGCCAGGCCAGAGGATCGCTGGCATCGTCGACCTCGTCAGGCAAGACGATGATCTCTGGCTCCAAGGCTCGCGACGGGCCAAGAGTGCTATCACAACCGAAACCCTCATCACCGCTCCGACCCAGGTACAGGGCCGAGCTGAAATGACTGGGATGGGAACCAACAGCTGGGTACACGACCGGATGCGTACTCCGACGTTCGAGCTTGGTGTCGTTCCAGGCCGCCTCCTCACCACCGAAGTGCTGTGAGTAGCCGACACTCACCGGCTCAACGGCTAGCGCCTCTTCGACCGTGCCGACATCGAACAGAAGCTGGATGCCCTCCCAATCACCTTCGTGCTTGTTGTTCCAATCATTGAAATACCAGAAAAACCAGTACTGGAGCGCCAGTTGCCCTGGAGCATCATCCTGAGTGGCGACATGGGCATAGACCACAGCCGGGAGCTCAGCGGAGTATCGGCGGAAGTCCTTTTCGTACAAACAGCCCGGTGCCAGGGCGTTTCCAGGAAAGTCAAGATAGAAGCCCTCACCCAGACCGAACAGATCCGAAGCAGCCGGTCCGATCTTGGTTGTCGGGTTACCCGTGCCGACCTGACGAAGGAGAACCTGGGGGTTGTCCAACACGATCTCGGCTGAGGTCGGGGTGTACTGCTCCCCACCCCGATCACAGTCCTCTTGCTGAGCGCGCACCTTGATCACTGGGGCGTACTGCTCAGCCAGCTCTTGGGTCGAGTCCTCCTGGCCCAGAGCGGTGGAGGGCCATACCGATGTTGCTAAGAGACAGACCAACAACCCCACCATGGCGGCGACGGCCGAACCACGAGCCAGGCGGCCAGTCACAAGGCGTGCCGAACGGGTCGACGGCTCCCTGGGATTCGAGCATGACAGCGCATTCGAGTGCCTATCACCGGTTCGATCGGACCGCTCGCCCAGCCGAGCTCTGCTCACCAATCGTGATGTCGTCGTCATGGCAGCTCCCGTCGACCGGCGCAGACCGGTCGGCCCATCATCCAAGCCTGGTGCGCCTCTCCCGGCCCGTACAGTCCCTGTGAGCCGTTCACCCGGGTGAAGGCTCCGACGATGCGGAACCAAACATCGGAATCACCCGAAAAGGATGAAGACGAATCACCCAGCCGCCAGCGATGGTGACAAAACGGACACAAGGAGACCTGGCATGCCAATCATACTGGTTGTACTCGCTGCCCTTGGCGGAGTGACGATCTGGCGGAGGAAGAGCATCCGGAGCGATGCACACAAGGTTAGCGAAGCTGCTCGTCATAGCGTGAGCAAGATGAGGTCCGGTCGAAAGGAGCTCTATACGGAGCTCGGCCAGCACGTCTACGCCAAGTCGACGGAAGACAATGGCGATGGCCATGACTCGGATATCGAGCGTATCATACTGGAGTTGGGCGCCCTCGATGCTGCCGAGCAACCAGAGTCGAGCACTGAGGACGAGGCGGCCGTCTGAATCGCGCCGCAGGCCTGGAGCCAGCGGGCGGCCGACGGTGCGGTGTGGCCAACC
>JAAETV010000380.1 GCA_024227975.1 Actinomycetes bacterium
AGTGAGGCATCAGGTGAGATTACTATCACCTCTACTGTTCCCGTTAGTAGTTCTTTCGATCTGCGGTTGTAGTCAAGGCCCAACCCAGCAAGGTGCATTATCTGAAACAACCAGCACGACCGGTATCGATATTGGCAAGGCCTCGACTACCTTCGACGAAGGGAGTTTGGACGAGGATCAAGCAACAGGTATAAGCCCCCTACCTGGTCCTCCTACGACCAGTGCTAGTTATGTCGACCCATCAACTGAGGGCGAGGGTGCCGACGGTGCGACAACCACGGCCGAGAGCACAACAACCACGGCGCCTACCTCCACTGAGCCGCCTCCTTTGACAGGAGATGTATCCAATCCGATCGCGGTGCCCCTGGATCTTCTCGCTGACGTCGATGATAGTGCTGTAGCCCGCTGCAAGAGGGTGGACCTGCACACCGTACCCGTGCCCCAGAACCCAGGTTTCCAAGGGGAAACACTGGGCTCCGAGAGCGTTTCGGCCGATGAACTATGGGCAATCAGCTTCTATACGATGCTCTACTCGAACTGCGAGAGACAAGCCCGTAGTCTGGAGCCGTTCAAGATGTATTCGGGCGAGAAGCAAGTAGCTATGCAGCAGACTGTCTTAGGAATCAGCCAGTCCCATGGTGGCTTCGGCGATCGGGCTGATATCGCCGGTGGCCTTGCGGCGGAAGGACATGGTGGCGGGCCACTGCTGGGAATGGAAATCGCAGGCCACGACATGAGTGAGGACGACGACAGCAACGGCTTGTGGTCTGCTCACGAAATCGCTCGCCGAAGCGCCTCTGGAAACCAGCAAAACGATGGAGCTGGGCTCGTGGATCATGGGGGCGCCATGACCGGCACGAAGTACAGCTGCGTCTATGCCGCAGCCAGCCTGGGGGCCACGGCAAATGGCCGGATGGATCTGATCATCTTCTATGGCAGCAGGTGCTGATGGCGGTCGGTCTGGCTCGAATCGCTCAAGCTATTGGCCACGGGTGCCGAGGCATAGAGAAGGAGTTCCTAGCCTGATCGCGACGAGGTATTGATGGGCAGTGAAGTGAATCCGCATCGCCGGGTCATTGGACTGGCTGCGATTCTCTTGGCGCTGATGACCGCCGTGGTCGGCTTGGGTGCGGTGAGGATGAGTGGCGCAGTCGAGGAGTTCGAACAGCTCACCTATCGGGAATACGCCGCTCTGGATCATGTGCTCCACATCGATCGGGATCTCTTTCGGGCTCAACGTGAGATCGAGCTGGCGACGGCGGCCGAAACTCGAGCTTCGACCCAAGAGCACATCGACGAATACGACAATCAGGTCGGTCGGATCAGCGATCGGTGGGAGCGTTACCTTGGGGTGGCCGCAGCTACTGAGGCCGACGTCGAGGCTCACGAGTTATACACCACTGCCTGGACAACATGGATCGCCGCGACCGAGGCCTTGCGTGACAATGCAGCGGTTGGAGAAGACGGGAAGACGGCACTCCTCCGGCAATCGCAAGAAGCGTTCCGAGTAGTACGCAGTGCTATCCACGAGATCGAGGAAACGCTCGTTGAGCCCCGCATCGAGGCAGGTGTGATCCAGGTCGGTGACAATGGCTCGCGGTTCCGGTTCGAATTGGGCGGGCTGTTCCTGCTGGGCCTGATCTTCGGCATTGGCTCGAGCGCAGCAACGATTCGAGCCGTCAGGTACGGAGACCGGCAGCGCGGGGCCGAGACGAAAGCCCGTCACTTCCAGCGAGCTCTGAGTCAATCATTGGACATGGCGCTGACAGAAGACGATGCGCTGGCAACAGTCGGTCTCGTACTGTCTTCCGAGCTGACCGAGTGGAACGGCGAGATGTTGCTGGCTGACTCCAGCCGAGCTCACCTGGCCACGGTTGTTGCCGTTCAGCCCAACGACAAGCGCCCCGGATGCAACGTCATGCAGCCTAGTGACTGCGCTGCGGTTCGACGTGGCACGAGCCTCGTGTTCGAAGACAGTGGCGCGTTCTGGGCCTGTCCCTATCTCCGCGACAGGCC
>JAAETV010000381.1 GCA_024227975.1 Actinomycetes bacterium
ACCAGCCCCTCATCCTGAGCTGCAGATCCGACCAAAGCCCAGGTAGAACCTGGATCGAGTCGAGGACGATCAGCCGGCCACCAATCCCAGGTAAGGATCGAGATCCTCAACAATCGCTTGCAGCAGGGAAGCCGGTCTCCTAGTCGAGCTCCGGGACGGCGGCCGTCCACGGGTCCTCGCCCGGGTCGACGATACCGCCAGGCATGAGGTACAGCCCGGCCATGGCTGTGCCCTCAGCCCGTTCGAGGAGGATGATCTGGCCGTCTTCTCGTTCCCCATTAACAACCGTAGAGAGGGCGAACCGGTCGAGCTCAATCGGGTTCTCGATCGGTGGGGAGAGGCGATCGTCGCTCATCGGTACTCGACTCCCGGCAGGATGCACAACATCTCGTAGAGCAGGTTTGCCGCCACCAGTGAGGTGTTGCCGGTCGGATCATAGGCAGGGGCGACCTCGACCAGATCACAACCCACCAGGTCGAGACCTCGACAGCCACGGATGATCTCCATCCCTTGGATCACGGTCAGGCCCCCGATTTCGGGGGTCCCCGTCCCCCCGGCAAAAGCGGGATCGAGTCCGTCGATGTCGAAGCTGAGATAGACGGGGCCACCGTCAACCTGCTGGCAGACCTCCTCCATCAGAGGAGTGAGGGAGCGGTGCCAACACTCTTCGGCTTGAACCACCCGGAACCCTTGCTGGCGCGACCAGTCAAAGTCATCAGCGGCATAACCGGTGGCCCTGACCCCGATCTGCACCACTCGTTCGGGGTCGAGTAGACCCTCTTCCACCGCCCGGCGGAATGGGGTGCCATGGGTGACTTGCTCACCGAACATGGTGTCGTTGATATCGGTATGGGCGTCGACGTGGATGACACCGACCGGGCCGTGCTTGGCTCGCATGGCGCGCAGGATAGGAAGGACGATGGTGTGGTCTCCCCCCATCGCCACCGTCGCTACGTCGTCACCCAGGAGCTGGCCGAAGTGGGACTCGATGCGAGCCATGGAGTCGGCCAAATTGAAGGGGTTGGTTGCTACGTCGCCGGTGTCATCGATGCGGAGGCTGTCGAAAGGGGCGGCCCTGGTCGCCATGTTGTAGGGGCGGATCAGGACCGACTCGTTGCGGATGCCGCGGGGCCCGAATCGGGCCCCAGGGCGGTTTGATGTCCCGATGTCGAGGGGGACACCGACCACGGCAACATCGAGCTCCGCCGGCTCGCTGCGACCCGGGAGTCGCATGAAGGTGGTGATGCCAGCAAAGCGAGGGAGCTGGTTGCCGCCCAGCGGCTGAGGGTTGGCCATAGACCAGCATGCTATTGGGTCGGACCATGAGCCGAGGCTGAGAGGAATTGAGGCGGGGGAGTGACACCCGTCTGCTAGAACATCTCGGTGCGATTGTCGTGGGAGGTAGGGGTCCGCAGCTTCCGGCGGGCGACCACCTACCGACTAGCAACTTTCTCCGGTGTCTTCGTCAACACCGTGTTCGGCTATCTCCGGGCCTCGGTCCTGGTCTTCGTTGCCACCTCGAACGGGGGAGACGTTCAGGGCATGTCTGATGCCGAGTTGGCTACCTTCGCCTTCGTCTCCCAAGGGTTTCTGATGATCGCTGGTGCTTTTGGTGATCCGGAGCTGGCCGAACGGATCCGCAATGGTGACATCGTGGTCGACCTCTACCGGCCAGCCGACGTCCAGGCCTGGTGGTTGGCTACCTGGTACGGCAAGTCAGCCTTCCAGGTCTTGGCCCGAGGTGTTCCCCCTGTGGTGTTGGGGGCGTTGACCTTTGATCTCCGCTGGCCTGACCCCTGGTGGCACTGGTTGGTATTCGGGATCTCCATCGTGTTGGCCACCACCGTCGGGTTCGCCATCCGTTTCTGCTCGAACCTGTTCACATTCTGGCTGCTCGACAACCGCGGGGTCGACCTGATGGTGACCCTGCTCGTCAGCTTCTTCGGCGGCCTGCTCCTCCCCGTGAACCTGTTCCCCTCCTGGTTGCAGACCGTGGCTGACCTTCTCCCCTTCATCGCCCTGATACAGCTCCCGGTCGAGATCTACCTCGGCTTCCACGATGGGACTTCCCTGATCACCGTGCTGGCCCAACAGCTGATGTGGGTGGTACTCCTCCTCAGCCTAGGACGGCTGATGTTAGTGGCCGCCACCCGTCGGGTGGTGATCCAAGGTGGATGAGATCAGCCACCATGTCGACCTCTACCGCAGGATCGTGGGAGCCAGGATCCGATCCGACTGGCAGTACCGGACGTCATTTCTCACCTTCCTGGCCGCTCAGGCCCTGGTCACAGCGCTGGAGTTCATAGCCCTGCTTCTCCTCTTGAACCTCGTCCCCACCCTGGGTGGCTGGACTGGCACCCAAGCCGCCTTCCTCTATGCCCTGGCTACGCTGCCCTTCGCCTTGTCCGACCTCCTCATCAGCCCCGTCGAGCGAACGGCGAACTATGTACAGCAGGGAGAGTTCGATCGGATCTTGCTGCGTCCGGTTGCACCCTTGCTCCAGCTGGCAGCACTGGAGTTCGAGCTCCGCCGGGGCGGCAAAATGGTGCCACCAGCCATGGTTTTGGTATGGGCCATGTTCAATGTCGATGTCGACTGGTCCGTGAGCCAGTTGGTGATCCTGGTCATGGCTTTGGTCTGTGGCACCATCATGTACTCCGCCTTGTGGGTGTTGATGGCTTCGATCTCGTTCTGGGCGGTGGCCTCCCGCGAGGCCACCAATGCCTTCACCTATGGTGGCCAGTTCGCAAACGAGTACCCTCTCCACCTCTATCGGGGATGGATCCGCCTCTTCCTTGGCTGGATGGTGCCACTGGCCTATGTGGCCTACGTGCCGTCCCAACACCTGCTCGACGCCGCCAATCCTCTGAGCCTGCCTTCATGGTTGGTGTTCACCACTCCGGTGGTGACCGCAGCCATGGTGGTGGTCGCTCACAAGGCGTGGCGGATCGGCATTCGTCACTATCAGAGCACAGGGAGCTGACATGTCACCGGCCAATCCCGACGGATCCGTCATCTCCCTTGACCACATCGACAAGACCTACGTGATCCGAACCCGGGCTGGGCGCCTCCGTCGGACCAGGTCCGAGGTCCACGCCGTGGCCGACGTATCGTTCGAGATCAGGCCGGGTGAGACCGTCGGCTACCTGGGCCCGAACGGGGCCGGCAAGTCGACCACAATCAAGATGATCACAGGCATCCTCACTCCCAGTGCAGGTCAGATCCGGGTCCTCGGCCTGATCCCGACCGACGACCGCAGAGCTCTGGCCCGCCAGATCGGAGTGGTGTTCGGTCAGCGGTCCCAGTTGTGGTGGGACCTCCCCCTCGGCGATTCGTTCGAGCTCCTGCACCATGTGTACCGAACCAGGCGAAGCCGTCATGATGAGCAGGTTGCCGGTTTCGTCGATCGTCTCGACCTCGGCGGTTTCCTGACCACCCCGGTGCGTCAGCTATCGCTGGGGCAACGGATGCGAGGTGAGTTGACGGCTGCCTTCCTCCACGATCCCGCGTTGGTCGTGTTGGACGAACCCACAATCGGGCTCGATGTCGTCTCCAAGCATGCCGTTCGAGACTTCCTGACCGAGACGAACCTGGAACGGGGAACGACGATATTGCTCACTACCCATGATCTCGACGACGTCGAGCAGCTGTGCCACCGGATGTTGGTGATCGATCAAGGTCAAGTCCTGCTCGACGGGACCGTCGAGGCATTCAAGGCTGAGCACGGGACCGACCGCACCCTGGTCGTCGACCTGGAACAAGCGGTCAACCCCCTCTCACTGACGACAGGCACGGTAAGCGCCGTGGATGGGCCTCGTCAGTGGGTCCACTTCGACCGCCGCCAGACGACGGCAGCCGAAGTGATCAATGAGGTGACGTCTCAGCACCCGATCCGGGATCTCACTATTGAGGAGCCCGAGATCGAAGAGCTGATCCGTCGCGTCTATTCCTCCCGCCGGTGACGGGAGGCAAGCATCAGCCGCAGCCGCCGTCTCCCCAGGCGCAGTTCGGTGAGGACCCGTTGAGGTCGACAACGGCCCCTTCTTGGACCCAGGTCTCATTTGCCGAGTCATAGCGGCTGAAGTCGGAGCCCTCGACATAGTACGAGTCCTCGACGCCGTTCACGGAGAAGGCAACCCCATCGATCAGGGCCGGATGCTTCAGGTCGAGGCTACGAGCAACCAGGATCAGGTTGGACCTGGTCAACCCACCGGGCAATTCGGCGGCGATCCGGAGGGCTTCCACGTTCTGCCAGGCGAAGAACCCGAAGCCGGTGAAGTAGAGACCGACGCTGATGTCGAGGCCAGCGGCCTCCATCGTCTCGTTGGCCCACTGAACATAGGCGTCATCGGCGTACTGGGGATCGGTGTTGATCTTGGCCCCACCACCAACTATGAGCCAGTCATTGGCCGCCTCGGCTGCCGGGATCATGTAGGCATTCGGGTCCTTGCAGACCGATGGAGCGAACAGAACGGTGTCGCCCCCCGTCATCCCACTGTTGCCGGCCTCTTGGACCGCAAGTAGGCAGGGATTTCCGGCAGTCATGGAGATGAACACATCGGGATTGCTGGCCGCGATGGTTGTCATCTCGTTGGTGACAGTCGGTGCCGCCGGGTCGTGAGGCACGGGGAAGAACTCGCCAACGACGTCGGGGTTGTTCTCGGCGTAGGCCTCCATACCTTGCTGGTAGGCAAGACCGAAGTCATTGTCCATGACCAGACCAGCCACCTTCACCGGCAGGCGGTCAGCCATGTTCTCCTTGATCCAGGACCCCCACAGGATGGCCTCGGTGGCATACGACATCTGGTTGCTCGTCGTCCACGGATGGTTGACCGGGTCTCCCCAAGCCGGGTGGCCTGAAGCCACATAGAGATGTGGCACGCAGTGGTCGTTGATCGTGTCATAGACAGCCAACGAGTTCGGCGAACCCAAGGTATGGAAGTAGAAGGGCTTGTCGGTCTGGAGTAGCTCATCGACGATCTCGATGGTCTGGGTGGCCACATAGCCATCGTCACGGCGGAGCAGTTCGAGCGGAACACCGGCGACACCACCATGGGCATCATTGACATAGTCCAGGTAGACCTCCCAGCCGACACCCATGTTGCCGTAGGCAGCCAGGTTGCCCGATTGGACGCCAGGATGACCGATCTTGATTGTGTCGCCGATGCCTTCGGTATCGGACCAATCGGTCGGGCAGGTCGACAGATCGAGCTCGAAGCCGCCCGGGCCTCGAAGGATCTGGTCGTCACCGACCCCATAGTCACCAGCGTCGATGCCAGCCGTCAGGTTGTCGACGACGACCTGACGAGCTGCGGCCCACTCGGCCTCGAGCTCTTCGATATTGGCGGCTGTGGAACCTTCGGCATCATCGTCGCCGCCCTCGGCCGCATCGGCTACCGCCTCATCGGCTGCCTCCTCATCGACGGCTCCAGCTTCCTGCCCCTCGTCTTCGTCGGTGGCAACGACATCTTCGCCTTCATCGTCGGCTGCGTCATCGCTGTCGCTTCCGCACGCTGTCGCTACCAGCCCAAAGGCAAGCAGAATTGAGAGCAGCCGAAGCCACCCGAGTCTTTTCATCATGTTGGTTGGTCCCCCTGTGTGACAGTCATCACACAGTAATCACTGCGACCTACTGTGACTAGGCCTATTGTGTGTCACTACCAGGCGACATTGTGACAGCCGGTGTGGGTATCGGGCTCGATCTGGAACGTGCCGTGATCGATCCCATAGCCATCGATCAACAACTGACGGGCCTGATCGAGCACGGCGTGAGGATCAATATCAGATGCCGTCATGAGGTGAGCCGACACCGCCTCCATCTCCGAGGTGAGGGTCCATACATGGAGATCGTGAACATCGATTACCCCGTCGATGGCACCCAGTTCAGTCGCCAGAGCCCCGATCTCGATATGGTCCGGGGCCGCCTGCAAGAGGATGCGGATGGCGCTGCGACCAAGCCGCCAGGTCCGAGGCAGGATCCACAATCCGATGGCAGCACCGATGAGAGGATCGACCCACGACCAACCGAATACCTGAAGGACGATGGCAGCGATGATGACCCCGACTGATCCGACGGTGTCGGCCAGCACCTCGAGGTAGGCCCCCTCCACGTTGAGCGACTCTTTCGATCCCTCCCGCAGAAGGAGGAAGGCGAAGAGGTTGGCGCCGAGGCCTAGCACGGCAACAACCAACATCTGGGTGCTCAGGACCTCGGGGGCGTCGGCCAGACGACGTACGGCCTCGACCAGGACCCAGATCGCAACCCCGAACAGAAGCAAGGCGTTGACAAAGGCGGCCAGGATCTCCAACCGATAGAGCCCGAAGGTATGCGAGGACGGGCCCCTCCCGTCGTCTCGGCGGTTTTCGAATCGGGTCGCCAGCTGGATGGCGGCCAGTGACATTCCGAGGCCGACAACATCGGTCAGCATGTGCCCGGCATCGGAGAGCAGGGCTAGTGATCGGGTCAGGACACCAGCGATCGCCTCGACGACGAAGAAGACAGAGATGACGGCAAAGGCCGCGAACAGCCGGTTGCGATGTCGGGCTCCAGCTCGGGCCAAGCCGGGGCCATGGCTATGGCCATGTCCACCATGGCCGTGCCCAGCACTCACGGGGCCACTCGGTAGCTGGTGAGCGTCATAACCACATTGTCGCAGATCATCGCGATCAGAAGCACGACTGCGCTCCGAGACATCGTCCACTTGGGGGTTCACCCCTTGCCGGAGGTTGCTGGTGTTGGAGAGCCAGGTTCTGGGATCTTTCGCCCTTGGGCCGAAACTCCAAGCCACCTGCGGCCGGTGGTGGGCTTCGTCTTACAATCCGCAGGTTTGTCTTCCATCTAGGTAGACTGCCGATCTATGTCAGAAGCCTATCCAGCGAATTGGATTCGAGGTGTCCTCGACCCTTGTCTCCTGGCCTTGATCGGACGATCAGGAGCGGCCTACGGCTACGACCTGGCGGCCCAACTGGAACACCACGGTCTGGGTCGGATCCGGGGCGGTTCGCTGTACCCAGCCTTGCTCCGACTGGAGGACCGCGGCTTGCTGGCCTCGGAGTGGCAAGCGGGAGAGGGTGGGCCCGGGCGCAAGTGCTACGAGCTGACCGCGACCGGGCGCACTGAGCTAGCGGCCTATGGAGACCAATGGGCTCAATTCACCGCATCAGTTGCCGGGCTCCTGGCCGCCGAGGCTCACCGGTGAACAATCAGTCCTGGCTCGCGACCCTGATCCATGAGCTAGAAGCCCGTGGCCTGGCCCTCACGACCCGAACCGAGATCGTCGTTGAGATCGAGGATTTCTTGACCGAAAGCGACGAGGCCGCCCTCGATCATTTCGGCCCCCCCGCCGACTATGCATCAGAACTGGTGTCCGTCCTCACCGCCCAAACTCATCAACCCAGCCCGAGGAGACCCAGCAGCACCCCGATCGTGACCGCAACGGCTGTGAGCAAGCGGTACCGGAATCATCAGGTGCTTGACAAAACAAGCTTCACCGCAAGCGGGGGTGAGATCGTGGCCCTGATGGGGTCAAACGGGGTTGGCAAGTCGACCCTGCTCCGTATCTTGGCCGGGCTCGAACCGGCCGACTCAGGCCATGTCGAGCTCAAGGGGGCCGTCGGCTATGTTCCTCAGGCCGGCGGAGTCGATCCCTATCTCCGGCCGACCGAGCACTTCGAGTTGTTCGGAGCGGCGGCCCGGGTCAGCCGGGCCGCCGCTCGGACCGAAGGGCTGAGGTTGGCCACCGAGCTGGGATGGGACGCGGCCTCGGCCCCAATCGTTCTCGAGCTCTCGGGTGGAACCCGGCAGAAGCTGATGGTGATCACAGCGCTGGTGGCCAAACCTGATGTTCTGCTACTCGACGAGCCATACCAGGGCATGGACGCCGATGGTGCCAGACGATTCTGGGAGCTGTTGTGGGCCTGGTCGGAGCATGGGGGAGCGGCCGTCGTCTCCAGCCACTCCGACGACGTCTTGCATCGCGCCCACACCGTACTCGAGCTGGAAGTGGCCCAATGACAGCCGACTCGTCCGTGCTCGACGACCCATCCTCCGTTCGGGGCCCAGCTCTGGTAGCCGAGATGACCTTGCGAGCCTTATTGCGCCGTCGACTGACAATGGCCATTCTCATAGGACTCCCGATCCTGTTCTCCTTCGCGGCCAGGGACTCGATCGGCCAGTCGGTCAGGGCGTTGGTGTTCGGTACCTCATGGGCCATGAGTACCGCCGCCTTCTTTGCCACCTCCTCCAGCAGAGAAGTGGAGCCCCGTCTTCGTCTGGCCGGCTGGCCTCAGTGGCAGCTGGCTATCGGCCGTATCGCCGGATTGAGCGGTCTGGGCATGACCCTGGTTGCGCTGTTCTGGGTGGTGGTCGCCATCGACCATGAGGTCAGGAGCCTCGGCGCAGTCTGGGTCGACCTGGCAGTGACGGCCGTGGTAGCGGTTGGCGTCGGTACCACCATTGGCACCCTCATTCACCGAGAGATGGAAGGCGCCCTCGTCTTGTTTCTGTTCGCAGGCCTTCAGGCTGTGGTGAACCCATTCGACACCTTCGCCATATTCCTCCCGTTCTGGTCATCAAGAGAACTGGGCACCTTCGCCATCGATGGCCCCAGCCAAGGCTCGCTGGTCAACGGCCTGGCTCATGGCCTCGGCGTCGTAGCCCTCTGCTGCATCATCAGCTGGGCCGTCGAGCGGCGATCTGATCTCGGATGGCCTCGGCGGTAGCCGGAATCAGGACTCCCGACCCATCAACGGCTGTCGGAACTGTCTCGTTCCCTCCCCGTTTGGAGGAAACGAAGTCAGCCGCTTCGGGATCCTGCCAGATGTTCACCCACGACACGTCGTGGCCAGCCCGCCGAAGCTTGAGCTTCAGCCGGGCACAGTGGCTTCAGCCCGGTCGCCAATACACGATCACGTCCCCGCCCGAGGCATTGGCCTGAGCCTCCTGATGGGAGATATGTGGGCCCCGACGGCCGGGCCACGACCACCAAGCCAGCCCACCCAAGACCGTCAGAAAGATGCCACCCATGATCCACGAACGGTCAGCAATACTCGTCGCGGCGACAAACAGGCCGGCAAAGAGTATGACCATCAGCGGCAATACCCGATCGGCTCGAAGCTTTCCCACACCGCCCAGCATAGGCGGTGTGATTCTGGCCCCTTGGCCGAGCACCACGATGTGACATGGTTGCGGAGTTCATCGTCTCCCTACCCCTCTGCCAGACTCCGGGCATGACACAAACCAGTGAATGGGAAACGGTACGACTCGATGGCGACGGCCCGGTCCGGCACCTGGTCCTGAACCGGCCTGAGGTCCACAATGCCGTGAACGCCCAATTGGTGGCCGACGTCCACGCCGCCTGTCTGATTGTCGATGCTGACCCTTCGATCCGGGCCGTCATCGTACGGGGTGAGGGCAAGAGCTTCTGCTCCGGCGCCGACCTGAGCCAGCCCCGCCAGACCAGCCTGGGTTCGATGGTCGGCTCCAAGGCAGGGGCTCGAATGTATGACACCCTGCTCCACCTCAACGCCATCACCATCGCCCTCTGCCATGGCTACCTGATCGGCGGCGGAGCCGTGCTCCCGGCTGCGTGCGACTTCCGCATCGGGAGCCCGACCATCAAGCTGACGGTCAATGAGGTCAGCATCGGCTACAACCTCACATGGCATGCCAACGCGGCCCTCGTCAACCTGGTGGGTCCCCACCGGGCCAAGGAGATGCTCCTTCTCGGGCGGACCTACGACTTGGCCACCCTCGACGGGTTCGGGTTCTTCACCGACACGGTTGACAACGATGAGGCCCTGATCCCGGCTGGCGAGTCCCTGGCAGCCGAAATCACAAACCAGCCCCCGGTTCCTACCACCGCGAGCAAGGCCTCGATCAACGCTCAGGCCATGCCCCTCGGTCGAGCAATCCAGCACCTCGACCATGTCGTTGTTGGCTACGTTGGCAAGTCGGACAACTCCCGCCTGGCCAGGACCAGTTACTTCTCAGACGAGGCCCGCCAGTGGGGTGACGACTGACGGGAATGGGGCGGCGAAGGGTCAGAAGTCTCCCCGAGCTGCCTACATCGTGGTCAAGAGCTGGACCCTCATGCGAAGGACGGTCCAGCGAAACCTTTGGCGCCGGCGACCGGTGTTCCTCGCTTGACCACCAGCCGGTGGTTCTCGGTGCGAGAGACCATCGAGATATCGACGGCCGGATCCCCATCGACGATTAGGAAATCAGCGGCGTTTCCCTCCTTGATCGAGCCCTCATCCTTCAGAGCGAGGAGGTCGGCTGCGTTGGAGGTAGACGCCACCAGGGCATCGAGAGACTTCATTCCAGCGTCGACCATGAGCTCGAGCTCCAGCGCGTTGTCGCCGTGAGCGCAGAACGGAACGCCGGCGTCGGTCCCCATGGCGATCTTGCCCCCTGCTTCGTAGAACATCTTGAGCGAGCTGGCGCTTCGACCCTCGATCCGGTCGATCTTCTCCTGAACGAAGGGGGGAAGAATGGCCCGGAGTGCTTCGTCGGTCTGCACCCGATGCCCGGCCGCCAATGTCGGGACCAGGTATGTGCCCTGTTCGAGCATCACCTCGACGCACTCCTGAGTCATGAACATGCCGTGCTCGACACTG
>JAAETV010000382.1 GCA_024227975.1 Actinomycetes bacterium
CGTTGAGGCGGCGGCGGCTTGGTGTCAGTGGGAGGACACCCACATGTCATTGTCGCCGGGGGCTGAGCCCCGGCTCTCTGCCGCCGATCCCCAATTCCAGCTTCGCTTCGCCCGCCTCGTCACCCACTACTGGAGCAATGCTGCTTTCCTCTCACCGGCACAACTGCTTGCTGGGATGTCCTCGTTGGCTACGATTCCCGGGCACCTCCTCCACGGACGCCATGACATCTCCAGCACCCTGGACGTAGCCTGGCGCCTTCATCGGGAATGGCCCGCGTCGACCCTGACAGTGATGGAAGATGCTGGGCATGGCGGCGCCGAGATCGTGGATCTGATCCGATCCGGGCTGGATGATCTTGCCCAGTCAGCCGACCCTTGGGGAGAGAGGCGGTGAGGGGTCAACCTTGGCAAGGGCTCGAAGGGCCTTCTTGTCGACCTTGCCAATGGGCAGCATAGGAAGCTCGTCCAATACGTGGATTCGCTTTGGGACCTTGTAGTTCGCTAGCCGCTCGGCCGCGAATGACCTGAGTGAAGCGGGGTCGATATCGGCATCGCCCATCACGTAGGCCACCCCCACCTCCTGGAACGTCGGGTCGGGAAGGCTGACGACTGCGGCCATCGAGACGCCATTGTGTTCCTCCAACGCCAGCTCGACCTCTCGGGGGTAGACGTTGTAGCCACCGCTCTTGAACATCTCGCTCATCCGCCCGACGATCTGCACATATCCGTCATGGCGCATCAGGGCCAGGTCGCCGGTGCGGAACCATCCGTCGTCGGTGAAGGCGGCGGCGGTGGCATCCGGGTTGCGCCAGTAGCCGGCCATGACGAAGTCACCCTTGGTCTGGATCTCACCGGCCTCACCCACCTCGGCCTCCCGTCCTTCGGGGTGCCAGATGCGCAGTGGTTGTCGCTCGTCGGGCGTGCCGACGGTCGTCGACAGCAGCTCGACGGAGTCGGTGAGGCCGGCGTAGGTCACGCCTCCGGTCACCTCGGTCATGCCGTAGCCCATGGTGCAGTGTGGTGCGCCGGTCTTGTCGATCAGGCGCTGTAGCAGCTCGGCCGGGATGGCCGCTCCGCCCCACGCGATGAGATCGACCGACGACAAGCTCACCGTCTCGAACAGGGGATGATCGGCACATAGTTGGAGCATGGTTGGAACGCCGGCGATGGTGTTCAGGCGCTCGATCTCTATCGCCCGAAGCGTGGCTTCTGGCGAGAAGCGCTCGTGAAAGAAGAGCGTGCCGCCCCCCGTCATCGTGCGTCCGCAGATGTCGCCGATGGCGCCGACATGGTTGATGGGCAGATTGCAGATGACGCGGCGGTCGGCCAGGCCCTTGCGCTCGATGGCGATCACATTGCACACGTTCGAGCCCCGATGGGTGATGAGGGCACCTTTCGGTCGACCCGTACTGCCCGAGGTGTAGACCAGGAAGGCCGGGTCCAGGGTGGTGACGTGGCCCCGTCGGTCGGCGAGGTCGGCGTCGCTGACCCCGTCGGCGGCCCCAAGCCAGTCATCCACGGCCAGGCCGGTACTGTCTTCATCGGAACGGCCAGCGTCGAACAGCACGAGGTGTTCCAGCGAGCGATGAGTCACCATCAGTCGCCGGAGCTCCTCGGTCATCGATGCACCGTCGAGGGTCGAGAACCCGAAGAGCGTCGACGGTTCAGCATCGCTCACGACATGATCGAGCTCACTGCTCGTGTACTTCGGATTGAGGCCTACCCAGATTGCCCCGACGCTGGTCACAGCCAGGAAGTGGATCCAGAATGACGGGGTCGGGTTGGCGATGAGGGCGACCCGGTCGCCCCTCTCGACACCAGTGGCCATCAGCGCTTTGGCCATCAGGTCTACGGCCACCTTGGTCGCGGCGTAGCTCAGTCTGGTGTCATCCTGCACCAGGAAGTCCTGGTCTGGGCGAAGCTCGACCTGACGGTCGAGATGGTCGCTGATGAGGTTCAGGACCGGGATGTCGGATTTCATTCTGTCTCGTCGGAGAGCTGCAGGTAGGCCAACCAGTCCGCCACTACCGCCGGGGTCTCGATGCCCTCGACCTCGATCTGTGCCTTCAGGGTCACGAGGGCCGCATTTGGCCCCCGGTTGTCGAGCCCGGCGACACTGAACCGGCCGCGGATCCGCGACCCGACGGGCACTGGTGTGATGATCCGCACGCGGTCGAAGCCGTAGTTGAGCCGGAAGACGACACCCTCATCGGGCAGGCGGAGCGACTTGGCGAACCCGGTGAGGTGCGAAAGCATCATGAAGCCCTGGACGATGGTGCCTCCGAATGGGGCGATCTCCTTGGCCTTTTCGGGGTCGGTATGAATGTCGCCGTCATCACCGGTGAGGGCAGCGAAACCGTCGATGGCCGACTGGTCGATCAGCTTCCAGTTACTCACTCCGACTTCGGTTCCGGCCATTGCGGCGATGTGGTGGAGACGTTCGATTGGCATCGGCATGGGTGGTGTCTCGCTTTCTGAGTGACTGACTCTTGTATCGGGTCGACGTTGGTCGGTCCGGCCCGAGCCGGCCTGGACCTCGGGCACTATCGTGATCCAGATCGAGGACCCTGCACCAGCCAGAAGACTACGCATGGCCGTCCAACGGATCGAAGAGCTGACCCGTGACCGGGAGCGGGTCGGCATCGAACACGACGACGCCGACGACACAATCGGCACGATCGCCAGCGATGACGCCATCGGCTTCGACCCCCTGCCCCTGCTGCGCTCATTCGATCATCATGGGGTACGGGTTGTCGTCATCGGTCAGGTAGCCGGGATCCTCCACGGCTCCTCGGAGCTGACCGGGGATCTCGATCTGCTGTGGTCAGGTGACCCGGCCGATGCCCCCGCCATGGCGGCGGCTGTGTCCGCGGTTGGGGCCGACCTGTTCGACGACGACCAACGACCCCTCGCCACTGGGCCTGCCGCATTCGAGCGCCCGAAAGTGCAGTTCAGGGCTCCCACCGCAGCCGGCGATTGCTGCACTCCCGCCCTCCCCTGGGGTGGCCTCGATCTGGTGGCATTCTTTGACCGAGCCGACTCTTGCACCGTGGATGGTGCCGAGATTCACTTCCTCTCCGTGCCTGATCTCAATGCCACACGCCTTGCCGTCGGACGACCGAAGGATCTTCGCCGCGTTGCCGAGTTCGAGAACCCCGATACCCACCAAGGGGTTTAGCTCGTCGCACCGGTTTTGTCCGGATATACGTAGGTTCGGGAGATGGGACGTCCTTTGCCCCGGACTACTGCCATGGTACGGTAGGAAGTCCGGATGCAAGTAGCCGTAGGCAGGGGGTCCCCGTGATCACGCCACTCGACCGGACGAGTCCCATGCCGCTGTGGGCTCAATTGGAGTCTGAGCTTCGCCGCCGCTTGGAGTCCGGTGAGTTCGACGATGGCCACTTCCCCACCGACCTCGATCTCACTGAGGCCTACGAGGTCAGCCGCCACACCGTGAGGGAAGCCGTCAGGCACCTGAATCAGACTGGCCTCCTGACTCGGGAGCGCGGCCGGGGCACCGTCGTCAACCGGTCCGAGTTCGAGCAGTCCCTCGGCACCCTCTACAGCCTGTTCAACTCCCTGGAGTCGGCTGGTGTCTCCCAGACCAGCGAGGTCCTCGACCTGAGGGTGGTGACCGATGCCGAAGCGGCGTCTCGTCTCGGGGTCGACGAATCGAGCCAACTCGTCCTGTTGGCTCGTCTGCGGATGGCGGGCGACGCCCCTCTTGCCGTCGATCGAGCCTGGCTGCCCGATGACCTGGCCGCCCCCCTGCTCGATGTGGACTGGACCCAAACCGCTCTCTACGACGAGCTGGCCAAGATCGGAGCCCCGGTTCCCAATCAGGGATGGGAGCGCCTCACCCCCGTCATCCCCACCGCCACCGATCGGACGAGGCTCGGTCTGCGAGAATCCGACGCCACCTTCTTCCTCGAACGGCTCGGCTCCCGCGATGGCAAGCCGATTGAGTGGCGAACCA
Source organism: Actinomycetes bacterium (assembly GCA_024227975.1). Next base: position 3,977 of record JAAETV010000382.1, read on the forward strand.
CGATCATCCGGGGCGACCGCTTGCGCTTCGTCACCGATTGGTCGGCCGGTGCCCCCAGTGAATTGCGTCCGACTGCGTCCTGACCAAGGCTGGTGCCGACTTCTGGGGGCATGGCGTCGGATGCGTCAGCGCTGACGGCGGTGGTGGCGATGAAGAGCTGGCGCGTCGCTTGGTCGACGGGTGAGGCGTCGTCGGTGTTGGTCGTGCTCGCTTGACTGGCAATCTGGAAGACCGTACGTTTACTTGGCTGTTGGGTGCCAACAGTTTCGTAGACCACGCACCTACCACAATGCTCCAACAGCAATGGGAGCAATAGCGGGTCGTCGAACCGGGACCGTCGGCCAGGGGGTCAGACACGCAGCGACATCGGTCTCCAGTGAGGTGGATGGGATGGAGAGGGCATGACCCGGCTTGGGTTCGTTCTGGATAGTGACAGCTGTATCGGGTGCCATGCTTGCACGGTGGCGTGCAAGAGCGAGCACGATGTGCCGCTGGGGGTGAACCGCACCTGGGTGAAGTACATCGAGACGGGCTCGTTCCCCGATGTGGCCCGCAAGTTCAGCGTGATGCGTTGCAACCAGTGTGAGGACGCCCCGTGCACCAAGATCTGCCCCACTTCGGCCTTATACAGGGCCAGCAACGGTGTCATCGATTTTCAGGACGACAGATGCGTCGGCTGCAAGTCATGCATGAACGCCTGCCCCTACGATGCCCTCTTCATCAATCCCCAGACCAACACGGCGCACAAGTGCAATATGTGCAACCACCGGATCGAGGTAGGTCTGGAGCCGTCATGTCAGATTGTGTGTCCGACCGAGGCCATCAAGATCGGTGACCTCGACGATCCCGCCTCAGAGATCTCCCGCATCATCGCCCGTGATGATGTTGCTGTCCGGGCCCCGGAGCAGAACACCAAACCCAAGGTCTTCTACCGGGGAGCCGATCAGGCTTCTCTCGACCCAACCCGGACCGCCATTGCCAATGACGGCATGATCTGGGCCGACACCCTGCGCCGCACCGCGGCCAACCCGACCGGGCCCGCTCACCCCACCCTGGTCGTAGGAGCAGGGTCGATACCGATCGATCTCGAAGGGGTCGTGGCCCGTACCGCCTACACCACCCCCCACAAGACGACATGGGCTGAGAAGGTCGCCGGCTACCTCGTTTCCAAGGCCATCGCAGCCGGAGTCATGGCCGTCGCCGCCTTGCTCGTCCTCCTGGGCCATGGCGACAACCAGGCCGCGGTCGGGGTTGTTCCCCCCATGGTGGCCGGTGCCATGCTGGGCCTGACCGGCTTCCTCCTGGCGGCCGACCTCAAACAGCCTGGCCGCTTCCACTACATCTTGATCAGAGGCAATTGGAGCTCATGGCTGGTCAAAGGGGCCTACATCCTCTTGGCTTTCGCCATCGTGTGCGCCCTTTGGTGGATCGGGGGCCTCACGTCATCGGCGTCGTTGGTGAAGGTGCTGGCTATCCCCGCAGTCGCGGGCGCCGCCGGGACAGCCGGCTACACCTCCTATCTGTTCGCCCAGTGCGAAGGACGGGACCTGTGGCAGACTCCCCTCCTGCTCCCGGTCCTGTTGGCTCAGGCCGTGACGGCCGGCGGTGCCAGCTTCGCCATCCTCGACCTCTTCATGGACATCCCCGAGCCCACGGCTATCGCCTGGGTGGTGCTGGGCGGCGTGATTGCCACCGCCGCCCTCCTGGCCGTCGAGCTGACGGCCAGGGGGAGCCGCCATGTCGAGCTGGCTTTGCACTCCATGACCCATGGTCTCCATGCCACCCAGTTCTGGTGGGGAGGGGTGGTCCTCGGACTCCTCGTCCCCGCGGTGGTAGCCGCTTCCCTCCTGGCTACCACCACCGAAAGCCCGCTGCTCCTAGCAGTAGCCGGGCTGTCGGCCCTCGTCGGCATGTTCGCCTATGAGAACTCGTTCGTCAGGGCCGGCCAGTCGGTCCCGCTCTCGTGAGGGCCCGATGAGGCGGGAGCACACCACCATGATCAGCGGACCGACCCCGATCGAGCAGGCATCAGCGAAGGAGCAAGCGTGACCGAGCTGTCCAAGTACCCCCCATTTGAGCAGTGGCACGATTGGACAGAGCTCGACGCCAAGGCCTGGCCCGACAAGGTCGAGCGGAGCTACACCATCGTCCCCACCACCTGCTTCAACTGTGAGGCGGCGTGTGGCCTCGTGGCCTACGTCGACAAGGAATCGGGCGAGATCCGCAAGATCGAGGGTAACCCTGAGCACCCGGCCAGCCGGGGTCGCAACTGCGCCAAGGGTCCAGCGACCCTCAACCAGGTCTACGATCCCGAGCGGGTGATGTATCCCATGAAGCGGGTCGGGAAGCGGGGTAGCGGCCAGTGGGAGCGCATCTCATGGGACCAAGCCCTCGATGAGATCGGGGCCAGGATCCGTACCGCCATCACCGAAGGCCGCAACAACGAGATCATGTATCACGTAGGCCGTCCCGGGGAGGATGGCTACACCGAGCGCGTCCTCAAGGCGTGGGGGGTCGACGGCCACAACAGCCATACCAACATCTGCTCCTCCAACGCCAGGCTCGGCTACCAGTCATGGATGGGTCACGACCGCCCCTCGTCGGACTTCGCCAATGCCAAGGTCATCTTCTTGATCTCGGCCCACCTCGAATCCGGTCACTATTTCAACCCCCACGCCCAGCGGATCATGGAGGCTCAGGCCGCAGGAGCCAAGATCATCGCCGTCGATCCTCGCCTGTCCAATACCGGAGCCAAGGCCGACTACTGGCTCCCGACCTGGCCCGGGACCGAGCCCTTCCTCCTGCTGGCCATCGCTCGCCTCCTCATCGAGTCCGAGACGTGGAACGCCTCGTTCATGAAGCGGTGGACCAACTGGGAGACCTACCTGAGGGAGAAGCACCCGGGCCGTTCCGTCGAGTGGTCGGAGTTCCGCCCTGCCCTGTTGGAGGAATACGCTGAGTACACCCCCGAAGCAGCCGAACAGAAGACGGGGGTCGACGCCGACACCATCCGCGAGATTGCCGAGCTGATCGGTGACCACCCGACCAGGTTCGCCTCCCACAACTGGCGAGCGGCGGGAGCCGGCAACATGGGCGGTTGGCAGGTGGCCCGCTGCCTGTTCTTCCTCAATGTGCTGACCGGTTCGGTGGCCACCAAGGGGGGCACTGCCGGCAACGGGATGAACAAGTTCAAGCCGGCCGACCCCATCGGGGCCCCCGGTATCAACAGCTGGAACGAGCTGGAGTGGCCCGTCGAATACCCCCTCGCCTACCACGAGATGTCGATCTTGCTCCCCCACTTCTTGAACGAGGGCCGGGGCTCGCTAGAGGTCTACTTCTCCCGGGTCTACAACCCGATCTGGACCAACCCCGACGGGTTCTCTTGGATGGAGGCCCTCCAGGACGAGGAGAAGGTGCGCTGCCATGTCGCCCTCACTCCGACCTGGTCCGAGAGCGCCTGGTTCGCCGACTATGTACTGCCCATGGGAGTAGCGACCGAGCGACACGATGTTGCTAGCTTCGAGACCCACGCCGGCCGCTGGATCGGCTTCCGTCAGCCGGTTTTCCGCCGCATCGCCGAGTTGGCCGAGGGTGCTCAACTGGGGCCCGATGCCCGCAGCCATGACTTCAACCCTGGTGAGGTGTGGGAGGAGAATGAGCTCTGGATCGACCTGAGCTGGCGCATCGATCCCGACGGTGAGCTCGGGATCCGCCAATGGTTCGAGTCGACCGAGCACCCGGGCCAGCCGGTCACGATTGATGAGTACTACGCCGAGATGTTCAGCGAGAAGGTCCCGGGCCTGGCCGAAGCGGCAGCCGAAGTGGGCCAGACGCCGCTGGAGTACATGCGTGATCGCTCCGCCTTCTCTGTCCCAACCGAGCCCTATGAGCCCTATGAGCGCGATGTTGACCCGTCCGCCCTGGACGGGACGCACAAGGACATCGATGGGGTCTTTCGCAAGGAGGGCACGGCTGGTGCCTGGTCGGGCGACCTGGCCGACCTCGATGGTCTGAAGCTGGCTCCCCTTGGCGACGGATCCCCGGCCGTCGAGATCGAGGGCGAAGCCAAAGAGGGCTTTCCCACTCCGTCGAAGAAGCTGGAGCTGTTCTCGACCACGCTGGCCGATTGGGGTTGGGCCGAGTACGCAACCCCCAAGTGGATCCCGTCACACGTTCACTGGGAGGACCTGGACATGGAAGGGAACGAGCGAATCCTGCTCCCGACCTTCCGTCTCCCGACCCTGATCCACACCCGGTCGGCCAACTCCAAGTGGCTCAATGAGATCAGCCATCGTCACCCCTTGTGGATCCACCCTGAGGACGCCGAGAAGTTGGGGATCGAGGAGAGCGGCCTGGTCCGGGTCACCACCAGGATCGGTCACTTCGTGATCTCGGCCTGGCGCACCGAGGGCATCCGCCCTGGGGTTGTTGCCGCCTCCCATCACATGGGCCGCTGGCGCCTGGAGGAAGACAAGGCCCGTTCCTGGGGTGCAGGAAAGGCCACCGTCACCAGCTCGTCCAATGGAGACGGTGGGACGGTGTGGAAGCTGGAGCGGGAGCATGGGAACGCCCCCTACGACTCTGACGATCCCGACACCAATCGGATCTGGTGGAACGACACCGGGGTGCATCAGAACGCCGCCTTCTGTGTCCAGCCTGATCCCATTTCGGGGATGCAGTGCTGGCATCAGCGGGTCCGCGTCTCACCGGCGGAAGCTGGTGATGCCTACGGTGATGTCGTCGTCGACACAGCCAAGTCACGCGAGGCCTACCTCGACTGGTTGGCGAAGACCCGACCCGCATCCGGCGACTTGAGGCGACCACTCTGGTATGCCCGACCGCTGAAGCCGGCGGCCGCCGCCTACCGGTTGCCCGGGGCCTAGGTTCTCCGAGGGTGAGCCGGGGGGCCAGCTTGGCCCAGTCGTTCTTCGAGCAGGCGGTGCGTCCCCTGCTCGATCAGGCGATGCCCGGTGTCGGCTATCTGGCCGCCCGCCTTGGCTCGGGTTCTGATGTGTTGGGGTACGACGACGGCCGGTCGGCTGATCATGACTTCGGCTGCCGTCTGACCATCCTGGTCGACAAGGAGCACGCCAATGTGATCGAACCTGTCGACGACGTCCTTCAGCGCCACCTTCCCCAGACCTTCGCCGGCTACCCGGTGCGCTTCGCTGTGAGCTGGGATGAGCGAGCCCACCACCGGGTCGAGATCGCAACCGTCGATGGCTTCGCCCAGAGCCGACTCGGAGTCCCCTGCGACAGGCCACTGACTGCTGTCGATTGGCTCTGCGTGACTGGCCAGTCGGTACTCGAAACAACAGCGGGGCCGGTGTTCGCCGACGACACAGCTGGCTATGGTCGCCTCCGGCACCGACTCCTCTGGTATCCCGACGATGTGTGGCGATATGTGCTCGGCGCCGCATGGGCCCGTCTCGAACAGGAGTTGCCCTTTGTCGGCCGCACCGGTGATGTTGGTGACGACGTCGGTTCCCGGCTCGTAGCCGCTCGCCTGGCTCGGGATATCTGCCACCTGGCCTTCCTGCTGGAACGGAGCTGGTCTCCCTATCCGAAGTGGATGGGGTCAGCGTTGGGGGCGCTGACCGCTGGGCCTGCGGTCATTGAACGTCTCAGCGCCGCCCTCGGTGCCCGACACTGGCCAGAGCGGGAAGCTGGGCTGTGCGCGGCGATCGAGGCGTTGGCCGACCGGCAGAGGGCGGTCGGGTTGCCGACCGCCGATGCCGTCATCACCACCTTCTTCGATCGGCCCTACCGTGCAGTCGATCGAGAAACCCAGGTCTTGCTGGCCAATGGTGTTGACAACGAGACCCTTCGACGCCTTCCACCCGGCCTCGGCTCGATCGAGCAGTGGTGCGACAACGTCGATCTCCTGTCGGACCCAGCCCGTAGGGACGCAACCCGCGCCGTCTATGGTCAGTTTCAGCAGTGAAGGGCTGGCTGGCGGTCGAGATGTTCGGGGCTGAGCCGACGACGGAAGGGAAGCAGCGATGGAGGTCGGATTCATAGGGCTGGGCACGATGGGGTCTGCCATGGCGACCAATCTGGTAGCGGGGGGTCACCGGTTGACGGTGCACGATCTCGATCGGGATGCGGTCGAAGCCTTGGTCGAGCAAGGGGCGGACGGGGCTACCTCGGCCGCCGAGGTTGCGGCCCGATCTGAGATCGTCTTCACTTCATTGCCGGGGCCGGTCGAAGTGGAAGCCGTGGCCCTCGGCCCGAAGGGGCTGGTCGACGGGGCTGAGCGGGGCCTGGCCTACTTCGATCTGAGTACCAATTCTCCGACCGTGATGCGTCGGATCCATACCGCCCTGGCCGGCTATGGGGTCGATACCTTCGATGCTCCTGTCAGTGGTGGGCCCGACGGTGCTGCTTCGGGTCGGCTGGCCATATGGGTTGGGGGTGACGAGGCCGGTTTCGAGCGCTGGCTACCGGTGTTGTCCGCCTTCAGCGACGCCCCTCGCTATGTCGGCTCAATAGGGGCTGGGTCGGTAGCGAAACTGGTGCACAACTGCAGTGGCTATATCATCCAGACGGCCTTGGCCGAAACCTTCACCTTGGGGGTGAAGGCCGGGGTCGATCCCGACGGGTTGTGGGAGGCCGTGCGGGCCGGGGCCTTGGGCCGGCGGCGCACCTTCGACTCGCTGGCCCGCAACTTCTTGCCCGGCCGCTTCGATCCGCCAGGCTTCGCCCTCGAACTGGCCCACAAGGATGTTGGCCTCGCTTGCGAGCTGGGGAGGGAGGTCGATGTGCCGATGCGGTTGGCCAATCTCACATTGCAGGAGATGACTGAGGCCATCAACCGGGGCTGGGGTGGACGCGATTCCCGCTCTGCCATGCTGCTCCAGGAGGAACGGGCCGGCGTCGAAGTTCGCATCAGCCCGGCTCGGATCGACGAGATCCTCGGTAGCGTTCCCGTGCCACCGGGGCAGATGCGTCCCGACTCCGCGTCATAGCGACAACTACCGGCGCTTCTCTCGGTGGGTTCTCTACGGTCTCTCCCCAATTCGCGTTCTAGCGACAACTAGACACCTGCCAGTGCCAGTGCTGGCATGAGGTGAGCGGTGGGACTTGTCATGCATCTGGCCGTCGAGGCCTCCGTCTCCAGATCTGGGTTGCACTGCATGTCGAAGTAGTGAGCTACGGTCAGGGCCGTGTTGGGGAGGCCAGGCTCGGTTTGCGCTGAACATCGCTCCGTAGGGGGATCGGGTCGGTTCAACCGGATGGAACAGCACCAGTTGCACCAACAGCATCGAGATCTTGGAGGATCACCACCATGGCCATGTCGGACACCCAACGGCGGAAAGCTGCGGCGGCTCTGTTGGAAGCCGAACGCACCCGGAACTGGACGACCCCTATCTCGCTGGCGTACGAAGGGGCCGACATCGACGATGCGTACGCCATCGGCCAACACGTAACCGAAGCCAAGGTGGCTTCCGGTCGGGTCATCAAGGGTCACAAGGTCGGACTCACTTCCAAGGCCATGCGCTCGACCACCGGAGCCACCGAACCCGACTACGGCACCCTGTTCGACGACTGGTTCCTCGACGAGGGCACCCAGGTATCGATGAGCACGATGAATCGGCCGCTGGTCGAGATCGAGCTGGTGTTCGTGCTCGATACCAACCTCGGGGGCCCCGATGTCAACGCCGTCGACGTCATCAACGCCACCCGCTACGTCCTGCCGGCGGTGGAGGTGGTCGATGGGCGCTACTCCGAGCGGGGCAAGCCCGGGGTCGTCGATTCCATCGCTGATGCTGCCTCGTGTGGTTTCGTCATGGTCGGTGGTAGCCCGAAGCTCCTGACCGACATCGACGTCCGTCAGATCGGTGGCGCCCTCTACAAGAACGGTGAGATCGAAGAGTCGGGGGTGGCGTCGGCTGTGATGGGCAACCCCGTCAACTCGGTGGCCTGGCTGGCGCGCAAGCTCCACGAGTTCGGGGTCGAGATGCAAGCCGGCCATACCGTTCTTTCAGGCTCATTCATTCGGGCTCACCCCCTTGTGGTTGGCGACACGTTCGTTGCTGATTTCGGTCCCTTGGGACAGATCAGTTTCGGAGTGGTGGAATGAACAGCATCCCAGAAACTGAACAGGAACCAGGAGTGACATGAGCGAAGAAGATCATCGGCCCTATGAGCTCACCGACGATGTCCGTCAGAAGTTCAACACAGTGTCGACGGCCACACTCGCTGGTCAGCTCCAGCGGCGCGGTATGCGGAACTCGTTCCTCAATGGGTTGCACCCCCTCAACGACGGTCAGCGCATGCTCGGCTACGCCCACACCCTGCGCTACGTACCCAAGCGGGAAGACTTCGAGCGCCGCAGCAAGGGGCCGAACGCCCAGCGTCGAGCCGTCGAGTCGATCCAGCCCGAAGAGGTCCTGATCTGCGAGGCCCGAGAGGAGCCCCACGCCGGGACTATCGGTGACATCTTCGCCATGCGAATCAAGCAACTCGGGGCCACAGGGTTCATCACCGACGGGGCCCTGCGCGATACCCCCGCCATCGCCGAGATCGGCTTGCCCGTCTACCACCAGTCATCCCATGCCGCTACCCTCGGCCGGCTCCACACCCCCCTCGACCATCAGATTCCCATTGCTTGCGCCGGGGTGACCGTGTTCCCCGGTGACATCCTCGTCGGTGACGGTGAGGGAGTGGTTGTGGTTCCGGCCCTGTTGGCCGAGGAAGTAGCCAACGACGCCTTTACTCAAGAGATCGAAGAGGAGTGGGCCATCGAACGGGTGGCGGCTGGCGACTCCAGCATCGGGACGTTCCCCATCGCCGACGACCGTCGGCCCGAGTTCGAAGCGTGGCTGGCCGAGCGGCATCGCTGAAGAGCAATGACTGATACTTGAGCGACCAAGCTCGGAACGAGACACGAGAAAGTGAGCCCCCCGATGGTCGAGTACGCACTCAAGACACCACCCCAGCATGGAGCCTGGTCGGACTATCTCGACGTGTGGCGAGCAGCCGACGAGTGCGAGACCTTCACCACGGCCTGGAACTTCGACCACTTCTATCCCCTGATCGGCGACACCCACGGCCCCTGCCTGGAGAGCTGGACCATGCTGGCCGCCCTGGCCCAGGCCACCTCGCGCATCCGGATCGGAAGCATGGTCAACGGGATGCACTACCGTCATCCGGCGGTCACGGCCAACATGGCAGCCACCGTCGACCATGTCTCCGATGGTCGGCTCGAGCTGGGTATGGGCGCCGGCTGGAACCTGGAGGAGTCCGACGCCTACGGCATCAAGCTCGGCACCATCACCGAACGACTCGACCGGTTCGAGGAAGGCATCGAGGTGATCGTCGGCCTGCTGTCGCAAGAGGTCACCAACTTCGCCGGCTCCTACTACACCATCACCGATGCTCGCTGTGAGCCGAAGCCGATCCAGCGACCCCACCCTCCCCTCGTGATCGGGGGGTCGGGCAAGAAGCGGACCCTGGCCGTCGTCGCCCGCTGGGCCCAACAGTGGGACGCTAGCTTCTCCAACCCCGAGGGTTGGAAGGAGAGCAACGACGCCTTGCTCGGTCACTGCGAGCGCATCGGGCGCGACCAGAACGAGATCAAGAGGTCGGTCCACCTGGCGTGGCCAGCGGGAGCCGACCCGGCCCAGCTAGCCGATGAGGCCCAAGTGTGGGTCGGCGTCGTCGATCAGATCATCTTCTCCATGCGGGGCCCCTTCGTGGCGGCCGAAGTCGAGCCTCTGGGTGCCGCCCTCACCCAAAGAGGGAGCCAATGAGCATTCTCGGCAACCGGGTCGTGAGGCGGGAGGACCCTGCCTTCCTCACGACCGGCGGCACCTACGTCGACGATCTCGACCTGGAGGATGTCCTCCATCTGGTCTATGCCCGCTCGATCATGGCCCATGGCCGGATCAATGGCATCGACGTCGACGAGGCCCGCGCCGCCCCCGGCGTGGTCGCCGTGTTCACTGCCGCTGACATCGCCGACATGGGCCTCGTGCCCAACCTCTTGCCCGTGTTCCCCGAGGAGATGCGGCGCACCTACATCGCCAGCGACACCGTCCACTATGTCGGCCAACCGGTGGCCGCCGTATTGGCCGAGACTAGGGAGCAGGCCGTTGATGCGGCCGAGCTCGTCTTCGTCGACTACGAACCCCTACCGGTCGTGATCGACCTGGAGGCCTCGGCCACCGACGAGGTCGTCCTGTTTCCCGCCCACGGAACCAATGTCGTCAATCGGATGACATCGAAATCGCGGGCCGATTTCTCCCACTGTGAAGTGGTGGTCTCCGAGCGCATAGTCAACCAGCGGCTGACGGCCGCTCCCATCGAAGCTAGAGCCGGAGCCGCTTGGTGGACCGACGAGGGCCGCCTGGTCCACTACTCGGCTTGTCAGGGAGCCCATCCGACCCGTGACCTGCTGGCCCGGATCTATGAGCTGGAAAAGGAGCAGGTGAGGGTGGTGGTACCCGATGTCGGGGGCGGCTTCGGGGCCAAGTCCCGTACCTACCCCGAGGAGCTGATCATCGGCTATTACGCCCGGGCTCTCGGCCGGCCAGTCAAGTGGGCCGAGACCCGAAGCGAGAACATCGCGGCCATGCCCCAGGGGAGAGGCCAGATCCAGTACGCCAAGCTCGGGGGTATGCGGGACGGTCGCATCACGGCCTACCAGCTCGATGTGTTTCAAGACGCCGGCTCCCACCCCATCATCGGGGCTGTGCTGGCTGGCATGACCCAGCGGATGCTGACCGGGACCTACGACATCACCAATGTCGGGTTCAACGCGACCACAGTCGTGACCAACAAGGTGTCGACCACGGCCTACCGGGGTGCCGGCAGGCCGGAGGCCGCGGTCGCCATCGAGCGGATGGTCGACCGGTTCGCCACTGAGATCGGGATGGACCCGGCCGAGGTCCGGTTCAAGAACCTGGTCCCCCGCTTCACCGAGCCCTACACGACCGGCATCGGCACCGTCTATGACGTCGGCGACTACCCCGAGGCTCTGCGGCTGGCCCTCGAAGCCGTTGCCTACGACCAGGTTCGAGCCGAACAGGCCGAGCGCCGTCACCAGGACGCCGGCGTCCTGCTCGGCGTCGGGATCGGGGTCTATGTCGAGATCACGGCCGGTGGCCCGGGTGGTGAGTTCGGCTCGGTCGCTCTCCAACCCGATGGTCGGGTCAGGGTCGTGAGCGGCGCGACCCCCTATGGCCAGGGTCACGAAACGACCTGGGCCATGATCGTCAGCGACCGTACTGGTGTCCCAATGGACATGATCGATGTGATCCACGGCGACACCGACCAGGTGGAGCGGGGCGGCCTGACCGTCGGCTCCCGTTCGGTCCAGATCGGGGGCTCAGCCATCGCTGCCGCTACCACCCAGCTCATCGACCGGGCCAGGGAAGCAGCAGCTGATCTGATGGAGGCCGCCGTCGGTGATGTGGTGCTCGACGCCGAGGCCGGTGCCTTCCATGTGACCGGTAGCCCGGCCGTGAGCGTTCCGTGGGCTCAGGTGGCGGCCGGCCTCGATGCCCCATTGGTCGAGTCCCACGACTACAGCCCTCAGATGCCGACATTTCCCAGCGGAGCCCATGTCGCAGTCGTCGAAGTCGACCGGGAGACGGGGGCCACTCGCTTGTTGCGTCTGGTGGCAGCCGACGATGCTGGACGGCTGATCAATCCATTGTTGGCCGAGGGTCAGGTCCACGGCGGGATTGCTCAGGGCGTGGCCCAGGCCCTGCTGGAGGAGATCCACTATGACGACAACGGCAACCTGCTGACGGGCAACTTCATGGACTACCCGGTGATCTCGGCCGCCGAATTGCCGAGCTTCGAGGTGGTGCACCTGGAGACCCCGACCTGGGTCAATGAGCTGGGAGCCAAGGGAGTGGGTGAATCGGGGACGGTCGGGGCCATCCCCGCCGTCTACAACGCTGTCATCGATGCTGTCTCCCATCTGGGAATACGCCACCTGGAGACCCCACTCACACCCGAGAAGGTGTGGGCCGCGCTCCAGGCCTGACCGCCGGATCCTCTTCCGGTCAGCTCAGGGCCTCGGATCAGATCGACGGAACTGGCTCGGGGGAGGGGCGCGGGTATCGAAGGGCCAGCAGAATCGGCCCCAAGCTCATCACTGCGACCATCGTCCACCAGCCGGCTCGGAAGGCATCGATGCGATCACCAGCTGGCGTGTCGCCGATGATGGCAGCCATGAGTGCGACCCCGAGTGCCGACGCCGTCATCCTGACCATGTTGTAGGCGGCGTTGGCTGAGGCCAGCTGGGTCGGTGGGATCTGGCGAAGGGCAGCGGCGTTGGCCGGGCCGAGCATGAAGGCCATCCCGCTCCCGATCGACAAGGTGCCGGGGAGGAAGGCTCGAAGGTAGGTCTCGTCGGGCTGGAGCCGCCACGCCAACCAAGCCGTTCCCAACGTGGCCAAGGTGGCGCCGAAGACGAGTAGCTCGTGATAGCCGTGGCGATCGGCCAGGCGACCGGCTAGTGGGGCCAACACGATCAGAGCCACCGGTCCGGGGGTCATGGCCAGCCCCACCTGGAGTATGGAGTAGTCCCATACTTCGATCATGAACAAGGGATAGAGAAACCAGGTAGCGGCGGCCGACATCGAGACTACGGCACCTGCGATCGTCACGACCGAGAATGACCGGATACGGAGTATCTCCAGATCCAGCAATGGTTCGGGGTGAGTCCGAGATCGATGAACGAATAGCACGAGGCCAGTCAGAGCCACTGCGGCCGTGACAGTGATGCGGGGGTCGAGCCAACCCCAGACTCGACCCTGGACGAGGGCGAAGGTCAAGCCGCCGATGGCGATCGTTCCCGCGACGACACCGACCAGATCGATTGGTGCTGGGTCGGTCACGACCACACCAGGGCTCAACACTCGTCGTCCGGCGATGAATGCGACCAGGGCAATAGGCACGGCGGCGATGAACACAGCCCGCCATCCCGACACTTGGAGCAGGCCGGCCGACACTGTGGGTGCCATCGCCGCACCCAACACACCCATCGACGACCACAACGACACGATGGTTGCATGTCGCTCGACGGGAAACTCGGGCAGGACGCAGGCTAGAGACGATGGCAACATGGCTGAGACACCCATGGCCTGGATCACACGGGCGGCAATTACGAGTTCGATGGATGGCGCCACCCCGGACAAGGCGGCGCCAACAGCAAAGATGATCAAGCCGGCCAGGAAGACCCGGCGGCGGCCGAGCCGGTCGGCAAGCCGGCCACCGAGGAGCATGAACGTGACCTGGGTGACGTTGAACGCCGAC
>JAAETV010000383.1 GCA_024227975.1 Actinomycetes bacterium
CGCCGCGGTGGCGAGTGGCTCCCTGGCCATCCCGATCATGAGCTCATTGCCCGGCGCTACCTTCGCTACGGGGGTCTGGCTCGCCAAGCGTTGGCTCGCTTGGCCGAGACGGCCGACGACCCTGACACCATCGATGGGCTCAACGATCGGGCGGAGGAGACGGTCGAACGGCCCCTCAGCCTGAACCAGCAACGGCACGATGCCGTGATGGGTGCGGTGGTCGCCGCGGGCGGGGGCAAGGTGGTCGACCTCGGTTGTGGGGAGGGGCGGCTCTTGTCGCGCCTGCTCACCGAACCGAGTGTTGTAGATGTGTTGGGGGTCGATGTCTCGATCCGGGCCCTGGAACGGGCCGAACGTCGGTTGCGCTTGGATGAGTTGTCGGAACGTCGTCGGGAACGGATCAGGCTGGTCCAAGGGGCTCTGACCTATCGCGACCATCGACTCGATGGGTTCGACGTGGCAGTAGTCATGGAGGTCATCGAGCACATCGACCCCGAACGCCTCGACGTCTTCGCCCAGGTCCTATTCGAGCAGGCTGGACCTCGCACCGTGATCGTCACGACCCCGAACCGGGAGTACAACGTCCATTTCGACCGGTTGGATCCAGTCAAGCTGCGACACGGTGACCATCGATTTGAGTGGGATCGTGACCAGATGGCAGCCTGGGCGGCCGACATCAGCGACCGCTATGACTACCGGGTGGCTCATTCTGGCATCGGGCCCGATGATTCGGCGACGGGTCCTCCGACCCAGATGGTCGTGTTCAGCCGATGAGTGATCAGAACTACACCATCAGCCTGCCCGAAATGGGTCTTGTCGTATTGTGCGGTGCCTCGGGCTCTGGGAAATCGACCTTTGCCCGCCAGCACTTCATCCCGACTGAGATCGTGTCCAGCGACCACTGCCGAGCCCTCGTTGGCGACGACGAGACCGACCAGTCGGTCACCGGGGCCGCCTTCGGGCTTCTCCATACGATCATCGACAAACGGCTCCAGTTGGGGCGACTCACGGTCGTCGACGCAACCAACGTCAAGCCCGAGGACCGGGCCCAGTTGGTCGAAATTGCGCGCCGGTGGGACGTCTTGGCTACTGCCATCGTCTTCGATCTGCCGGTTGGGGTGTGCTTGGAACGCAATGCGTCGCGGGTCGATCGCCGCACTCCCGACCACGCCATCCGCCGTCAACACCGGAACATGGGCCGCACCATCAAGCGGCTCAAGCGGGAGCGTTTCGCCCGTGTCCATACC
>JAAETV010000384.1 GCA_024227975.1 Actinomycetes bacterium
ATGAGAACCCGAAGGTTGAGGGGGCGGCCAGAATGGTTTCGAGCGCCTCCCTCCGGTAGAGCTTGAAAGCCGCCTGGGTATCGCGCAGACCCCGATCGAAGAGGGCATGACCCACCATCCGCTGGATATGGCGGAGGACGACGATGCCGGGACCCCACCGGGCCTCGGCCTTCACCAGAACGGAATCGGCGTGTTTGCGGTCACCGATCACCACACCGGCACCGTTGGAGAATGGCTGAAGGAGGAGGCCAATTTGACCAAGGTCGACGGAGTTGTCGGCATCGGTGATGACCACGACGTCAGCCCCGGCTCCGATTGCATGGTGAGCACCAAGGGCGATGGCCCCACCCTTGCGGGAGTCGTCGACATGGGCCAGCGAGGCAAGCGGGCCTGAACCGGCCGGGATGGCGTCGGCCAGACGCAATACGGTGACCCGATCCTTCTGGCGGTGACGCTGGGCCGCTTCGATGGCGACGGCGGCGGAGTCGTCAGGATCACCGTCGTCGACGGCGATGAGCGACCAGTCGACATTCGAGCCGTCGAACAACCAGGCGAGCTGGTCGAGCTTGGTATTGAGCGAGTCTTCACCCGTCGGGTTGTCGGCAGATCTCGGCAGAAGACGGCGTTGCTCACCCCACATGGCGAACACTACGGCGAGCTTTCCGGTCCACGCCGACGCTTCGACGGCCCCCTTGGATTGGGCGAGCTTGTCGGCCAGCGCCTCGTCGATTTCGACGCTGGTCTTGACGGCTACCCCGCCGGTGGGAGCACTCGGAGAGGCCCGTAGTTGGTCGGCGAGCTCTCGGACCCGATGCTGATCGTCTGGTGACGCGATGTCGTAGGAAGCCAAGCTGTCACCGTAACCAGCCCCTGATCCCAACCCGACAGGGTGCCGGATGTCCGAGGAGGCGGCTGCCGATGCCACGCACTATGTGGACAATCGCACCCGACCGGGCAAGGTCGTTGTGGTGGTCTGAGTGATTGCGGTGATCACCTCGTCCATCGCCGCCAATGTGTTGCCGGGGAGGAAGGCATCACAATAGGGGAGAGCAGCCGCCATCGCCCCGACCAGGGGTTGGTAGTCATCGGCCGCCAGGCGGGGATTCACCCAGATGATGCTGGCCGCCAATCGCCGGAGCCGGCCGAGGTGACGGACGAGATCCTCGGGCCGGTCGGTGTCCCAGCCGTCAGAGACAATGACGACGACGGCTCCCCGTACCAGATCGGGCCACGAGCGATGACGGACCAAGCGGGCCAGGCTGGTAGCGAGCCTGGTCCCCCCGAAACGGTCCCCGACCTCGTCCGATGCCTGCTCGATGGCTTCCAGCGGCGACCGTAGCCGGAGGGAAGCCGTGATCCTGGTGAGGTCGGTAGCGAAAGCGAAGACCTCGGCATGCGCCATGGTGGCGAGGGCCCGGCTGACATGGAGGTAGGCCCGAGCGAAGGGCTCCATCGATCCGCTGACATCGACCAGGATCGTCACCGGCCGGGGCCGCAGCTTGGCCTTCGATCGGGGCATGACCAGTGGCTCACCCCCGGTCTGCAAGGCCCGCCGTAGGGCCGCTCGCAGGTGAGGTCGATCACCATGAGCGGCCGTTGAGCGGCGTCGGCTGCGACGTTGGGGCCAGTTCGAGAGCGAGGCCTCGATCAGCTCCCCGGCTCGGGCCAGCTCGTCTGGATCCAGCAGGTCGAAGGCCCGATCGGCCAGTCCAGGGTCGACGGTGGGCGCTAGCTCCGGGAGGGCCAGCCGGTGGCCATCGTCGAGGTCATCATCTATGCCGTCCAGGGCGGCCCGGGGCAAGGTGGCCCAGGGGAGGCCCCCACCCTCGACGACATCACCATCGACCTGGGCCCGTATCCGATGGTGACGATCGTCAGGGTTTGGGCCTTGCTGGGCTGGGGCCCGACGCTGGCCCCGGTCCTTGTCTCGGAGCCGATGGTCGGTGTCGAACACGGCATCGAAGACCCGATCGAAGATCCCAAGCTCGGCTTGGCTGGTGACGAAGGCGACCCTGGCCAGCCAGTAGAGATCGTCGACCGAGACGGGCCCGACGGTACCGAGGGCCTCGGTGGCCCTGACCGTGGCTGTGAGGGGGACCTGAAGGCCAGCCCTTCGTAGTCGCTCGGCCAGGGAGGCGAGAACCAGGGCTCGGTCGATGTCGTTGAACAGGCGGCGGCCGAGCCCGTTCACCGGTGAGGTCATGAGGCCAGCGGGTCCTCGGCCAGGGCTGCCCTCATCGTGACCAGATCGTCGGGGGTCTTGGCGATGGAGCCGATGGTGGCGTCCATGGTCGTGCGGTCGATCTCGCTGATCCCCAGGGCATGGAGAGCCGAGACCCAGTCGATGGCCTCGGCCAGCCCTGGTGGCTTGTCGAGATCGAGTGCTCTCGA
>JAAETV010000385.1 GCA_024227975.1 Actinomycetes bacterium
GTTCGTCAGGTCGAACCGGTTGAGGAGTACTACGAGCCCCCCAGCCGGACCGGGGTCTTCGTCATCATGTTGGCCGGCTTGTTGTTGCTGATGATCGGGCTGGTGCTGTTCATCGCCAGGGCCATCTCCGATCCGACGACCCCCACCGAAGTAGACGTCATCACCGTAGCGGTCCCAACTGTTGTCGGTGAGTCTCAGCGATCCGCTACGAACCGGCTACTCGACGCTGGGTTCACGGTGAACCCTGTCTTTGCCGACAACGATGAATACCAGCAGGATGAGGTCTTCGCCCAGGATCCGCCTTCTGGAACCGAGCTCGAACCCGGCAGCGAGGTCACCATTTCCATCGTGGCCGCGGCGGTGACGATCCCGGTACCGAGCGTGTTGAACCTGACCCGCGACGAGGCTGACACCCTGCTCACGAATCTGGGATTATCGGTCTCGATCAAACATGAGGAGAGCGACACGGTCGAGGAGGACCGGGTCATCGACCAGTCCTTGGCCCCAGGCCAGGAGGTCAATGTCGGTGCCGATGTCACCCTCATCATCTCCACCGGACCATCCCAGGGAACCATCCCTGACCTCACCAATGTGGTCCTGGCTGACGCCACGTTCCAGCTGGGTCAACTCGGCTTTGCCGGCGACGCGATCGACATCACCTACGAGAGCAGCATCGATGTGCCAGAGGGTGTGGTGATCCGGACCGAGCCAGCTTCTGGAAGCCAGGTCGATCTGAGCGACCGGGTCAATGTGGTGGTGTCGAGCGGGGCCACCAATACCGAGGTTCCCCCCGTGGCTGGCCTAGCTCAGGCTGCGGCCGAGCTCCAGTTGAGCGAGAAGAACCTGGTACCCATCGCCGTTCCGGTTGAAGTCGACGATCAGAGCCAGATCGGCAACGTGATCTCCCAGGCCCCCGAAGCGGGATCGGTCGTCGCTATCGGCACCGAGGTCACCATCCACGTTGGCGTGCCCCGCCAACAGGACACAACCACAACAACTACTACCACCACCACCGCTGGCGGCAATGACTGACGTGTTGCCTTAGGGGACCGCAATCGAGCGAGCGAGGAAGTTCTTCAAGAGATCCATCCCGCCCACGGTCAGAATCGACTCGGGGTGGAACTGGACTCCTTCGACGTCGAGTTCTCGATGTCTCAGGCCCATGATCAGCCCGGTCCGGGTCTCGGCCGTGATCTCCAGACAGTCCGGCACGGTCTCTCGTTCCACGATCAGGGAGTGATAGCGGGTGGCCTCCAAGGGGCGGGGCAGGTCAGCGAAGACACCGGCGCCCTGATGGCTGATGACCGAGGTCTTTCCATGCATCAACTCGGGGGCCCGGATCACATTCCCCCCGTAGAGCTGACCGATGCACTGGTGACCGAGGCACACCCCGAGTACCGGCCGGCGTCCGGCAAAATGTTCGATCACCGTCATGGACAACCCAGCAGCGTCGGGGGTGCCAGGCCCTGGCGACACCAGCACGGCGTCGGGATCGATAGCGGCCAGCTCGTCGAGGGTCTTGGCATCGTTGCGAACCACGATCGGCTCCGCCCCGAGCTCCCCCAGATACTGGACGAGGATGTAGACGAACGAATCGTAGTTGTCGAGCACCAACAGACGAGGCTTCACCGAACGGAGGCTAGCGGCCCGAATTGGGGCGGGCCCCTGGATTCTCAGCTGGACGTCTCGTCTGACGGTATGGTGACAGTGTGGTGCGCCAAGACAAGTCCAGAACAGGTCGGGTGACCCCCAAGGGCGAGCGATCGACCCAGGGTGTCAGTAGGGAGCCGGTGAAGGTTGGGAGTCGCTTCTCCCATCTGGTCCCGATCCTGATGTTCGCCCTGATGGGTGTTGGCCTCATGGTCATCCTTGCCAACTATGTGGTCGTTGGCTTTGGAGCACCATCGAACTGGTACCTGTTGGGTGGACTTGGCTTGATACTGGGTGGCATCGTTGTTGCCACCCAGTACCAGTAACAGCAACAAGCGAGTCGCTGTTACTCACAGCTTTCCCACAGCCTGTTGAATACTGTCCGGGATATGTTGTTACAAGCAGTGACATCATACCCACTGGTTGGCAGGCCTCGAGCGGTAGCAGTACCCGGTACATGGTTATCCTCAAGCTGTGGACGGAGGTTGGTGCTCTGACAACGAGATTCCCGGTTCTTTGTGGACAAGCCCAGCTGTTGGACGTGCTGACAGGGGGATTCTTTCCCCGGGGGTGAGCGGTGGCTACAAGTCCTCTGGAGCGGTCATCAGCTCCATCTCGTCGGCACAATGACGAGGAGCCTGTGGAATACTGTCGTTGGCCAAAGTCATCCGCAGCTCTGTTCCACAGGTCGGGCAACGGTAGACGAGCTTCACCCGACGGAGCTCTCCAGGAGGTGGTACTTGGGGGATCGGACGGACGAAGGCGCCCAGGATGGCAGTCCCAGCGGCCAAGATGACATAAGCCAGCGCAACACCGATCACGGCTCGGACCATGGGCACACCGAGGGCCAGCAGAACCACCAGGGCCACAACAGCCAGGAGCTGGATCGAGCGCTTGCGGCGAGACTGGATAGTGGCATCGCGCGATCGGGCCGAAGAATCGACAGGCCGATCATCGGGATCGATCCCCTCCGGCCGGTCTGTGGTTGGCTCGAAATCGCTCATTGTTCGTCCCGCCCCACCTAGTCGAGTCGCTCAATGATGGTGGCATTGGCCATTCCCCCACCTTCGCACATGGTCTGGAGTCCGTAGCGGCCCCCCGTTCGCTCCAGCTCATTGACCATGGTCGTCATCAGGCGCGCCCCCGAGCAGCCAAGGGGATGGCCGAGGGCGATGGCACCCCCGTTTGGGTTGACCTTCTCCATGTCGGGCTCGTGCTCGGCCGCCCAGGCCAGGACCACTGAGGCGAACGCCTCGTTGACCTCGAAGATGTCGATGTCGTTCATACTGAGCCCGGCCCGCCCCAACACCTTGGTCGTGGCCGGGATCGGTCCCTTGAGCATCGTGACGGGATCGACACCGGCCACGGCGAAACTGTGGAAACGGGCCCGAGGTCGACAGCCGAGCTCAGTCGCTTTCGACTCGCTCATGATCAACAAGCCGGCTGCACCGTCGGTGATCTGGGAGCTGTTGCCAGCTGTCACCTTGCCGTCGGGGCGGAACGCCGGCTTCAATGAGCCAAGCGACTCCATCGAGCTCTCCCTGATCCCCCCGTCGGCGGTAACCAGATTCCTGGTGACCACCACCCGACCGGCCTCCCGGTCGAGGAGGCGCTCCTCCACCGGGAGGATCTCGGCCTTGAAGCGGCCCTCGTCGCGGGCCCGGGCCGCCCTCTGCTGGCTACGCAGAGCGAGCTGGTCGAGATCGTGTCGACTCAGCCCCCACTCATCGGCGATCATCTCGGCCCCAATACCTTGAGGCTGGAGGCCACCCACATCGGTGTAGCGATCTTGCATGGGTTGGGGGAAGGGTTGGCCGACATCCTTGACCAGCACGGTGGAACCCATCGGAACCAGGCTCATGACCTCGACGCCGGCCGCGATCACCACGTCGTAGGCCCCGGCCATGACCCCCTGAGCGGCGAAGTGGGCTGACTGCTGCGACGATCCGCACTGACGGTCGACCGTCGTCGACGGGACCGACTCTGGCCAACCGGCGCTGAGCACTGCATTGCGGCCGACGTTCACACTCTGGGCCCCGACCTGCATCACACAACCCATGATGACGTCGTCGACCAATCCCGGATCGAGGTCATTTCGAACGGCCAGGGCATCCAGTACTTCGCCGGCAAGCTCAGCCGGATGCCATCCCGACAGTTGCCCGTTTCGCTTGCCCATCGGGGTGCGAAGGGCATCGACGATGACGGCATTCTCCATCACTTCACCTGTTTCTCGAGATGCCCCCGTCCGGGTGGTCCAAGGGTGGTGGCCCCGAAACCCTAGTCCTCGGCCGAGCTCGGAGTCGGACCGAAGGTCCCTGCCAGCGGGTGGAATCGGCCCTGTAGCCTGGTTGGACAGGCTGGGCTGTGCCCACTGTCACCGCGAAAGAGGACACCATGACTACAACGGCAGAAATCGACGCCATCGTCGAGGGCCAGACTGTGCCCAAGCTCTTCCTCAGGACCCTGGCCGAGCACTCAGAGCTGGTCGCTCTGCGGTGGAAGGATGATGACGACGCATGGCATGAGATGACGTTTGCTGAGTTCGGCGACAAAGTGGCTCGAGCGGCTGCTGGTCTCCGTGCCATCGGAATCGGGGCCGGCGACCGGGTCTTGCTGATGATCCGCAACCGTCCCGAGTTCCACGTGCTCGACACCGCCACCCTGTTCCTGGGGGCGACCGCGGTCTCGATCTACAACAGCTCTTCACCCGAGCAGATCGAATACCTGGCCAACGATGCCGCGGCCAAGATGGCCATTGCTGAGGACCGTGGCTTCTACGAAAGCATTGCCAAGGTCGGGCCCTCCATCCCGAGCCTGGCCACTATCGCCGTCATCGACGAGGCCGACCTGGGTGATGTCAGCTACGCCGAGTTGATCGCAAACGAACCCGTAGATCTGGCCCAAGAGGCGGAGACAGTCCAGCCCAGCGATATGGCCACCCTGATCTACACGTCGGGTACGACCGGCCCCTCGAAGGGGGTCATGATCGACCACTACAATGTGTGCTGGACCCTGGAGTCCCTCCGCCAAGCCTTCGATATCGATGACTTGGCGGGCAAGCGGCTGGTCAGCTACCTGCCGATGGCTCACATCGCCGAGCGCATGGTCAGCCACTACGAGTCCCTGGCCTTCGGCGTCGAAGTGACATGCTGTCCTGATCCGACCCTGTTCGCCGCCTACGCCGGCGAAGTCCACCCCCACGTCATGTTCGGGGTGCCTCGGGTATGGGAGAAGATCTACGGCGGAATCCAAGCTGCACTGGCCGCTGATCCGGAGAAGGAGAAGGCGGTTGGCGAGGCGGTCGTGGCGGCAGGCCCGATCAGTGAGAAGATGACCTGGGGCACGGCAACCCCGGAAGAGATCGAGACCTATGAGTTTCTCGACGCCGTCGCCTTCTCGACCATCCGTGGCCTTGTCGGGCTCGATCAGCTGCTAGTGGCCATCACTGGCGCCGCCCCCATCCCGGCTGAGCTGTTGGCCTGGTTCCGAACGATAGGGGTACCCCTTTCGGAGATATACGGCCTGTCCGAGACCACTGGCCCGATGACGTGGGCTGCCTACAAGGTCAAGCCTGGCTACGTCGGTGTTGCCTGCCCCGGGGTCGAGGTGAAGCTGGCCGAAGACGGTGAGGTGCTGTGTCGAGGGGGCAATGTCTTCCAGGGCTACCTCAACCAACCGGAGCAGACAGCTGAGGTATTGGTGGACGGCTGGTTCCACTCCGGAGACATCGGTGAGATCGACGACGACGGCTATGTGAAGATCGTCGACCGCAAGAAGGAACTGATCGTCACCGCCGGGGGCAAGAACCTGTCCCCGGCCAACCTCGAAGCGGCGCTCAAGACGATCCCCCTCGTCGGCCAGGCCATCGCCATCGGCGATCGGCGCCCCTTTGTGTCGGCCCTGGTCGTACTCGACCCCGACATCGCTCCCCAATGGGCGGCCAACAACGACATCGAGTTCACCTCACTGGAGGATCTAGCCAAGAACCCTGTCGTCGTCTCGGAGATCGAGTCAGATCTGACCGGGGTGATGGCTGGATTCAACAACGCCGAGCGGGTCAAGAAGGTCAAGATCATGGGGGAGGAGTGGATGCCAGACAGCGAGCTACTGACTCCGACCTCCAAGCTCAAGCGGCGCGGGATCCACGCTCACTTCGAGGCCGAGATCGAAGCTCTGTATTCCTGAACAACCGGGATCAGCGCTAGCACTGGCAGGACCGCGGCAAGTGAAGTCAGCGGTTCTGCCAGTCGATCTGTTCGTGGCTGAAGAAGGCGGCCATGGCTCGCCTGGAGTCATCGGTTCCGCCAGCCATTATCTGGGTCCGGTTTTCCAGGTCGATACCAGCTTGGAGGGAGCCAACCTCCAGGTTCGACCACATCACTTCCTTGGTCATCCACACCCCCATGGGGCTATTGGCGGCGATGGCGTCGCCAATAGCCACGGCCTCATCGGCCAGGACGTCGTCGTCGACCACCCGGGTCACCAGACCCAACCGGTCGGCTTCGGCCGAGTCGAAGACCCGCCCGGTGAGCATCAGCTCCCAGGCCCGTGAGGCGCCGATGAGACGGGGCAGGAGCCACGACACCCCGATATCGCACCCCGAGATGCCGAGCCGGACGAAGGCGGTGCCGAACTTGGCTGAGGTGGCGCACAGACGCACATCGCTGGCCAGGGCGATGGCGAGCCCACCCCCGGCCGCCGCCCCATTGATGGCGGCGATGATGGGCTGACGGACCGAGCGCATGTGGGGGACCAGACGGGCGATGAACTGCTGGACCGCCATCCCCTTCTGGGCCCGTCCCTGATCCTCGGTGCCTGGGATGTCGCCGAACCCGTTCAAGTCGAGGCCGGCGCAGAACCCTCGTCCGGCCCCGGTGATGATCACGGCCCGGCAGGCGTGGTCGGCGTGGACCGTATCGAGCGCATCGTGGAGATCGGAGACCAGTTCATAGCTCAAGGCGTTGAGCCGTTCAGGCCGGTTCAACGTGATCTGGGTGATACCTGGTTTCAGTGACGACATCTCGACGCAAGACATGGTGGGATCCTAGGTTGGGGGCCGGGAGTGTCGCCCCTTCACCCGGCGACCAGAGCACCAGGAGAAGATTCCGATGGCTGACGATTCGAGAGTCCACGGCGGCAAGTTGGTGGCCAAGGCCCTCAAAGCGGCCGGCGTCGAATGCGTATTCACCCTTTCCGGAGGCCACGTCATGGCCATCTACGACGGCTGCCTCGACGAGGGCATCAAGGTGGTCGACGTCCGCCACGAGCAGGCCGCCACCCATGCCGCCGACGCCTGGGCCCGCCTCAATCCCGGCAAGGTCGGGGTTGCCATCTTGACTGCCGGCCCCGGGGTCACCGATGGGGTGACGGGGATTGCCAACGCCTGGCGGGCCAACTCCCCGATCCTGGTCTTCGGCGGCCAGGGGCCGTTCAACAACATGCGCCGGGGCTCCCTCCAAGAGATGGACCATGTCTCGGTCATGAAGCCCATCACCAAGTGGGCCGACGCCTGCTACGAAACAGCCAGGCTGGCCGAGTACGTAGAGATCGCCATCCGCACCGCCCTCAGCGGGGTGCCGGGCCCGTCCTTCCTGGAAATCCCTATGGACATCCTCCACGGCAAGGTCGATCTCGATGCCGTCACCATCCCTCCTTTCCGCGACTACCGGGTTGCTTCGACTGCGGCTGAGCCCCTCATCAGTGATGCTCTCGCCACCCTGGCTGGAGCCGAGCGCCCCATGGTCATGGCCGGCACCGCCCTCAAGTGGTCGGAAGGGTCGGTTGCCTTGCGCCGGTTCGCCGAGACGGTCAAGATCCCCTGCTTCACCAACGGTATGGGTCGAGGTCAGCTCCCCATGGATCACGACCAGTTCTTCAACCGGAGCCGCAAGCACGCCCTGACCGAGGCTGATCTCGTCGTCCTGGCCGGGACACCGCTCGATTTCCGCATGGGCTATGGGAACTCGATCCCGTCCGGGGCCAAGATCATCCAGCTCGACCTCGACGAGACCCTGATCGGCCAGAACCGGGCGGCCGACGTTGGCCTGGTCGGCAATGTGGGCGCCAACCTCGATGCCCTCACCGACGCGGTCGAAGCCTCGGAGAAGAACCTGGATTTCAGCGACTGGTCGGCCAAGCTGCGGGTGCTCGAAGTCAGAGCCGAAGGTGTGCTGGCGGCCCAGCTGACCTCCGATGAGGTACCCATTGACCCCCTGCGGTTGTGCTCGGAGATCGCCGACTATGTGGCCACCGACGAGTCCATGATCGTGATTGGCGACGGGGGCGACATCGTGGCCCAGTCATCGAAGGTGCTGAAGGTCCCACCCCGCGGCACCTGGATGGATCCAGGCCCGCTCGGCACCCTTGGTGTCGGCATGCCCTTCGCCCTGGCTGCCCAGCTGGCCCATCCCGACCAGCGGGTCATGATCATCTATGGCGACGGTTCGTTCGGCCTCAACGGCTTCGAGTTCGACACCGCGGTGCGGTTCGGGCTTCCCATCGTCGGGGTTGTCGGCAATGACGCGGCCTGGGGGCAGATGATGCGACCCCAGGCCATGGTCTACGGATCCGATCGTCTGGTGGCCACGGAGCTGAACCGCACCCGCTACGACCAGGTTGTCGAGGCCTTCGGCGGCCATGGGGAGCATGTGACCGAACCCGATCAGATTCGCCCCGCCCTGGAGCGAGCATTCGCCTCGGGCAAGCCGGCCCTGGTCAATGTGGAGATGCGCCGGGACGTCGACGGGATGAAGGGCTCCACCTACGTGTAGCTGGGCCTAGATCCGAAGCATTTCCCGCTCGAACTTCGCCTCGTGAGCGACTCACGATTCCAGATCGAAGAACACTCGTTGGGCCGACGACAGATCTTCCGCCTTGTCGATCCGGGCAATGGCGTCGGTGGCGAGAACCCGAGCCACGTGTGCGAGCAACATCTCGGCGATCGCGACCGCGGGCAAGGCGCTGTCGAAGGGGCCGGTGGCGGGTACATCGACGCCACACCAGACAGTCGCCAGGGCCGCGACCGGCGACAGGGCGCCATCGGTGATGGCGACAAGTGGAGCTCCGAGGTCGACCAGGAGCTCTGATGTACCAACGACGATCGCTTCGTAGCGAGAGAAGTCGATGGCCACGACGACATCGTCACCGGTCGCATCGACGAGCTCGGCCGATATCGAAGAGGGGGAGCCGACAAGGTGTCTCACACCGGTTCGAAGCAGCTTCAGACCGCCAGCCAGCGCGACCGCCGCCGCTGAACCCTCCGAACCGATGATCCAGACGTTTCCCGGGGCATTGGCGACCAGATCCCCCATGCGGTCGAGGGTCTCGGCTGACACCGACTCGAAGACCGCCTCCACGCTGCCAGTGGCGGTGGCTCGGGCCTGGCTCCACACATCCCCATCGAGTTGACGGCGAATGCGGTCGGCGGGCCGTTCGAGTTGCTCTGACAACGACCGCTGAGCCTCGTCCTGGAGGGCGCCGTACCCGTCGAAACCGAGCTTGGCCGCGAAACGGACAACGGACGGGCCACTGGCGTCGACCCGGGCGGCAACATCGGCAACGGTGCCGAAGGCAACGATGGTGGAGTCGTCGAGGATGATGTTGGCAATGCGCCTCTCGGTCGGTGTGAGTCTTGGGCTGGCGGAGGCGATTCGTTCGGCGAGTGTCACCGGATAGCTCATGAAACAGATGATACAATACGCCACCTTCGGATGAACAAGAATCAACAGACACCCTCGACCGCCATCGCTCCCAATGGAGGCTCCCCATGACACATGCTGAGATCCTGACCGCCGCAGGCATCCAACCGGAGTCGGTCCTCACCGGCAGCCTCACCATCACAACACCCATCGATGGCACCGTCATCGCTCAGCTCCACCAACACTCCAGCGGTGAAGTCGAGGAGGCGCTGGCCAAGGCCAAAGATGCCTTCGCCCATTGGCGGAATGTTCCGGGCCCCCGTCGGGGGGAGCTGGTGCGACTCATAGGTGAGGAACTGCGCAAGGACAAGGATTCTCTGGGCGCTCTGGTATCCCTCGAGTCCGGCAAGATCCTCCAAGAGGGGCTCGGCGAGGTGCAGGAGATGATCGACATCTGTGACTTTGCCGTTGGCCAGTCGCGCCAGCTCTACGGCCTCACGATCGCTTCGGAACGACCCGGCCACGCCATGCGTGAGACCTGGCACCCGATGGGAGTGTGCGGGATCGTCACCGCCTTCAACTTCCCGGTCGCCCCCTGGTGCTGGAACGCGGCCCTTGCCCTGATCTGTGGCGATCCCGTCATCTGGAAGCCATCGGAGAAGACCCCCCTCACCGCCATGGCCACCCAGGCCATCGTCGAGCGAGCCATGGCCCGATTCGGTGATGGGCCCGAAGGCTTGTCACAGGTCCTGATCGGGGGCGTTGGGGTCGGTCGTCAGCTCACCGAGAGCACCGACGTGGCCATCATCTCGGCTACCGGCTCCACCCGCATGGGTCAGGCGGTAGGGCCGGCCGTTGCCCAGCGCTTCGGGCGATCGATTCTCGAGCTCGGCGGCAACAACGCCATGATCGTGGCTCCATCGGCTGATCTCGAGATGGCCATCCGCGCCATCGTGTTCTCGGCGGTGGGCACCGCAGGGCAGCGCTGCACCAGCCTTCGCCGCCTGATCGTGCACGACGACATCTATGACGAGCTCCTTCCCCGGCTCATTGCCACATACGCCGGGCTTCCCATCGGTGACCCGCTGGCCGACGGCACCCTCGTCGGCCCGCTGGTAGACGGACAGGCCCACGCCTCGATGGTGTCTGCTCTCGACAGGGCCGCAGGCGATGGCGGAACCGTGTTCGGCGGTGAGCGGGTCCTTGGCCACGACTATCCCGATGCTTTCTATGTGCGTCCTGCGATCGTCGAGATGCCGGCTCAGTCCGACGTGGTTCGTGAAGAGACGTTCGCTCCGATCCTCTACGTGCTGCGGTACCGAGAGTTGGGCCAGGCAATCGCCATGCACAACGACGTGCCCCAGGGTCTGTCATCGTGCATCTTCTCCACCGACGTGCGTGAGACCGAAGCATTCCTGTCGGCCGTCGGCTCCGACTGTGGGATCGCCAACGTGAACATCGGACCCTCCGGGGCCGAGATCGGAGGAGCATTTGGCGGTGAGAAACATACCGGCGGGGGACGCGAATCGGGCTCCGACGCCTGGAAGGGCTATATGCGTCGCCAGACCCAGACCATCAATTACTCGAATGAGCTGCCTTTGGCCCAGGGCATCACCTTCGATGCCCAAGCGGTGCAAGCATGAGCGGTCCCGGTTCAGCGATCGAACGAGTGGCCGTGCTCGGCCTCGGCAAGGTCGGCCTGCTGGCGGCCGAGTTGTTGCACGATTCTGGGTTCTCGGTCCTGGCCTACGACCAGCGCTCGGCCAGCAAAGAGGTGTCGCGTTTCGAGCGGCGCTCCGTCGACGTGGCCGACCTCGCTGCGTTGCGGCCCGAGCTCGAACAGGTCGATGCCGTGTTGTCCTGCCTGCCATACAGCCTGAACGCCGGAGTGGCCGAGACCGCTCACGGGCTGGGAATCCACTATTTTGATCTCACCGAGGACGTTCCAACCACGGCCCGGATTCGGGAGCTGGCCGGATCATCGCGGGGCCTCATGGCCCCCCAGTGTGGGCTGGCGCCTGGTTTCGTCGGGATCGTGGCCGCATCACAGGTCGAGGGGCTCGATCGCTGCCGCTCGATCCGGATGCGAGTAGGTGCTCTACCTCAGCACCCGGTGGGTCTCATGGGCTACGCCTTCAACTGGTCGTCGGAGGGTGTGGTAAACGAGTACCTCAACGACTGTGAGGTGATCGAGCAGGGTGTCCACAAGTGGGTGTCACCGATGGAGTGGCACGAGACGATCTATGTGGATGGCACCCAGCTCGAGGCCTTCACCACATCGGGTGGGCTGGGCACGATGTGTGAGACCTACCTGGGCCGGGTCGACAACCTCGACTACAAGACGATGCGCTACCCGGGGCACATGAAGCTCATGAACTTCTTCTTCCACGAGCTGCTGATGCGCGAGCGGCGCGAGCTAGCCGGCGAGATCCTCACCGAGGCCAAGCCACCGGTGAACGACGACGTCGTCTATCTGCACGTGGCGGCGGAGGGCTACGTCGACGACCAACTGGGTCGGGTCGAGTACGTGCGAGCGTTCAAGCCACGCCAGCTCGCGGGCCGATCCCGGACCGCCATAGCTTGGACCACGGCTGGATCGGTGGTGGCGGTGATGGAGTTGGTGCGGGACGGGCTGTTGCCTCGGCAAGGGTTCCTCAAACAAGAGGAGATCCCCCTCGACGCCTTCCTCGCAACCACAACGGGCGACCTATTCGACCTGTCCGAGGTCGGTGGCTCGGCCTGAACTCAGAGGCTGCCTCTCGTGATTTCTCATGACGAGCCCAACCAGTCAGCCATCGCCGTCGTCAGCTCGTCCAGTGAGGCTTGCTCCTGGGCGTTGAGATCTGACAGCGGTAGGGGTGATTGTGCCGTTGGATCGGCTTGTAGGTCGTAGAGACTCAGCCCCCCTCTGTCCAGCTCTACCAGCTTGTACTGGCTGTCGCGGATTGCTTTGCCGGCCTGGTTCGGCCGCGTGTCCGAGCCGAAAGCCTCAACCAGCAGATACCGCTCGTCCATCTCGCCGCCGGCAAGGAGAGGGCCGATGCTCACCGAA